>NZ_KV800267.1:0-49221 GCF_001810205.1 Pseudomonas sp. HMSC076A11 | reverse complement strand
TGTCCCGGACGACGAAAGAAGCCGCACTTCCAGGTGCCAATCCGGGCGTGGGGCGAATAACCATTGCGCGGGATAAACGGCGGATAACGCCGTTGGCGTTATGCGCCCTACCTGTCCCGGACGACGAAAGAAGCCGCACTTCCAGGCGCCAATCCGGGCGTAGGGCGGATAACCGCTGCGCGGGATAAACGGCGGATAACGCCGTTGGCGTTATGCGCCCTACCTGTCCCGGACGACGAAAGAAGCCGCACTTCCAGGCGCCAATCCGGGCGTAGGGCGAATAACCGCTGCGCGGTTATCCGCCGGTGCGCGATCGATAGCCTGGCTGGCCTCAGGGCGCGAAGTAGCGGGAGATCTGCGAATAGACGCCGCTGAAATCGGAGAAGTAGTCATTGCGCTGTGAGGTGGGCGCGCCGCAGTACGAGGGGCCGCCGTACAGGCCACCGCGCAGCTGGTAGGAGCCGTCGCCGGCGACGGTCAGCAGGCCCGAGCCGGACGAGCCGCCTTCGACCACCGCCGACGGCCAGTCGACGCGGGTCAGGGCGGTATGCCCGTCGTAGGTGACGCCCACTGCCGAGACGTTGCCCTGCGAGTACTTCTTGGCGTCGCCGCGCGGATGGTGGATGTCATGGCCGAGCGAGCCGTTGGCGATCGGCGTGGCGCTCCAGCCCTGGTAGAACACGCCGGCCGGCGGAGTGCGCTTGAGTTCCAGCAGCAGGGTGTCGCGCTTCGCGTCGCGGTGCAGGATATTCGCCCCGCCGGTCAGCACGGTGACGCTCTGGTTGATGGTCGAGGCGTCGCCGTAGCACTGGGTGGTGTTGTAGAACCAGATGGTCTGCAGCGTCGCGGCGGTGGCCTGGTCCTCGATGCAGTGCGCGGCCGACCAGAACAACTGGCGCTTGGGCGAGTTGCCGTTGTTCAGCAGGGTGCCGGTGCAGATGTAGCTGCCGCCGTCCGCCGAGCTGGTGAAGACCATCTTCGCCACCGCTGCGGTGGCGTTGTCGTAGGCCCGTGTGCCGCTCTGGGTCGCGCAGACCGCATCCACCTCGCAGCTGCCGCTGGCGCCGAAGCCGTCGCGGTAGCCGGCCTTGTACAGGGAGTCGGCGAAATACGATACCTGGGGTACCGACAGGCGCAGGTCGCCCGGTTGCAGGTTGGCCGGCAGCACCAGTTCGACGGTCAGGGTATCGCCCTCGATGACCGGGCTCCAGTAGGGACGGTTGAGCGAGAGGTCCTTGCCGCTGGCCTCGAAGATTTCCTTGCCGGCGCCGGCGAAGTGCAGCAGCACGTCGTCGGGCAGCGAGCCGCTGCGGGTTTCCAGGCGAATCGCGGCGCGCAGGCTGGCGGCCCCCGCAGCGCTGATCGGGAAGCGCGCGGTGTGGCGCCCGTCCGGAGTGTCGATCCATTCGAGGGTTGTCAGGTCGATTTCCGGAGTCGCCGTTTTCAGGCCCACGCCCACTTGCAGCGGCGTACCCGGTTTCGGCGCCAGCGGCGCGGCGCGGGCCACGCGGCGGGCGGGGGGCGCGGCGAAGTGGATGCCGGCCGCCGAGGTCGCCGCGTTGGGGTTGGCGAAGCGGGCGTGGCCGGTGCTCGCCGGGGAGGCCTGGAGCACGGCGACGTCGCCAGCCATTTCGCTCGCACCGGGCGCGGCCGAGGCCTGGCTCGCGCCCGCAGCCAGCGCGAGAACCAGGCATGCATTCAGGTACGTTCTCTTATGCATGAATCGACTCCTTCAGTTTGGGGAGGGCAACTTCCTTAATCGTTCGCGTGGCGAAAGATATGCAGGGGTGACGGAGTCGTTCAAATATTTTTTATATTCGTTTCTGCTAGCTATTAAATATGAAGAAGCGTTTATGGATAGCAGAATAGATAGCTATTCCCCTCACTTGTCATTGATGTTGGAGTGCTCTCTCTACCAACTAAAGTTTGGTCTGGAGTGCCGCTATAGAGCCTTCGGCTTGCTTCAGAGAGGTGCAGGGTGTAGTGCGCGAGTGCTTTGCTGGTGCATCTATCGATGTGATCGGGTTAACGAAATCCGGATTTTCAAGTTATCCGGTTTGACCACTGCCGAATATAAGGCTGGGTGAATCTTTCATTCATCGCTCGGAAACCGTTCCGATGTCGGCTTGGTTGAATTCCAGGATATCCGGCTTATGGTCGTATCAGTCATCTTTATAATCGCGGGGCATATATAGAGCCCTGGCCGCTTACCATTACTCCAGGGTTTTCCAGGATACGCCTCCGTCTTTGTTTCAGAGCGGCGGATGCAACGGCGGCGCATGCCGCGCGATCAGTTCGGCGACCCACTCGATGAACACCCGCAGCTTGCCGCTGACGTGGCGGTTCGGCGGGAACGCCAGGTACAGCGGCATCGGCTCCAGGCTCCAGTCCTCGAACAGCGGCAGCAGCTCGCCGCGGGCGAGGGGCTCACGCGCCATGTAGTGCGGCAGCCAGAGGATGCCCAGGCCGGCCAGCCCGGCCGCCAGGTAGGCGTTGCCGTCGTCCACCGCCAGCACATGGCGGCCCGCCACCCGCAGGCTTTCCTCGCCCCTGCGCATGGCGTAGGGCAGGGCCTTGCCGGTGCGCGCCCAGAGGAAGCCGACGATACGCTGGTGGCTGTCCTCCAGTTCGCGCGGGTGGCTCGGCACGCCGGCGCGCTGCAAGTAGGCCGGTGCCGCGTAGACCCCCAGTTGCAGGTCGCCGCCCCGCCGCGCCATCAGCGACTGGTCGCGCAGTTCGCCGCCGCGGATGACGCAATCGACGTTCTCGTCGATCAGGTCGACGAGCCGATCGCTCACGCCCAGGTCGATCTGGATCTCCGGATAGCGCGCATGGAACTCGGGCAACGCCGGGATCAGCAGCAGCCGCGCCAGCGGGCTCGGTACGTCGATCCGGAGACGCCCGCGGGGCGCCAGGGCGGCGCTGGAGAGGCTGGTCTCGGCATCGTCCAGTTCCGCCAGCAGGCGTACCACCCGCTCGTAGTAGGCGGCGCCGTCGGCGGTCAGGTTGAGCTTGCGCGTGGTGCGGTTGAGCAGGCGTACCCGCAGCCGCGCTTCCAGTTGCTGGACCAACTGGGTGACGCTGGTGCGGCTCATGTGCAGCGTCTCCGCCGCCTTGGTGAAGCTGCCGGTATCCACCACACGGGCAAAGGCCTGCATCGCATCGAAACGGTCCATCGGGACTCCGGGTCGTCGGGGATTGTTTGGATTCTACAAACAGTCATGGCCAGGGTTGCGCGTTTATCCACGGCGCGCACGACCTTACCGTTCTTCCATCGACGATGACGGGGCCGGGAGCCCCAGGATGGAGGTATCGCATGACTGTACGCGACGTGGTTTTCCCCGCCGGCCGCCAGGCCCTCTACGAGCGCAACCGCTATTCCCCGGCGGTCCGCAGCGACGGCCTGCTGTTCGTCTCCGGCCAGGTCGGCAGCCGCGACGACGGCTCTCCCGAACCCGAGCTGGAGACCCAGGTCCGCCGCGCCTTCGACAATCTGAATGCGGTGCTCGCCGCGGCCGGTTGCGGGTTCGACGATGTGCTCGACGTCACCGTGTTCATGGTCGACGCCGAGGCCAACTTCGAGCGCATCTGGAAGATCGTCCCGGAGTACTGGGGCGAGGCGCCGTACCCCACGCTGACGGCGGTGGGGGTGAACTGGCTGTATGGCTTCAGCTTCGAGATCAAGGTGGTGGCGAGGTTGCCGGAGGGGCGGTGAGAGCCGATGCGCAGTGCCGGGGCCAGCTCGGCTAGCGCCGGGGCTCTGAGGGACGCCGCAGGCTTACCCAGGCCGGCGCGTGGTCGCTGGCGTGCTCCTCGCCGCGCACCCAGCGATCCACCCCGGCGTCTTCCAGGTGGTCCGCCAGGCTGGCGCTGAGCAGCAGGTGGTCGATGCGCAGCCCGGCGTCGCGTTGCCAGTGCTGGCGGAAGTAGTCCCAGAAGGTATAGAGGCGCCGGTCGGGGAAACGCTGGCGTAGCGCGTCCACCCAGCCCTGCCGCAGGAGGCGCTCGAAGCACTCGCGGGACTCCGGCTGGAGCAGGGCGTCCTTTTTCCAGGAGCGGGTGTCGTAGATATCGAAGTCGCTGGGCACCACGTTGAAGTCGCCGGCCAGCACCACCGGATGGCCGCTCTCCATCAGCTCGGCGGCGTGTCGGATGAGGTGCTCGAACCAGGCCAGCTTGTAGTCGAACTTCGGTCCCGGCTGGGGATTGCCATTGGGCAGGTACAGGCTGGCCACCAGCAGGCCGTCGACGGCCGCTTCGAGGTAGCGGCTGTGGGGATCGCTGGCGTTGCCCGGCAGGCCGCGGCGTACCTCCAGCGGCTGGCTGTCGCGGGCGAGGATGGCGACGCCGTTCCACGCCGACTGGCCCTGCCAGATCGCGCCGTATCCGGCCTTCTCCAGCGCCGCGGCGGGGAAGCGCGCGTCGGGCGTTTTCAGTTCCTGCAGGCAGACGATGTCCGGCGCTTCCCGCTCCAGCCAGGCCAGCAGCGCGGCCAGCCGGGTCTGGATGCCGTTGACGTTGAAGGTGGCGATCTTCAGGGTGTCCACCGGTCGCCTCCGCGAATGACGATCAGGCGGCCGCCTGCAGGGCTTCGCCGATGGCTTCGTTGAACGCCTGCAAGTCACCCGGGTTGCGCGAGGTGATCAGGGTCCAGCCGTTCGCCGGGCAGACTTTCACCCGCGTGTCGACCCAGTCCGCGCCGGCGTTGGTCAGGTCGATACGCACGCTGGAATAGGAGGTCAGGGTCTTGCCGCGGGCGACACCGGCGTCGATCAGCAGCCAGGGGCCGTGGCAGATGGCGGCGACCGTCTTGCCTGCGTCGCTGAATTCCCTGACCAGGCGCCGGGCCTCGCTGTCCTGGCGTAGGGTGTCGGCATTCACCGTGCCGCCGGGGACCAGCAGCAAGTCGTAGTCCTCGGCGCGCAGGCCTTGCAGCCTGGCGTCGGAATTGACGATCAGGTCCTTCTCGCTGTCGTGCACCCAGGTCTGCGCTTCGCCGCCCTCGATGGTCGCGTGGGTGACCGTGGCGCCCTGTTGCTTCAGGGTCTTCAGCGGTTCGAGCAGCTCGTCGCGCTCGATGCCGGTGTTGGCGGTGATGACCAGGACGTTCTTGCCTTGCAGCTTCGCGCTCATGGTTTTCTCCTCTGCTGGGGCGCCCGTGGCGGGCGCCGTGGCGTGACATGCAGGAGAGTGGAAAGCTGGAGCGCCGGGGAGTTCGAAAGATTTGCCGGGCGGTGGGCCGGATCCTTGGCCTGTCAGCCTCCGGCGTCAGCGGAACAGCAGCGAATGATGCGCCGCGCCACCGGTGCGCGCGCCGTCGCCCACCGCGATGGCGACGTTGCCGGCCGCCAGCGCCGCGTCGCCGCAGGCGAAGACGCCGGGAACGCTGGTTTCGCGCATGCCGTCGGTCCTGATGAACGGCCCGCTCGGGCCGTCCTCGAACTCGCAGCCGAGCAACGCCGCCAGCGGGCTGGCCATGCGCGTACGCGGCTGGGTGAACAACCCCGCGAGCGTAATCGTGCGGCCACTGGCCAGGGTCACGTCGGCGCGCGCGCCGCCCAGCGCGACCACGGCTTCGCGCTCGATCGTCACGCCGCGCCGGTCCAGCCTGGACATTTGCTCGGCATCCGGTTCGAAGACGCCGTTGAGGAAAAAGGTGGTCGCTCCCCAGTCGGGCAACATCAGGGCGTGGTGGATGGCCAGCGGTGAGGCCGCCAGTACGCCAATCGGCCCGCCGTCCAGTTCGTAGCCGTGGCAATACGGGCAATGGAACACGTGCCGTCCCCAGCGCTCGGCAAGACCGGGGATCTCCGGCAGCTCGTCGGCGACCCCGCTGGCGAGGATCAGCCGGCGCGCGGTGAAACGTTCTCCGTTGGCGGCCTTCACCACGAAACCGTCCGCCTCCTTCTTCGCCGCGACGGCGGCTTCGGACAGCCACTCGACGCTGGGATAGGCCAGCAACTGCGCGCGGGCGTCATCGGCGATGGCCGCCGGATCGCGGCCGTCCTGGCCGAGAAAGCCGTGGGAGGCCCGGGCGAAGCGGTTGCGTCGCAGTCCCGTATCCATCACCAGCACCCTGCGCCGCGCCCGCGCCAGTTGCATGCCCGCGGAGATGCCGGCGTAGCTGCCGCCCACGATGATCACGTCGAAAGTCATGGCGTATCTCCCATTCGGATAGTCACGCAACAACGTAAGTTTCATGAGATGCGCTTGTCAACGCTCTCGTAACTTTTTCTGTAGCGAGACATACTCATGGTCTTTCCGTCACGAGCCCGCCGTTCATGAGAAACGACACCCGCCTCTCGCGCATGCTCCATGTGCTGATCCATATGGCCCGCCACGAAGGGCCGGCGACTTCCGAAGCCATCGCGCAGATGCTCGGCACCAACCCGGTGGTGGTGCGACGGACCATGGCGCTGCTGAAGAACGAAGGCTACGTGAGTTCGGAGAAGGGCCATCGCGGCGGTTGGCGGCTGGCCAAGCCGCTGGCGGACATCACCTTGCTGGATATCCACCAGGCGCTGGGAGCGTCCTCGATCTTCGCCATCGGCCTGTCTACCGATCATCCGGAATGCCTGGTCGAGCAGGCGGTCAACGAAGCGCTCGGCGAGGCGTTCGAGGCGGCGCAGGCGTTGCTCCTGGAGCGCCTGGGGAGCGTCACGCTGGAGCAGTTGGCGAGCGAGTTCGAGCGCCGCTATCGGCCCTGCTGAGGCGCCTCGAAGGGCCGTTCGGACACCGCCGCCGCGCCTGCGGAGGCACGCCGGCGGTCCGGGATCAGAGCGAGTACTTCACCGTGAACATCAGGTTGCGCGGCTCGCCGTAGTTGAGGTTGCCGAAGTCGATGCCGCTGTAATAGTACTTGTCGAACAGGTTGTTGAAGTTCAGCCGCGTGTCGATCCGTTCGTTGACCTTGTAGCCGAGCATGGCGTTGACCACGGTGTAGCCGCCCTGCTGGAAACCGGTGCTGCTGTCCTCGGTCTTGCTCTGGGTGGCCAGGTCGCCGCCGACGCGCCATTTGTGCAGTTCGCCGGGTAGCGTATAGCTGGTGGCGAGCTTGAACAGGTGGCGTGGCTTGGCCGCGTCGAATGGCTTGCCCTCGTTGGCCTTGTTGCTGTCGTGCTTGTACTTGGCGTCGACGTAGGTATAGCCGGCCATCATCTGCCAGTCGTCGCTCAGCGCACCGCTCAGCTCCAGGTCGACGCCCTGGCTGCGGACCTTGCCCGAAGCGCGCGAGCAATAGCGCGAGGTGGGGCTGAAGGGGCATGGCGAGGGGCCGCCGACGTCCTCGGTGGCGCGGTTTTCCTGGTCGATCTGGAACAGCGCGATCTGCGAATTGAGCGCGCCGCCGAAGTGTTCGCCCTTCAGGCCGATCTCGTAGTTCTTGCCGGTGATCGGGTCGAGCAGGCCGCCGCCGGCGTCGAAGTTGCTCTGCGGCTTGAAGATGTCGGTATAGCTGGCGTAGACCGAGTAGGTCTGGTTCAGGTCGTAGATCACCCCGGCATAGCGGGTGACGTTGCGGGTGACCTTGTAGCTGTCGGTATCGGCGTCGGCCTTGTACCAGTCCAGGCGCCCGCCGAGGATCACTTTCAGCGGGTCGGCGAGGTTCAACCGGGTGGTGAGGTAGGCGCCTTTCTGTTCCTGGTCGAGCTTCATGCCCCACAGGCTGGTGTTCAGCCTCGGCTTGAGAGTCGAGCTCGGGTCCCACTGGGTCGGGTCCATCGGCCCGGTGGGGGTGCCGTCCTTGTTGAACAGGCTGCCCCAGCCGCCGTGGCCGTCGAAGCGTTCCTGGCGATAGCTGGCGCCGACCACCAGCTCGTGCTCGCGGCCGAGCAACTGGAAGGGACCGTTGGCATAGGCGTCATAGCTGTCGTGGTCGTCGGTGTAGCTGTAGTCGCCGGGGTTCTGGGTCATGCTGGCGCAGCCGGTGGTCGAGTAGTAGCAGTCGTTGTACAGCCCGAGCATGTTGATTCGCGCCCACAGCTTGTCGGCGGCCAGCTTCATCTGCCAACCGTTGGCGAAGCGGTGGGTCAGGTCGCTGAACAGGTGGGTGGTGTCGGTATCCCAGTAGGACCAGTCGGCGCCGTAATAGGACGAGCGCTTGAGGTCCAGGTGGCGGCCGCCCAGCGGGCTGGGCAGGCCTACCCAGTTGTCGTTGCGGTTGTCGTTCTGGTTCGAGGCGCCGATGGCGAAGGTGGTGTCCGGGCTCAGGTCGGCTTCGGCGATCCCGTAGAACACGCCGCGTTCGCTGCTGACGTGGTCCTGGAAGCTGTTGCCTTTCTGGTAGGCGACCACCGCGCGGCCGCGCAGGGTTCCTTCGCTGTTCAGCGGGCCGGAAACGTCGGCCTCGCTGCGATAGCGGTCCCAGGTGCCGACGCTGCCTTGCAGGGAGGCGCGGAAGTCCTGGGTCGGACGCTTGCGCACCATGTTGATCGCCGCCGCCGGGTTGCCTGCGCCCTGCATCAGTCCGGTGGCGCCGCGCACCACTTCGACGCGGTCGAACATGGCCAGGTCGGCGGCGGAAATGACGTCCTGGGTATAGGTGGAAATGCTCGTCGGCAGGCCGTCGTACATGATGTTGTCGACGTCGAAGCCGCGCGCCGCGTACTTCACCCGGGCCGGCCCGTACTGTTGCACGGTGAGGCCGGTGACGCCCTTCACCGCGTCGTTGAGGTCGCGCATGCCCTGGTCGTCCATGCGCTGGCGGGTGACCACGCTGACCGACTGAGGGGTCTCGCGGATCGACATCGCCAGCTTGGTCGAGGTGCGCATCGCCCGCGTGGTGTAGGAGCCGCTGTCTTCGGTGATGGCGGCGGTGGCCGGGTCCTGGGTGGCGACCACGCTGAGCGCGCCGAGGTCGACGCTGTCGCCGGGGGCGATGCCGGCACCTGTCGCCGCGGCCTCGACCCAGGCGTCGCCGCCCCGTACCTCCCCGCTCAGTCCGGAACCTGCGAGCAGACGCTGCAGTGCCTCGCTTGGCTCCAGCGTGCCGCGTAGGGCCGGTGCGCGCCGGTCGGCCACGGCCGCGCGGTCGAAACGGATGCGCAGGCCGCTGGCGCCCTGCAATTGCTCGAGGGATGCGGCCAGGGGCTGGGCGGGAAGGTCAAGGGCGATGGGAGCGGCCTGGGCGGCCAGGGAAAGCGAGGAGAGACCGAGCAATAACGCACTGGAAACGACGTGTTTCATCTGCAGTGTCCTGGATGGCGGCGCAGGCAGGCCGTTGGCGCGACCGGCTGCGTTTCTTGTTTATGTGGGAAACCGGCGTAGGAATTCGCGGCGGGGCAAGTGTATGTAAATGTAAAAATGGAGTAAATGATATAGATTATCGTTATCAGTAGTATTCGCGGGAATCCGATGAACTGCGTTCTGCCAGCGGCTGGCGGGAATTTCCGCTGGATACCTCCCGTGAAGGCCGCCTGGATTCGTGATTCCAACGCAAATGAATTTGCTCGATTCGGGCCTTAATCGAAGAGATGTAAGCCGCCACACTGCGCTTCCTTCGAGTCATCCCGCCCACGGAGCGCAGCCATGTCTTCCACCATCCACCCCCTCCCGTCCTTCGGTCTCGGCACCTTCCGCCTCACCGGCCAGGTCGTCGTCGACTCGGTGCGCAGCGCCCTCGAGCTGGGTTATCGCGCCATCGATACCGCGCAGATCTACGGCAACGAGGCGGATATCGGCCGCGCGATCGCCGAGAGCGGCGTACCGCGTTCCGAGCTGTTCCTCACCACCAAGGTCTGGGTCGACAACTACGCCTGCGAAAAGCTGCTCGCCAGCCTGCGCGAGAGTCTGGAGAAACTGCGCACCGACCGGTTGGACCTGGTCCTGATCCATTGGCCGGCACCCGGCAACGGCGTCGAGCTGGCGGAGTACATGGCGGCGCTGGCGGAAGCCAAGTCCCTGGGCCTGACCCGGCGGATCGGCGTCTCCAACTTCAACATCGAACTGACCCGCCAGGCCATCGCCGCGGTCGGTGCGGGCGAGATATCCACCAACCAGATCGAACTCAGCCCTTACTTGCAGAACCGCGCGCTGACCGCCTACCTCGAGGAGCAGGGCATCGCGGTCACCTCGTACATGACCCTGGCCTACGGCAAGGTGCTGAAGGACCCGACGCTGGCCGGGATAGCCGCCAGGCACCGGGCCACGGTCGCCCAGGTGGCGCTGGCCTGGGCGATGCAACTGGGCTACGCGGTGATTCCGTCCTCGACCCGCCGCGAGAACCTCGCCAGCAACCTGCTGGCGCGCGACCTGCGCCTGGACGCCGAGGACATGGCGCGCATCGCCGGCCTCGAGCGTAACGGCCGCGAGGTCAGTCCGCAGGGCCTGGCGCCGGCCTGGGACTGAGAACCGCGTCGAGGGTCCGCCGCGCCGAGGCTCCGGTCGCGCGGTCGGTTCAGAGCTCGATGCGGTATTCGATCACGCCCGGCTTGTCCGCCACCCAGTCGTACAGGCGCTGCGCCCTGTGGTTGCTTTCCTGGGTATGCCAGTAGAGCCGCGCGCAGCGACGTTCCTCGGCCTGCCGGCGGACGTACTCGATCAACTGCTTGCCGATCTGCTGGCCGCGCACGTCGGGCGAGACATAGAGGTCTTCCAGGTAGCAGACGTCCTGTGCCGCCCAGGTCGAGCGGTGGTAGAGGAAGTTGACGATGCCATGCAGGCGGCTACCGTCGCTGGCCACGGCGCAGTGCATCGGTTCGCCCTCGTCGAAGAAGCGCCGCCAGGTGGCCTCGGTGGCCTGTGCCGAGAGTTCGACTTCATAGAACGCCTGGTAGGCCTTCCAGTATTCGAGCCACTGCTCGAAGTCCTCGTGTGCCACGGGGCGTACCGATACCAGTGTGTGCAGGGATTGCATCCAGTGCTTCCTTCTTTGGCTTGATGGGGCGATCCGGCGGAGGCCGGGACCGAGGGTCTTGACCCGGCTGTTTTTATAGCCGCCTAATGGCTTGCCATACCCCACCAATTAGATAATCGAGGGCAGACCATTTGTTCAGGCAGTCACTGCTCGAGTCGGTCAAGGCGCGCCTCCTCCATCCACAGCTCCAGGCCCTGCCGCTGCATGCGCGAATCCAGCGCGCGATCCGCCAACTGATCCTCGACGGTGCGCTGGCGCCGGGCAATCCGTTGCCGGCCTCGCGGGCGCTGGCGCAGTCGTTGGGGGTATCCCGCGACACCGTCGAAGCGGCCTATTCGCACCTGCATGCCGAGGGCTTCATCGAGCGTCGGGTCGGCAGCGGCAGCGTGGTCGCCGCGGCTACCCGGCTGTCCCCCGGCCGGCGCGGCGCGGGCGCTCCACGACGGGGCGGCGGCGCGCCGCGACTGAGCCGGCGTGGCGAGGCGATGCAGGCTGGCGGCGGGGTTCGCGAGCAGCTCGTCCCGCGCCCCTTCGCTCCCGGCGTGCCGGAGACCCGCACCTTTCCCCTGGCGACCTGGGAGCGCCTGCAGCGCCAGGTCCTCAAGGAATACGGCGCGCGCGCCCTGACCCATGGCGACCCGCAGGGTGCCGAACCGCTGCGCCAGGCGATCGCCGACTACGTCAACCTGGAGCGTGGCGCACGGGCCACGGCCGACCGGGTACTGGTGCTGACCAGTTCGCAACAGGCGCTGGGTCTTTGCGCCAGCGTGCTGCTCGACGCCGGCGAGCGGATATTCGTCGAGGACCCGGCCTACTACGGCGCGCGCAAGGCCTTCGAGGCCGCAGGCCTAGAGTGCCTGCCGGTCCCGGTCGACGAACAGGGCCTGCGGCCCGAGCCGATCCTCGCCCAGCCGCAGGCGGCGCGGGCGCTGTGCCTGACCCCGTCGCACCATTACCCGACCGGCGTGACCCTGTCGCTGGAGCGCCGCCTGGCGCTGATCGAATGGGCGCAGCGGCAGCAGGCATGGATCATCGAGGACGACTACGACAGCGAGTTCCACTACGCCGGCCGGCCCACCGCCTGCGTGCAAGGCCTGGACGCCCACGAGCGGACGCTCTACATCGGCACGTTCACCAAGTCGCTGTTTCCCGGCCTGCGCATCGGCTACATGGTCCTGCCGCCGGCGCTGGTGGCGCCGATGACCGTCGCCCGCTCCCTGCAGGACGGGCACAACGCCTCGCTGGCGCAACTGACCCTGGCGCGCTTCATCGCCGGCGGCCATTTCGGCGCCTATGTGCGCGGCATGCGCAATCTCTACGGCGAGCGCCTGGGATTCCTCGCGGAGCGGGTGGGCAAGCGTCTGGGCGGCCTGGTCGAGCCGCGCGTGCCGGCCGGCGGGCTACAGATGCCCGGGCTGCTTTGCGCGGGAATCGACGAAACGCGCGCCATCGCGGCGGCATACCGCGCCGGTGTCGAGCTGGTCGGGCTCAGCGCCCTGCATCTCGCCGCGCCACCGCGAGCGGGTTTCCTGATGGGCTTCGCCGCCTACACCACGGACGAGCTGGAGGCGGCGGTCGGGGTCCTCGCGAAGACCCTGCGCGGTTTGCGTGCGAATCCCTAGGCCGCCGGCAAGCGCTCAGTCGCGCAGGGCGTAGACGTAGGCATCGACCTGGGCGCCGTCGGCCAGCGTTACCCGGGTCGCCACGCGCCGGTATTCGGTGCCTTCGAATTCATCCAGCGCGGGCCAGTGCTCGGCGAGGCGGTCGGAGACGAATACATGGCCGTGGATTTCCTCGCCGTCGGCGTCGATCGCCAGGCCCGGAAAGCCCATCCCGGCACCCCAGCCCTTTTCCAGCAGGCGACCGCGGAGGCTGGCCGCCTGCCATTGCCCGCCGATCTTCTGCATCAGGTGTTCGTTGGGACGGCCGGGGCCGAGGCTGCCGTAGACGAAGAGTCGCTGCATCGATAACTCCCTTGAACGGAAGAGCGTGGGCGCAAGACGCGAAGCCTTCCGCCCGCGCCTTTCACTTGCTTGCCAGCGGTGGAGTACGCGGCGGCACGATACGCCGCGAGCCGGTCGACTCGAAGGCCGCGGCGAAGCGCAGCAGCGCCGAGTCGTCGTAGGCGCGGCCGGCGAAGGTCAGGCCCACCGGCATGCCGATGTCGGCCATCACCCCCATCGGTACGGTGACCGTCGGCACGCCGAGGTGGCGGATGGCGAGGTTGCCGTTGGCGACCCAGACACCGTTGCTCCAGGCGATGTCGGCCGAGGCCGGGTTGACGTCGGCGTCCGCCGGGCCGACGTCGGCGACGGTGGGGAAGAGCACGGCGTCGAGGCGCAGGCGTCGCATCCACTCCTCGAGGTCGATCCGCCGGGTTTCCTCGAGGCCGCGCAGGCCATCGGGGAGGGTCGCGATCCGGTCCCAGGGCTTTATGCCGCGCTCGGCCATCCGCACGTATTCGTCCATGCCGGCGGCCAGGTCGCCCTCGCGGTTGGGCAGGGTGCCGGGGTCGTGGGGGAAGATCTGCGGGCCGTCGACATCCGCCAGGCGGTTCAGCTTCGGATCGCCATTGGCGCGCAGGAAGTCGTCGAAGCCCCAGGCCGAGAGTTCCCACAGCTCGTCGTGGAGGAATTCCTTCGACACCAGGCCGCGGTTGAACACGGTGGGCGCGCCGGGTCGGTCGCCTTCGCAGTTCGACACCAGCGGGAAGTCCACCTCGATCACTTCGGCGCCGGCGGCTTCCAGGGCCTTGCGCGCCTGTTCCCAGAGGGCGATGACCGAGGGCCGGGTATGGATGCGCTGGCCGGTCGGGCCGCCGATCCCGGGGGACTCGCTGGTGCCCGCATCGGGGTCGGCGTTGATGAACATGCGCGGCACGCCGAAGCGCTTGCCGGCCAGGGCCTCGGCGCCTGCGGCCAGGGCCGGGTAGCTCGCCGGGCGTACCTCGGAGGCCTTGGGGATCGGCACCCAGGGCTGCATGCGCCAGAGGTCGCCGCGAGTATCGGGATCGTCGGCGACCACTACGTCGAGGATTTCCAGCAGGTCGGCCATGCTCCGCGCATAGGGCACCACCACGTCCATGGTCGGCGTCAGCGGCCAGTTGCCGCGCACCGAGATCACCCCGCGCGAAGGGGTGTAGGCGCACAGGCCGTTGTTCGACGCCGGGCCGCGCCCGCTCGACCAGGTTTCCTCGGCCAGGCCGAAGGCGGCGAAGCTGGCCGCGGTGGCGGTGCCGGCGCCATTGGAGGACCCCGAGGCGAAGGGCGCGGTGAGGTAGGCGGCATTGTACGGGCTCTCCGCGCGGCCGTAGACGCCGCGCTGCATGCCGCCGTTGGCCATGGGCGGCATGTTGGTCTTGCCCAGGCAGATCGCCCCGGCGGCGCGCAGGCGCTCGACGGTGAAGGCATCGCGCTGGGCCACCAGGTCCTTGAACGCCGGGCTGCCGGAAGCCGCGGTGAGGCCCTTGACCAGGTAGCTGTCCTTGGCGGTGTAGGGAATGCCGTCCAGCGGACCGAGGGGCTCGCCACGCGCCCGGCGGGCGTCGGAGGCCTGCGCTTCGGCCAGCGCATCGGGATTGCGCACCACCACCGCGTTCAGCGCGGTGGGCGTGCCGGGTGCATCGTAGGCGTCGATCCGCGCCAGGTAGGCCTGGACCAGTTCGACCGCCGTGGTACGACCGGACTCGAGCGCGTCACGCAGCTCGGCGATGGAAACCTCGGTGACCTCGATCATGCTGTCACCGCCTGGCGAATGGAGACGGGGAGACCGTTAGCGACGCTCATCATCGTTCCTCTTGTTCTCTGCTTGCTGCGACGGGGGCCGCGAGGCGGCCGGGTCGATACAGGGGATGCAGTGTACATCCTGGCCGGCGCTCGCGGCTTCCCTGGCGGGGCGCGGCAACGGCCTCGCAGGTCCTGGCCAGTGTCTGGGGTTGCCGCCGAAGCGCGGCGTCGGAGAAAGTCCGCGGGCTGTCGCCGGCCGCCGGCGAGGCGTAAGGTGCGGCGTCGGGGGGACCATTTCACACAGGGGAATCGTCATGACGAATCATCGTACCGCGCTGGTCACCGGCGCCACCCGTGGCATCGGCCTGGCCCTGGCCAGGCGCTTGGCGGCCTCCGGCTGGAGTGTAGTGGGCATCGCCCGCCATGCGAGCGACGACTTTCCTGGACGTCTGCTGTGCTGCGACCTGGCCGATCCTGCGCAAACCGCCGAGACGCTGCGCGGATTGCTCTCGGAAAGCGCCGTGGATGCCTTGGTCAACAACGCCGGGATCGCCTTGCCGCAAAGCCTGGAGAACCTCGACCTGGCCGCTCTGCAACAGGTCTTCGACCTCAACGTGCGGGTCGCCGTGCAGCTTGCCCAGGCCTGCCTGCCGGGGCTCAAGCGTTCGCCGGCGGGCCGCATCGTCAACCTGTGCAGCCGGGCGATCCACGGCGCCCGCGAACGCACCGCCTACGCCGCGGCGAAGAGCGCGCTGGTCGGGGTGACTCGCACCTGGGCGCTGGAGCTGGCGCCGCTGGGCATCACGGTCAACGCGGTGGCGCCCGGGCCGATCGAGACCGAGCTGTTCCGCCAGACCCGCCCGGTCGGCGGCGAGGAGGAACGGCGGATTCTCTCGACCATCCCCATGCAGCGGCTCGGGCGGCCGGACGAAGTGGCCGCGCTGATCGAGTTCCTGCTCAGCGAGGGCGCTTCGTTCGTCACCGGCCAGGTGATCGGTGTCGACGGCGGCGGCAGCCTGGGCGGTCGTTGAGGCCGGGGCTTCAGATCCGGCGGCTGCGCAGCAGTAGCCAGAGCAGGTAGAAACCGCCGAGCAGGCCGGTCATCAGGCCGATCGGCAGGTTGGCGACGTATGCCAGGCGCTGGCCGAGCAGGTCGGCGGCCAGCAGCAGGACCGCGCCCATCAATGCGCCGGACAGCAACGGCACCCCGGCCGAGTGGGTCAGGCGCCGGGCCAGTTGCGGGCCGGCCAGGGCGATGAAGGCGATGGGGCCGGCCGCGGCGGTGGCGATGGCGGTCATGCCGACGGCGACCAGGACCATCTGCAAGCGCACGCGCTCCACCGCCACGCCGAGCTGGGCGGCGCTGGCATCGCCCAGCTCCAGCACTTCCAGGCGACGACCGTGGTACAGCGCCAGCGGCATGCTGGCGAGCAGGCCCAGCGCTGCCGGGACGACGTGCGACCAGGTCCGGGTGTTCAGCGAGCCGGCCAGCCAGAGCTGGGCGTACATCGCCTGGTCGAGGTTGCCGGTGACCAGCAGCAGGCTGTTCAGACCCGACAGGCTGGCGCCGACACCGATGCCCACCAGCACCAGGCGGTAGCCGCCGGCGGTGGCGCCCCGGCGCGCCAGCAGCACCACCGCCAGCGCCGTGCAGAGGCCGGCGGCCAGCGCCGCCAGCGAGGTGGCCAGCGGGCCGGCATCGAACAGGATGATCTGCACGATGGCGCCGCTGGCGGCGCCGGTGGTGAAACCGATGACGTCGGGCGAGCCCAGCGGATTGCGCGAGATCGACTGGAAGATCGCCCCGGCCATGCCCAGCGCGGCGCCGACCAGGCAGGCGGTGAGCACCCGTGGCAGGCGTACGCGCTGGACGATGCGCTGGGCGGTGGGGTCCTGGCCCTGGCCGAGCAGGCTGGCGAACACCTCTGCCGGGCCCAGCGCCAGGCTGCCGGTCCCCAGCAGCGCCGCCGCCAGCGCCAGTCCGACCCCCGCGAGGACCAGGCAGGCCAGCGCCGCCCGTGGCCGCCAACGCAGCGACAGGGAGCCCAGGCGCAGGGCGTGGAGACCGTTCACAGGCGGCTCAGGCGGAAGCGCCTGACCAGGACGATGAAGGCCGGTCCGCCGAGCAGCAAAGCGACGATTCCGGCGGCGATCTCCGCCGGCGCCGCCAGCAGCCGCCCGAGGATGTCGGCGCCGAGCAGCAGGCCGGCGGCGATCAGCGCCGAGAAAGGCAGGATCCAGCGCTGGTCCGGTCCGGCCAGCAGTCGCGCGAGGTGTGGGGCGACCAGGCCGACGAAGGCGATCGGCCCGGCCAGGGCGGTCGCCGCGCCGGCCAGCAGCATCACCGCCAGGCAGGCGAGCAGCCAGGTCAGGCGCAGGTCGACGCCGAGCGCCCGGCCGATCTCCTGGCCCAGGGCCAGGGCATTGAGCCTGGCGGCGAGGGCGAAGGCGGCGGCCAGCCCGGCGCCGATGGCCAGGCCCGGCCATCCGAGCAGGGCGAAGCCGCTGCCGGAAAGCGAGCCGGCGGCCCAGTGGCGGAAGCGGTCGAAGACTTCCGGCGGGGCGTTCAGCACGATGATCCCGGTCAGCGAGGCGAGCATCACCGACAAGCCGGCACCCGCCAGCACCAGGCGCACCGGGTTGGTGCCGGTCTCGCGGGCCTGGCCGAGAAGGAATACGGCGATGCCTGCCAGGCCGGCGCCGAGGAAGGCGCAACCGAGGTACTGGCCCATGCTCGCCAGGTCGAACAGCGCGACCCCGACGATCACCGCCAGCGCCGCGCCGGCGTTGATCCCCAGCAGGCCGGGTTCGGCCAGCGGATTGCGCGTCAGCGCCTGCATCAGCGCGCCGGCCACTCCCAGCGCCGCGCCGGCCAGCAGCGCCACCAGGGTGCGTGGCAGGCGCAGTTCGCGTACCACCAGGTGGCGATCATCGTGCGGATCGACGGCTTGCAGGGCGTCCAGGGTGACCGCCAGGGGCACCGGCCGCGAGCCCAGCGCCAGGCTGGCCAGGGCCGCCAGCGCGAGCAGCAGCGCGCCGGCGAGCAGGCCCCAGGCGCGCAGGCGCCGGCGGCGCATCGGGGACGCCTGCATGAGCGGACTTCCGGCGAACGGGCGCATGGCTCAGCGGAAATGGCGGGCGACGTTGTCGATCATCTGCCGTCCCGAGTAGTAGTCGATGCGGAAGGAACTGGGGCCCAGGGCGTACACGCGCTTTTCGCGGACCGCCGACAGGTTGGCCAGCACCGGGTCGGCGAGGAACGCCTGCACGTCGTCGTCGCTGGCGCCGAGCAGGAACACGCTGTCGCCGGCGATGGCGGCGGGCAGGTTTTCCCGCGAGATGAACTGGAAGTCCGAGGCGCGCGTCACCTTGCCCGCCAGCGCCTCCGGCAGTTCCGCCACCTGGAAGCCGAGGGCCTCGAGCAGGCGTGCCTGGGGGCTGGCCTGACGGCCGATGGAATAGCTGCCGGCGATGTTGTAGCCGACCACGCTGACCGGGCCCTGCGGCGGCGCGATGGCCGCGGCGACTTCGGCGGTGTAGGCGTCGAAGCGCTGGATGGCGGCCTGCGCCTGGCGTTCCAGGCCGGTGTGCCGGCCCAGCTCGGTAGCCAGTTCCTGCCAACTGTGTTTCGAGTAGTCGACCACCAGCGTCGGTACGCCCTGCGCCTCCAGCTCCGCACGGTATGGCGCGGCGCTGTCGGCGCCGGTGGCGGAGGCGACCAGCAGGTCCGGATCCTGGGCGATCACCGCTTCGATGTCGAAGCGCAGGTTGCGGTAGAGCACCTCGACGCCACGTTGGTCGGCGACCTTCGCCCATTGCGAGAAGAAGCCCTTGGCGTCGGTCAGGCGACTTGGCGTGGTGGCGGCGCTGGCCACCAGCGGTGCGTCCATCGCCAGCAGGATGCCGGTGACGCTCGGGGTGGTGGAGACGATCCGCGCCGGCTTCGGCTCCCCGGCCGCGGCGAGGGTGGCGAACAGGCTCAGGGCGAGGGCGAGTAACGGCAGGGCGGAGCGGCGGCGGGTCGGCATGAAGGCTGTTTTCGCTGTAGGGGAAGCCGGGCGGACGGATTCATATGATAATGCTTCTCATGCAGTCTATTCCATAATGTAGAATCGATTCCACATATTCGAGCCATTCTTATCCAGGAACCTCCCATGACCCATCGCCTGCACGCGGACGCCATGACCTTGCGCCGCGACGCGCGGACCGTTTCGCGGAATCTCTCGCTGGCCATCCCCGAGGGTTCGTTCAGTGTGATCGTCGGGCCCAACGCCTGCGGCAAGTCGACCCTGCTGGCGGCATTGTCGCGCCTGTTGGCGCCGGCCGAGGGCCGGGTGGTGCTGGACGGCAGGGATATCCACAGCCTGCCGGGACGGGAAGTGGCGCGGCGTCTCGGCCTGCTGCCGCAGAGCGCGCTGGCGCCGGATGGCATCACGGTGGCCGAGTTGGTGGCGCGCGGGCGCTATCCGCACCAGTCGTTCCTGCGCCAGTGGTCGCCGGCGGATGAGCGCGCGGTAGCGGCGGCGTTACGCGCCACGCGGGTCGACGGCCTGGCCGAGCGACCGCTCGATGCGCTCTCCGGCGGCCAGCGGCAACGCGTGTGGATCGCCATGGTGCTGGCGCAGGAAACCCCGTTGCTGCTGCTCGACGAGCCGACCACCTACCTGGATATCGTCCACCAGATCGAATTGCTCGAACTGCTCGCCGAGCTGAATCGCCAGGGGCGCACCATCGTCGCCGTGCTGCACGACCTCAACCAGGCCTGCCGCTATGCCTCGCACCTGATCGCCATGCGTGACGGCGCGATCCTCGCCGAGGGCGCGCCGGCGCATATCTTCACCGAGCGTCTGGTGGAGGAGGTGTTCGGCTTGCGCTCGTTGATCATCGCCGACCCGGTCAGCGGCACGCCGCTGCTGGTGCCGCGCGGGATCGCCGCCGACGCGCCGGGCTGAGGTGGCTCAGCGCGGCGGCGGCCGCATGCCGGGGTGGAGTACCAGGCCACCGGTGGACTGGTTGACCTGCAGCGCCTCGTGGAACAGCGCGTCGCGGTCTTCCGCCGACTGCAACTGGCCGAGATCGGTCACCGTGGTCATGGCGCAGACGATCTCCTGCTGGGCGTCGAACACCGGCGCCGCCTGGCCGGTGACATTCGACAGCAGGTGGCTGGTCAGTTCGGCCCAGCAGCGCTCACGCACCTCGTCGAGCAGCGCGCGGCTCGGCGGGCTGCCGCGGAAGTGCGCCGGTTGCTGCTTGCGCGCGGCGTCGACCACGGCCTTCGGCAGGAAGGCCTGGAACACCAGGCCGCAAGCGGTATTGTCGATGGGCAGGATATCGCCCAGGGCCAGCGGGTTGATCGAGAAATAGGCGCTGCGGTACCAGCGCACCAGGGTCGGGCCGCGCTCGGTCCAGATCGCCACCCCGCCGCTGGCGGCATGCCGTTGGGCCAGGGCCTTCATGTGGCGGGCGGCGATATCCACCGCGTCGATCCGCTTCAGCGCGCCTATGCCGATGCTCAGCGCCGCCGGCCCGAGGTCGTAGAGACCGCTGAGCGGGTCCTGGCGGGCCAGGCCTTCCTTCACCAGGCTCTGCAGGTAGCGGTGCGCGGTGGAGCCGCCGGTGCCGGTGCGCCGGGCCACTTCGCCGAGGGCCAGCTCGCCTTCGGCGTTGGCCAGGGTCTTCAGGAAGCGCGCGGCGATGGACACCGACTGGATGGTGCCGGAGCGCTTTTCGCCCGGGGCGTCCGGCATCTCGTCCGCCGGGGGCTGCGAAGTATTCAACGGCTCGGTCTCCTCACCACGGTTGATCCATAGGCTTCGGTCCGCGCTGCGGTGGCGCGGGCGGCGCCCATGATACCGATTCCCCGGGGCGGTGGGGCGCCGCGGAAGGGACGGGTGTAGGAGATTTCATATTTCGCAATGAGGAATCTATTCCCCATTGAGGAATATTCTGGTGGCGTGATAGCCTGAATGGAAAAGAGAGTCATTCCCATTTGGAGAAGATCCTTGAACGCCCGCACGCACCGCACGCTCAACCGGGGAATCGGCGTCGTCACGCTGTCCACCCTGCTCGCCTCGCCATCGGCACTGGCCCGGGAAAACCCGCTCGCCGAGGACGAACCCGCCGCCCTCGAGGCGCTGGTCGTGACCGGCGAGAAACGTGAACGCTCGCTGAAGGACACGGCGTCCTCGGTATCGCTCACCAGCGCCCGCGACATCGACCGCAAGCAGACCGGCAACGCCTCGGTCGCCGAGGTGATCAATGGCAGTCCCAATGTGGTCTACACCGACTCGGTGGGCGCGCCGATCATCCGCGGCCAGGACACCCAGGGCCCGAACAACGGGCAGAACGTGTTCTGGGGCGGCACAGTGCCGCGGGCGACGATCAACCTCGATGGCCACTACCTGAACTACAACGAGATGTTCTTCGGCGCGACCTCGGTCTGGGACGTCGACAGCATCGAGGTGTTCCGCGGCCCGCAGACCACCTCCCAGGGCGCCAACGCCATCGCCGGGGCGATCATCGTCAACACCAAGGACCCGACCTTCAGCCCCGAGGCTGCCTACCAGGCGGAGATCGGCAGCTACCATTCGCGGCGCAGCTCGATCGCAGTGTCCGGCCCGCTGGCGCAGGACTTCGCCGGGCGCCTGGCGGTGGACTACGCGGGTCGCGACACCTTCATCGACTACGACAACCCGAAGTTCCAGGACAGCGGCACCGACCAGGACTTCCGCGCCCTCAACGCGCGCGCCAAGCTGCTCTGGCTGCCCAGCGGAATTCCGGGCCTGGAGAGCAAGTTCACCTTCTCCCACAACGACAGCAATCGCCCGACCCAGGAAGCGGCGACCCGCCCGTTCGACAAGCTCGACCATCGCTCGACCACCATGCCCAGCTGGGAGCAGGACACCAACACCAGCATCCTCGACGTCGCCTATGACCTCGACAACGGCATCCGCCTGTTCAACCAGGCGCAGTACTCGCTGTCCTCGGTGCACCGCACCACCGGCGCGGGCGGCGAGGGCGACGCCGACATCCGCCAGAAGAACGCCTCCAACGAATCGCGGGTCAGCTTCGGCGAGCAGGAGGACCGGATCAGCGGCATGGGCGGGGTCTACTACGCCCGCACCCGCACCGACGAGACACTGCACCTGCGCGGGCTGTCGGCCTTCGACGACACGAAGAAGAACCTCGGTGTGTTCGGCGAGCTGAACTACCGCCTGAGCGACCGCTGGACCCTGACCACCGGCCTGCGCTACCAGGAGGATCGCATCGAGCGCAGCGGCAACTCGGTGCTGGCGCCGCGTCCGCTGGACTACCAGAAGACCTTCTCGGCCTTCCTGCCGAAAGTCTCCCTGGCCTTCGCCGCGACCCCGGACTGGACCGTCGGCGGCCTGGTCAGCCGCGGCTACAACCCCGGCGGCGTGTCGCTCAACCTGACCACCCGCAACTGGGCCTACTTCAAGGAAGAAACCATCTGGAACTACGAACTGTTCACCCGCGCCAGCCTGCTCGACGGCCGCCTGCTGCTGAACGGCAACCTGTTCTTCATGGATTTCAAGGACGCCCAGTACAACATCCCGGTGGTGGTTTCGCCGGGGGTGGCGCAGTCGTACACCATCAACGCCGAGAAGGCCCACGCCTACGGCATGGAGCTGGACCTCGACTATCGCCTGCGCGACGACCTGCGGCTGAAGGCCAGCGCCGGCGTGCTACGCACCCGGATCGACGAGATGTCCGGCAATACCGGCTACGAGCACAACGAGTTCGCCCGCTCGCCGGGCTATACCCTCAGCTTCGGACCGAGCTGGGACGTCACCGAGCGCCTCAACCTGAACGCCCAGGTGCGCTACCTGGACGGCTACTACTCGGACACCGCCAACACCAAGGCCTACTCGATCAAGGCCTACACCCTCACCGACGCCCGCGCCAGCTACCGCTTCAACGACCAGGTGCAGCTCTATGGCTACGTGAAGAACGTGTTCGACGACCGCTCGCCCACCTACATGCAGGAAAACCGGGGGATCGGCGGCATCGAGGCGAGCATGACGCAGCCGCGGACCCTCGGCATCGGCATCAAGGGCACCTTCTAGGCGCCCCGAGAAGCCGGCCCCGCGCAGGGCCGGCCCAGCCCCAGAGCCCATACAGGAGATTGGCACGATGAGTACCCCGAAACGCCTGCACATCGGCATGTCGCTGGCCCCCACCTGGCTCAGCGGCGATGCCTGGCGGCGCCCCGACAGCAATATCGAAGGCATCTTCGGCAGCGATTTCGCCGTCGACATCGCCAGGCGCTCCGAAGCCGCCCACCTCGACTTCGTGTTTCGCCCGGACGTCAGCAGCCTGCCACTGGACGTGCTGGAGACCGGCTCCGGCTTCGCCAGCCTGGATCCCACCGTACTGCTTGCCGCGGTCGCCCGCGAAACCTCGCGGATCGGCCTGGTGTCGACGGTCTCCACCACGTTCTATCCGCCCTACGTGGTGGCCCGGCAGCTGCAATCGCTGCACTGGATCAGCAACGGCCGCGCCGGCTGGAACATCGTCACCGCGCTGCAGGGCCACGAGAACTTCGGCCTGGACGCGATGCCCGATGCGGAGCAGCGCTACGCGCGCGCCGCCGAGTTCACCCGGCTGGTGCACGACCTGTGGGACAGCTTCCCCCGCGAGGCACTCCTGGTCGACCGCGAGAGCGGCCGCTACGCCGACGTTTCCCGGGTGCACCCGGTCGACCACGACGGCGAATTCCTCAAGGTCAAGGGACCGCTCAACCTGCCGGCCTTCGGCGAGGCGCGGATTCCCCTGGTGCAGGCCGGCGCCTCCGAGAGCGGGCGCGACTTCGCCGCCTCGGTGGCCGACCTGGTGTTCGCGCCGACCCCGGACAAGGAGGCTGCCCTGGAACTGCGCCGCGACCTTTCCCGCCGCGCCGAACGCCACGGTCGCTCGCCGCGCGACGTGCGCCTGCTGCCGGGCTTCAGCCTGTACCTGGCGGAGAGCCGCGAGGAGGCGCGGGAAATCTTCATGCAGACCCACGCGCGCCTGGACCGCGCGCGCAAGTTTGCCACGATCAGGCAGATGCTCGGCCTCGACCTCAGCGACTGGCCGCTGGACCGGCCGATTTCCGCGGCCGACCTGCCGCCGCCGGTGGCCAACCCCGGCAGCCGCACCCACACCGACTTGCTGCGGCGCCTGATCGAGCGCGAGACGTTACGCCTGGACCAGTTGCTGCTGCGCCCCGAGGTGGTTTCCGCGGCGCACTGGCAGGTCATCGGTACGGTGGACGATGCCGTCGAGCAGATCGTCGACTGGGCCGCCGCCGGCGCCATGGACGGTTTCATCGCCGCGCCGGGAGGCTCGGTCGGCTCGCTGCGGCTGTTCCTCGAACAGGTGGTGCCGCGCCTGGTGGAGAAGGGGCTGTTCCGCGAGCGCTACAGCGCCACTACCTTCGCCGGGCACCTGGCAGAGGAATGATGGAAAGGGCCGGCGACGGCCGCGTCCTGGCGGCGACGGCGAGCGAGTGACCGCCTGCGGTTGGCCGCCTGACGGGCCCGCTGTATCGCAGCACGCCATCCGACCGGTGGGGCGTGGTACAGGCGAGGGAGCCTCTGCCTTGGCGTAGATACCGTCGTACCCCGGGGATCATCCGGACAGGTCGCAGCCTGGGCAGCGCTGGCCGTCGGCAGGCCTGGCATTCTGCTGTTACAACCATCCATCCATTCCTGCGGAAACGAGTGAACTCAATCGCCCCGAGCGCTGTCTGTCAGCCGTCGGCCCAACCGGGCCGGGCGCATGGCCCTTGGCCATGCGGTAGCCCCGCCCCGGTCGCGCGCTTGTCCATAACAATTCGACTGGCCGGCTTTTTCGCTCCCCTTTGCGGGTTTCGTTCTCTCGCCATGTGAAGATTGCCATGTCCCTATCCCGTCGCATCCCCGCCGCTCTTTCCCCGTTCCAGAACCGCGTCATCGGAGCCTGCCTGCTCGGCGGCCTGCTGGCGGCCGGCGCCCCGGCGCAGGCCGAGGAGGCGACCGGCAACGCGCGCTGGGTGAGCGACAGCCTGACCACTTTCGTGCGCAGCGGCCCCACCGATGGCTATCGTATCGTCGGCACCCTCACCTCCGGGCAGAAGGTCGAGCTGCTTGGCACCCAGGGCAACTACAGCCAGGTGCGCGGCGAGAACGGCAGCACCGTGTGGATTCCCAGCCGCGACTTGCAGGAGGTTCCCGGCCAGGCCGAGCGCCTGCCGCAACTGGAACAGAAGGTGGCCGCCCTGACCGCCGAGCTGGACGGCATCAACGACACCTGGAAGACCCGCGTGCAGGGCATGCAGGAAACCCTCGACACGCGCAAGAAGCTGATCGACGAATTGCAGGCGGCGCGCAGCAACCTGGACGCCGAGCTCGGCAAGGCCCGCTCCGACCTGCGTGCGGTGCAGGCGCAACTGGGCGACGAGAACAAGCAGGTGCTGATGCGCTACATGGTCTACGGCGGCAGCATCGCCGGCGCCGGCCTGTTCGCCGGGCTGATCCTGCCGTCGCTGCTGAGGGTGCGGCGCAAGCGCAACGACAAGTGGTTCTGAGCCTCCGCCCGCGTCTCTGCGTTTCGTAAAGCAAGCCCCGCCGGCCGCGGGGCTGTGTCGCAAGCGCGACAAGGGCTGAAGCGTCAGCCGCCCGGCGAGACGATGATCTTCACGTTGTGCTCCTTGTTGTTCACCAACTCTTCGAAACCGCGCTCGACGATTTCTTCCAGGCCGATGCGACCGGTCACCAGCGGTGCGATGTCGAGGCGGCCGTCGGCTATGAAGGCGATCACGTCGGCGAACTCGCCGTTGTAGGCGAGGGCCCCGAGCAACTGCTTCTCGGTTGAAACCAGCTCGAAGAAATTGAATTCACTGGGCTCCTCGAAGATTCCCACAAGCACGCATTTGCCGGCCTTGCGGATGGCATCGATGGCCAGCTTGGCGGTGTGCTTGTTGCCGATGCATTCGAAGCTGACGTCGGCGCCAAGCCCGCCGGTGAGGGCGCGGATTTCGCCTAGGGCGTCGCACCGCGAGGGGTCGAGCACCTGGCTGGCGCCGACCTCCAGGGCCTTGGCCTTGCGCGCCGAGGACATCTCCAGGGCGATCACCTGTGCCGCGCCGGCGGCGCGCGCGCACATGATGGTGCTCAGGCCGATGGTGCCGGCGCCGACCACCACCACGTTCTGCCCGAGCAGGCTGCCGGCCTTCTTCACCGCGTGCATGCCCACCGCCAGCGGCTCGATCAGCGCGCCGGCCTCGCTGGGAAATCCGGCCGGCAGGGCGTAGAGCAGGTTGGCCGGTACGTTGACGTATTCGGCGAAGGCGCCGTTGTTCATCAGCCCGGTGAAGGCCAGGTTCTCGCAGATGTTGTACAGCCCATGCCGGCAGTAGTAGCAGGTGCCGCAATGCTGGCAGGCGTCTGCGGCGACCGCCTGGCCGACGGCGAAGCCGGTCACGCCGTTGCCGAGGCGGACGATTTCGCCGCTGAACTCGTGGCCGAGGATGCATTGATCCTTGAGGCCGGTGAGCGGGTGCGGCGCCTCCACGGGGATGAATACCGGGCCGGCCAGGTATTCGTGCAGGTCGGAGCCGCAGATGCCGCACCAGTGCACGCGGATCTGCACCCAGCCGGGCGGCGGCTCGGCCGGGAGCGGCACGTCTTCCACGCGGATATCGTGGCGGCCGTGCCAGACGGCGGCGCGCATCGCCGCGTTGGCTTGCGGGGAACTGTTCATGTCGGTCGTCTCCTCAATGCTGGCGGAGGAAGTCGAGCAGCAGGCGGTTGACCTGCTCGGCGGCTTCCATCTGCACCATGTGCGCCTGTCCGGGAATGATCTCCACCTGGGCTGGCAGGCCCTCGGCATGCCGCGCCGGGATGATCGCGTCATCGCTGCCCCAGATCGCCAGGACCGGCTGGCGGCCCTCGTTCGCCACGGCACGCAGGTCGTTGCGCTGGCGACCGTCGGCGAACAGGTTGTCCAGCAACTGGCGCAGGGCCGCATCGACGCCTTCCAGGCGCTTGTAGCGGAGCATGTCCTCGAGCATCTGCCGGGTGACCAGCGCGGGGTCGGAGAACAACTGCACCAGTTGCGGCTTCAACGCGTTGCGGTTGGCCGCCTCGACGAAGCCGCGCAGGTAGTCGCCGTTGATCTCCTCGCCGAGGCCGGCGCTGCCGATCAGGCTCAGCGACAGCACCCGCTGCGGCGCCAGGCGCGCGCAGTTCAGCGCCACCGCTCCCCCCATGGAGTGACCGGCCAGGTGTACCTGTTCCAGGTCGAGGTGGTCGAGCAGGGCCAGCACGCTGCCGCTGAGTTCATCGAGGTCGCCGCGCACCAGGGCCTTGCCGGACTCGCCGTGGCCCGGCAGGTCTAGAGCGATCACCCGCCGCTCGGCGGCCAGCGCCTCGTGGTTGAACAACCAGTTGTTCAGGTCGCCACCGAAACCGTGGATCAGCAGTAGCGCCGGATCGCCCTCGCCGCGGTCGAAATAGCGCAGGAGGCGCCCGTCCAGCTCGACTTTCCGCGGTGCCGGTCCGCTATCCCCAGCGTCCTCGTCGGCGGGTACGAATTCGGCCTGGAAGCGTTGCACCAGTGCGTCGATCTCCTCGTCGCTCGCCTCGCCCTCGACCACCACGCCGAGCAGCGCGCCGACCGCCAGGGTCTCGTCCTCGCGCGCCACCTTGCGCCGCAGCACGCCCGAGAAGGGCGCCTCGACGCTGCTGGAGATCTTGTCGGTCTCCACGTCGAGCACCTCGTCGCCTTTCTCGATATGCGCGCCCTCTTCCTTGAGCCAGGCGTCCACCCGACCCTCGGTCATCGACAGGCCCCACTTGGGCATGGTCAGTGTATGGATCCGGCTCATGCCGCGTCCCTCCCTTCCAGGGCCTGGCGCACGGCTGCCTCGATCTTCGCCGCGTCGGGGATGTAGAGGTCTTCCAGGGCGTCGGAGAAAGGCACCGGCGTATGGGGCGCGGTGACCCGGCGGATCGGCGCGCGCAGCGCGGAGAAGGCCCGTTCGGCGACCAGCGCGGCGATGTCGGTGGCCATCGAGCAGCGTGGGTTGGCTTCGTCGACCACCACCAGGCGGCCGGTCTTTTCCACGCTTTCGAGAATGCTGTCCTCGTCCAGCGGGCTGGTGCTGCGCAGGTCCAGTACTTCGCAGGAGATGCCCTGGCGCGCCAGGCTGGCGGCGGCGTCCAGCGCCAGGTGGACCATGCGGCCGTAGGTCACCAGGGTGACGTCGTCGCCGTCGCGGAGGAAGTTCGCCTCGCCGAAGGGTACGCTGTACAGCTCCTCGGGTACCTCGCCCTGCATCGAATAGAGCAGCTTGTGCTCGCAGAAGATCACCGGGTCGTTGTCGCGGATCGCCTGGACCAGCAGGCCCTTGGCGTCGTAGGGCGACGACGGGCAGACCACCTTGAGGCCGGGGATGTGGGTCCATAGCGAAGTGAGCATCTGCGAATGCTGGGCGGCGGCGCGCAGGCCGGCGCCGACCATGGTACGGATCACCAGCGGGGTGACCGCCTTGCCGCCGAACATGTAGCGGAACTTGGCGGCCTGGTTGAGGATCTGGTCCAGGCAGCAACCGGCGAAGTCGACGAACATCAGTTCGCACACCGGGCGCATGCCGCGGGTGGCGGCGCCGACCGCGGCGCCGACATAGCCGATCTCTGACAACGGGGTATCCAGCACACGGCCGGGGAACTGGTGGTAGAGGCCCTTGGTGACCCCCAGCACGCCGCCCCAGGCGTCGTCCTCGCCGGGCGCGCCGGCGCCGCCGGCATTGTCTTCGCCCATGATGAAGACGCTCGGGTCGCGGCGCATTTCCTGGGCCAGCGCCTCGTTGATGGCCTGCTGGTAGCTGATCTTTCTCGCCATGATGGTTCTCCTCGTTCTTGTTTTCGGGCGGCTCAGGGATAGGACACGTAGACGTCGCGCAGCAGGTCGTCCGGCTCCGGCTTGGGATCGTTCTTCGCGCGCTGCACGGCATCCTCGATGCGCGCCTCGACCTCGGCGTCGATGGCGTCCAGGTCGCTGGCGGAGAGCAGGCCGGCGTGGCAGGTGCGTTCGCGGAACTGCTTGAGGCAGTCGCGGGTTTCCCGGTAGTGCTTTACTTCGTCGGGATCGCGGTAGGTCTGTGCGTCGCCCTCGAAGTGTCCGTAGTAGCGGGTCAGCTTGACTTCGATCAGCGACGGCCCCTCGCCGGCGCGGGCGCGCTCGATGGCGGCGCCGGCAGCCTCGTGGACGGCGAAGAAGTCGAAGCCGTCGACGGTCACCCCGGGCATGCCGAAACCGGCGGCGCGGTCGGCGATGTGGTCGCAGGCCACCGACCAGTTGGCCGCGGTGGCCTCGGCATAGCCGTTGTTCTCGGCGACGAACAGGCACGGCAGGTTCCACACCGCGGCCAGGTTCATCGCCTCGAACACCGCGCCTTCGTTGGGGCCGCCATCGCCGAAGAAGGCCACCGCCACCGCATCGCTGCCTTTCAGCTTGGCCGCCAGCGCGGCGCCGGCGGCCAGCGGCGCGCCGGCGCCGACGATTCCGTTGGCGCCGAGCATGCCTTTCTCCAGGTCGGCGATATGCATGGAGCCGCCCTTGCCCTGGCAGACCCCGGTCTTCTTGCCATAGATTTCCGCCATCATGCCGTGCACGTCTACGCCCTTGGCGATGCAGTGGCCGTGGCCGCGATGGGTGGAGGCGATGCAGTCGTCGTCGCGCAGGTGCGCCATCACGCCGGCGGCGGAGGCTTCCTCGCCGGCGTAGAGGTGGACGAAGCCGGGTATCTCGCCCGTGGCGAACTCGACGTGCAGGCGTTCCTCGAAGGCGCGGATGGTGCGCATCACGCGGTAGGCATGGAGCAGTTGGTCGGTGCTCAGAGTGGACATCTTGTTGTTCTCCAGGTTGTCTTCACGGGGTCATCGGGGTTCGCTGGCCGGCCAGCAGGCGATGGCGGGCGGCGTAGGCGAGGGTGGCCGGCACATCGACGCTGAACGGGCCGGAAGGGTCGAGGGTGATGCTCGGGCGGTCGGTGGCGCTGAACTCGATCTCGCGCTCTCCGTCCAGCGCCAGGGTCCCGCTGGACAGGCTCGGTGCGTGGGCCACGCCGGGTTGCAGGTAGCCGGCGGCAGAGACCCCGCAGCCCACCAGCAGGCCCGGCGCCAGCGGCACCAGCAGGCTCTCGCGGGCGTCCGGATGCAGGCGCATCCAGGCGCCGTGGGGCTCCTCGCGGCTCACCGGCGACCACAGTCCGCAAAGCGCCGAAAGGCCGATGGCGTGGGGTTCGGCGAAGCTGACGAAGACTTCGGCGAGGTCTTCGGCGCGACTGATGGCGCGGGCGCCGATGAACGGCTGCGGCGACACCGCGACGTCCACCAGCGCCCACTCGCAGAGCCCGCGGCGCGGCTCGCGCACCAGCAGGCGCTTGTTGCGTCGCAGGCCGATCTCCGGCGGCACCCGGTTGCTGGCGCAGAGGCCGCCGGCGAGCCCCGCGCCGGTGGCTTCGCGCAGCTCCGGGAAGGCGTTGTTGGTCCCGGTGGACAGCGCCAGCAGGGGGACGTCGCCGACCTCGGCGGCCACTGCCTTGTGCGTGCCGTCGCCGCCGAGCACGGCGATCAGCGCCACGCCGCGCTCGACCATGCGCCGCGCCGCCAGGCGGGTATCCTCGACGCTCTGGCGCAGCGGCATGTCGAGGAACTCCAGGAACGGCCAGTGGCCGTCGCGGGCCTGGCGGGTCTGGCTGGCCCGGAGCACGGCGGCGGCGATGCCGGTCATGTCCGGCGGCAGCAACGCATGGCGGATGCCGGTGGCGCCGAAGGCGGCGAGCAGGCGTTGCACCACCGATGCCTTGTCGGTGCTGGAGTGCAGCCCGGCATGGGCGGTGAGGCGACGCAGGTCGCGACCGGAGGCCGGGTTGGCGATGATGCCGACGATCGGCGAGGGCGGGGTCATAGCGAGAATCCGCCGTCGACGGCGATGGCCTGGCCGGTGACGTGCGGCGCGCAGGCCAGGTAGACGACGAGCTGGCCCATGTCTTCGACGGTCTGCGCCTCGCCCTGGGGCAGCAGGCTGGCCTGGTGGCGTTCCCAGGACTGCGCCTCGCTTTCGCCGGCCTGCCGCCAGCGGCCCGACAAGCCGTCCTCGCCGCGCCACATTCCGGTGCCGACGATTCCCGGGCAGAGCGCGTTGACCGTCACCCCGTCGCGCGCGACCTCCTTGGCCAGGGCATTGCTGAAACCGATCACGGCAAACTTCGAGGCACAGTAGTGGGCGAGGTCGGGGAGACCGACCTTGCCGGCGATCGATGACAGGTTGACGATCCGCCCCCAGCGCTGCGCCTGCATCAGCGGCAGTTCGGCCTGGCAGCAGAGGAACACGCCGCGGGCGTTGACGTTCATCACCCGGTCCCAGTCGGCGAGGCTGAGTTCGGCGACCTTGCGGATGCTGATCACCCCGGCATTGTTCACCGCCACGTCGAGCCGGCCGAACTCCGTGGCGACCCGCTCGACCATCGCCCGGACGCTGTCGCCGTCGCTGACGTCGACCCCAAGGGCCAGGCTGCGGCGACCGAGGCTGCGGATCGCGGCGGCGGTTTCCTCGGCGACCTGCGGATCGAGGTCGGCCACCGCCACGTCGGCGCCGGCGCGCGCCAGGGCGAGGGCGATGCCCCGGCCGATGCCGCGTCCGGCGCCGGTCACCAGCGCGACCCGGGAAGACAGGGAGAAATCGTCGGACGACGTAGCGTGCATGCTTCACCTCTGATTGTTCTTGTAGGTGTATGCGGCAGGGCGTTGGGAGGAGCGGACAGTCCGCCCTGCCGTCGCCGTGGCTGGAGCAAGGCCGATGCCAGGTTGCGGCGTGGCGGCCGGAAGGCCCGTCGTAGAGCGCCGGCATGGGAAGGCCGGCGACCGCCGGGGCGACGTCCGGCGAGACAACCCATGTCATCGCGCACGGGTTCCCGGCGAGACGCTGAGACGCTCCGTCTCAGTCGTCGGCTGTGGCGGCCCGGCGCTTGTCGAGGGTCGCCGATGGGCGCTTAATGGGCGGCACAACAACAAGATGCCGAGCAACGGAGGCCCCATGCTTTCCGCACACTCGAAGGACCATGTGGACTGTGTCAGCCGTGTCCTGAGGAACGCCGCGCGCCTGCCGCAGGCGCCGGTGCCGACGCCGATCCTCGACTCCTGGCGCCGCTCCATGGAGCAGCACCGTCTCGACCCGGGGTCCCTGCAAGGGCCGCGGATTCTCTCGCAGACCCTCCTCGACGAATGTCGCGAGCGTTCCGAACTGTTCCTGCGCATCGCCAGCGAAGAGGTGGCGCGACTGCATGGACGGGGGCGCGATGCCGACTACTGCGTACTGCTCACCGATGCCCAGGGGCGGACCATCGACTACCGTGTCGAGTCGACCATCCGCAACGACTGCCGCAAGGCCGGGCTGTACCTCGGCACCTGCTGGTCGGAAGGCGAGGAGGGCACCTGCGGGGTGGCCGCCGTACTCACCGACAGGACTGCGGTGACGGTGCACAAGCGCGATCACTTCCGCGCCGCCTTCATCGACCTGACCTGTTCCGCGGCGCCGGTCTTCGATCCGCAGGGCGAGTTGCTCGGTGTGCTCGACGTTTCCGCCGTGCAATCGCCGGACGACCGCCGCAGCCAGCATCTGATCCGGCAGATGGTGGCGCAGAGCGCGCGGGAGATCGAGAACGCCTTCTTCATGCACAGCGCCCAGGGCCATTGGGTGCTGCGCGCGCACCGTGCGCCGGGCTACGTCGACAGCCAGCCGGACTACCTGTTCGCCTGGGACGCCGATGGGCGCCTGCTGGCGTTGAACCCGGCGGCGCGGCACTACCTGCGGCAGCGCCTGGGGCAGGTGCCGAGCCACATCGGCGAGGTGTTCGACCTCGACGCCCTGCACGCCGCCGCCGACCAGGCGCCGTGCCTGCTGCGCGGCCAGGCCGGCGAGCTGCACGTGCGTCTCAGCGCGCCGCGGGCCAAGGCGCGGCGGCTGGAGCGCGAGGTGCCCGACGACGCTGCGCTCGACCCGCGCATCGCCGAAAGCCTGCGCCTGGCGGTGCGGGTCAAGGACCGCAACCTGCCGGTGCTGATCCAGGGCGAGACCGGTGCCGGCAAGGAGGTTTTCGCCCGCCAGTTGCACCAGGCCAGCGCCCGTCGCGACAAACCCTTCGTCGCGCTCAACTGCGCGGCGATTCCCGAAAGCCTGATCGAGAGCGAGCTGTTCGGCTACGTTGGCGGAGCCTTTACCGGCGCGGCGGCGAAAGGGATGCGCGGCCTGCTGCAGCAGGCCGATGGCGGTACCCTGTTCCTCGACGAGATCGGTGACATGCCGCTGGGCCTGCAGACCCGCCTGCTGCGCGTGCTGGCCGAGGGCGAGGTGGCGCCGCTGGGGGCTGCGCGCCGGCAGGCTGTGGATATCCAGGTGATCTGCGCCACCCACCGCGACCTGGCGGCGCTGGTGGCGGCCGGCGGCTTCCGCGAGGATCTCTACTTCCGCCTCGGCGGCGCCCGCTTCGAACTGCCGCCGCTACGCGAACGCAGCGACCGGCTGGCGCTGATCCGGCGCATCCTCGACGAGGAAACCGCGCACTGCGGCGTACGCATCGAACTCGGCGAGGCAGCCCTGGAATGCCTGCTCGGCTATCGCTGGCCGGGCAATGTCCGCCAGTTGCGGCATGTGTTGCGCTACGCCTGCGCGCTGTGCGGCGGCGCCACCCTGCAACTCGCCGACCTTCCGGCAGAGCTGCGTGGCGAAGGCCGGACACCGGCCAGTGCGTGCGAGAGCGGCGGCGGTCCGGAGCGCGACGCCCTGCTCGACGCCCTCGTGCGGCATCGCTGGAAACCCATGGCCGCGGCGCGGGAACTGGGTATCTCGCGAGCGACCCTGTATCGGCGGGTGCGCCGGCATGGCATCCGCATGCCGGGCCAGGCGGACGACTGAGGTGCGCCGGCGGCCGGCGCAGTCGTCAAGCGCGGAAAATCAAAACCAGCCTTGAGCCTTGCCCCGTTAATGCCGGTGGGCTTTCCCTGTAGCGTTCCGGGCAGCGGCGCAACCCGTTCGGTCGCGCCCCGCCAGGAGCCTACGGAGGAAACCCATGCCCGCCCCGCACCAGCCAGCCCGCAATCCGACCGGGGAGTTCGACCCATGCCGCTAGCCCTGCTGCTCGCCATGGGCGCGTTCTCCCTGAGCCTGTCGATTTCCCCCGGTCCGGTGAACCTGACCATCGTCGCTTCCGGCGCCAACCATGGTTTCCGCCGGACCCTGCCGTTCGTCACCGGCGCCACCCTCGGCTTCGTCCTGCTGCTGGCCTTCGTCGGCTTCTGGTTCGTCCGCGCGATCGAGGCCTACCCGCGCTTCTTCGACTACCTGGGGATGGCCGGCGCGGCGTTCATCGCTCATGTGGGCTACCGCATCGCCACCGCGGATCCACGCCTGGCCCTGGAGGAAAACGGGGTCCCCGGGTTCTTCCAGGGCGTGCTCCTGCAATGGCTCAATCCCAAGGCCTGGATCGCCTGCGCTTCCGGCGTGGCCTTGTTCGCCAGCCCGAGCACGCACGCGCCGCTGCTGGTCTTCATGGCCATCTACCTGGTGGTCTGCTACCTCTCGCTGGCCGCCTGGGCACTGCTCGGTGACCGCGTGGCGCTGCTGCTCGACAGCCCCCGGCGGGTGCGCCTGTTCAATCGGGCGATGGGCGGCACCCTGGTGCTGACCGCTGGCTACATGCTCTACCTGCAGCTCGCCGCTAGCCCGGATTGAAGGCCTCGTAGAGGCGATTGATGAGGGTATAGGCGATGCTGCTGGCGGGTACGTTGGGCGGCCACACCGCATACACCTTCAACGGCTCCAGGCGCCATTCCGGCAGCACCGCGCGCAACTCGCCGCGGCGGATCGGCTCGTCGCTCAGGTAGGTCGGCGGCGCGGCCAGGCCGACGCCGAGGCGGGCCAGGCGGCAGGAGGCTTCGACGCTGTCGACGCGCACCCGCGGGGTGTAGTCGACGCGTACCTCCTCGTCGTCCCGCGCATGACGGAATAGCCGGCTGTCGGGGCGCATGCCGAGCCCGATCCATTCCAGCCGCTGCAGGTCGCGCGGGTGTTCCAGCGGCGCGTGCCGGGCCAGGAATGCCGGTGCCGCCACTACCTGGCGCGGCAGCAGGAACAGGTGACGGGCCTTCAGCGAGCTGTCCGGCAGGTCGCCGATGCGGAAGGCGATGTCGATGCCGTCGCCGATGATGTCGTGGCGGCTGTCGTCGCAGGCGATGCCGAGGTCGAGGTCGGGATGCTCCTCGATGAAGGCTGCCAGGTGACGGGTGAAGTCGCCGTTGACGAACACCGCGGGCATCGAGATGCGCAGGCTGTTGCGGGTCGAGACGGCGCGCTGGCGGAACTCGATGAAGCCCTTCTCGTAGAGTTCCAGCATGGAGCGGGCGGTGTCCAGCAACTGCGTGCCGTCCTGGGTCAGCGACAGCTTGCGGCTGTTGCGGTAGAGCAGCGCACGGCCCAGGTTCCGTTCCAGCCTGGACAGGTGCAGGCTGGCGGTCGCGGCGCTCAGGCCCAGCGCCTCGGCGCCGCCGGAGACGGAGCCGGTCTCGGCGATCTTGGCGAATACGATCAGGTAGCGGATGTCGTCGATCATGCGGTCTCTCGTCGCGGGGGCTGGGTGCATCCTGCGCGATGGCGGCCAGCCGGACAAGCGCGAGAGGTAGAGAGCGGCGGCGCTTCCCGGGCTTTTCAGCGCAGGCTCCAGAAACCCAGGCGACCGAGGCTCGCCGCCAGTCGCAGGCGCGAGGTCTGCCAGTTGCCGAGGGCGCGGATGTGCTGGTCCTCGGCGCTGGCGTAGGCGGTCAGGGCGTTGAGCAGCTCGATCATGCTGCCGACCCCTGAGCGGTAGCGGCCCTGCACCACCTCCAGGCTTTGCCGCGACTGTTCGACCAGTTCGCGGGTGCGCGCCAGGCTGCGGGTCTCGACGCTGAGCGACTGGTAGTTGTTCCACACCTCCAGCGAAACCTGCTGCTCGGTGTCGGCCAGCTCCGCTTCGCTGGCTTCGCGGCGGGCCAGGGCGTTGCGGACCTGGTAGGTGCGTTCGAAGCCTTCGAACAACGGGATGTTCAGTTGCAGGCCGATGCTGCGGTCGCGTTCGCGGGTATCGCCGTTGAACGCCATCGCCTGGTCGCTATGGCTGCGTGCCAGGTTGGCGCTCAGCGCCAGGCTCGGCCGGCCGGCGGCGCGGCTTTCCTCCACCGAGGCGGCGGCGGCTTTCAGCCGCGCCTGGGCGGCGAGCAGCGCCGGATGCTCGCGGCGGGCTTCGGCGAGCATCTCGTCGATGGCCTTGACGAAGCCGGTGTCGGGTTGCGCCTCCAGCTCGCCGGAGAGGCGCAGCGGGGTATCCGGCGCCAGGCCCATGCGCAGGGCGATGACGCCGAGGGCGTTGCTCAGGGCGCCTTCGTCGCGGACCTGGGCGAGGCTCGCCTGGGACAGCGCGGTCTGCGCCTGCAGGCGATCGGAAAGGGCGGCGGCGCCGGCCCGGTACTTGGCGTCGGCGGCTTCCAGGTTCTGCGCCGCCAGCGCCGCGACCTGCCGCGAGGCGGCCAGGCTGCGCTGGGCGGCGAGGGCGTCGTAGTAGGCCTGGGCGGCGAGGGCGAAGGTGTTCTGCAGGGTCGCGTCCTGGCTGGCGTTGGCCGCCAGCAGCAACTGCTGGGCGTTGCGCAGGGCGGCGCTGCGGCGGCCGAAGTCGAACAGCACCCAGCTCAATTGGAGGCTGGCGCCACGCCGGTGGCGATGGCCGTCGCCGGAGAGGTAGGGGGCATCGCGATAATCCATGTCGCTGTAGCCGCGACTGGCGTCGAGACGGCCGTCCAGGCGCGGCAGGTAGGCGGACTTGCCGATCCCGACCTGGGCCGCCTGGGCCTTGGCATTGGCCCAGGCGAGGCGAGTCTGTGGGTCGTGGCAGAGGATCCGCTCGATGGCTTCCTCCAGGCTCAGCTCGGTCGGTGGCGGCCCGCCGCGGCAGGGCAAACCGCTGCCGCCGAGGTCGTAGACCGCCTGGCCGGCGACCTGGCCGGCGGTGCCGAACACGTCCGGCTCGTAGGCGGCGGCGCCGGGAACCAGGCCGAGCAGGCCGCACAACAGGCCGGCGAGGGCACGCATCAGGCCTGCTCCCGCGCCGCGGCGGCCTGGCGTTCGGCCAGGCGCGCGGTGCTTTCGTCGAGGCTTACCTTGCCCTGGCCGAGGACTATCACGCGGTCCGCCGAGGCGATGGTCTCGGGCCGATGGGCGACCATGATGCGGGTGATGCGCAGCGCGCGAATGGCGGCGTTGACCCGCTGTTCGCAGTGTACGTCGAGGTGGCTGGTGGCTTCGTCGAGGAACAGGATGCGCGGCTTCTTGTACAGCGCCCGGGCCAGCATCACCCGCTGCTTCTGGCCGCCGGAGAGCACCGTGCCCATGTCGCCGACCAGGGTGTTGTAGCCCATCGGCATGGCCTGGATGTCATCGTGGATGGCAGCCATCTGCGCGCACTGCAGCAGCCAGGGCATGTCCGGTTGCGGGTCGAAGAAACTGATGTTGTCGCTGAGCGAACCGGCGAACAGCACGTCGTCCTGCAGCACCGTGCCGACCAGTTCGCGCAGGCCGTCCAGGCCCAGTTGCGCAAGGTCCAGGCCGGCCATGCGGATCTGTCCCTCCACTGGCGGGAGGATGCCCAGCAGGACGTTGAGCAGGGTGCTCTTGCCGCAGCCCGAGGGGCCGACGATGGCCACCGACTCGCCGCCGGCGATGCGCAGGTCGAGGCCGTCGAGGACCCAGGGCTCCTGTTCCGCGTAGCGGTAGCGCAGGCCCTGGATCTCGATGCTCGCCTCGCGCTCGCGGAGGTTCTCCGGGAGGATGTCGCCGTGGCTGACCTCCGGGGCCTGGAGCACGATGTCGGCCAGGCGCTCGCCCTGCAACTGGAGCATGCGCAGCTCGAAGAACTTGTCGATCAGGCTGCCGACGCGGCTGTCGAACTGCGACTTGTAGGCGTTGAAGGCCATCAGGATGCCGACGCTGAACTGGCCGTCCATCACCATGGTCGCGCCGAGCCAGATCACCAGCAGGTTCTCCACGCCGAACAGCAGGCCGTTGAGCTGCTGGTAGAACAGTTGCAGCTTCTGCGTACGCAGGCCGGCGTTGATCTGTTCCACCAGCAGGCCGAGCCATACCGAGCGGCGCTCGTCCTGGCGCTGGAACAGCTTCAGCGGGCGGATGCCGCGCACCGTCTCGAGGAAGTGGCTCTGCTGGCGCGCGGCGTGGACGATCTGCTCCTCGGTGGCGTTGCGCAACGGCCGGTACCAGATCCAGCGGCCGAGGGCGTAGAGGCTCATGGCGGCGATGGCGATGGCCGCCAGTGGCGGACTGTAGAGCAGCATCATGCCGAGGGTGGCGACGGTCATCAGGCCGTCCAGCACCGCCGAGAGGAAGGCCGCGGTGAGGGTCTGCTGGATGCTGTTCACCGCGCCGAAGCGCGACACCACGTCGCCCAGGTGGCGCTTCTCGAAATACTGCGCGGGCAGCCGCAGCAGGTGGCTGAAGACGTTGGCCTGCCACTGCACGCCGAGCAGGGTGCTCATGTGCATCATCACCCAGGCGCGCACCCCGCTGACCGCCTGTTGCATCAGCAGCAACAGGCCGAAGCCGATGGCCAGGGTGCTGAGCAGGTCACGGTCTTCGCTGACGATGACGTTGTCGATGGTCCATTGCAGGAAGAACGGACTGATCAGCGAGAACACTTCCAGCGCGCCGGCGAGCAGCAGCACCTGGGCCAGCGAGCGGTACAGCCCGGTGACCTTGCCGAGCATGCCCAGCAGCTTGATCCGCGGCGGCGCCTCCTGTTTCTCGAAGCCGCTCTCCGGCCAGAGTTCCAGGGCTACCCCGGTGAAGCTCCGCGAGACTTCCTCCAGGCCCAGCCGGCGCTGGCCGTGGGCGGGGTCGTGGAGCACCGCGCCGCGCCCGTCGACCGCCTTGAGCACGACGAAGTGGTTGAAGTTCCAGTGCAGCACGCAGGGCAGCTTGAGCTTGCCGAGGTCGCCGAGGTCGAGCTTCACCGCGCGGGTACCCAGGCCGAGGCGGTGGGCGGTCTGGATCAGTTGCTTGAGGGAGATGCCCTTGAGCGATACGGAGAAGCGCCGGCGCAGTTCCATCAGGCCGGTATGGTGGCCGTGGTAGCCGGCGATCATCGCCAGGCAGGCCAGGCCGCATTCGGTGGCTTCGGTCTGCAGCACCAGCGGCAGGCGGCGGCCCAGGCGCAGGGCGAGAGCGTCGAGAAAGGCCATGGGTCGTTCCTAGAGTTTGCCGGTCAGGCTGTAGAGCGGTTCCAGCACCCATTCGTAGAGGCGCCGGGTGTCCTGGAGGATGTCGGCGTCCAGCAGCATGCCGCTCTGCAGCGGACGCGGCTGGCCGTAGGCGGTCACCGCCTGGTCGTCGAGGGTTACCCGCAGCCGGTACAGCTGCTCGCCATCCTGGCCGAGCCCCGGTACGCCGCCGACCATGCTGGAAAGCTCGGCATAGGAGACGCTGGCGCGGGAGATCGACTGCACCTTGCCGTGGTACTGGCCGAACTTCTGGTACGGATAGGCCTGGTAGCGGATCAGCACCGCGTCGCCCGGCCGGATGAAACCGATGGACTTGCTCGGCGCGTAGAGTTCGGCCTGCAACGGGGTGTCGGCGGGAACGATGCTCAGCAGCGGACGCGAGCTGTCGACGGTCTGCCCGGCTTCGGCGAGCACGGCGGTGGCGATGCCGCTCTCCGGCGCGGTGACCAGCAAGGTGCGCTTGGCTTCGCTTTCGGCCAGGTCCTGCTCCACCGCGCTGAGCTGGCGGCGGGTTTCCGCGAGCTGGTTGGCCTGGCGCGCGGAAAGCCCGGCGAGTTCGTTGCGGCGCTCGGTCAACTGCTGCCGCAGCGACGTGCGTTCGCGCTCCAGGCCTTGCAGGGTCTGGCGCTGGCCGAGCAGCTCGGCCTGGCGCTGCTGCAACTGGTCCATGGAGATGTAGCCCTTGTCCATCAGCCCCTGGTAGCGCGCGGCGGCGTCGCTGGCCAGCGCCAGCAGGCGTCGCTGGCTGTCGGTCTGGGCGGCGAGGGTGGTGAGTTCGCGCTGCAGGCTGGCGACCTTGCTGGTCAGGCTGTCGCGCTCGTCGTCTTGCAGGCGGCGAAGCTTTTCCAGTTCGTCGCGCAGGGAGTCGCGGCGTTGTTCCAGGCGCCTGCTGATACCGGCCTGCACCGGGCCGGCATCGCTGCCGTAGCGTTCGCTGGAAAGCACCATCAGGCGCTCGCCGCGTCGTACCGCCTGGCCTTCCTGGACGAACTTGCGCAGCACGATGCCGGCCTGCGGTGCGTGCACCTTGACCTGGCCGCTGGCGGGCACCAATTGGCCGCTGACGGTGCTGCGCTTGGTGTAGCTGCCGAACAGGAAGAAGCCCACCACCAGCAGCGCCATCGCCGCGGCCAGCAGGGTGAGAAAAGTGAAGGAGACCGGGCGGATCAGCACGATCTCGCCCAGGCCGCCGGCATGCTGGGCGTCGAGGGCTTCCTGGCGAAACATGGTGGCTGGATCCTGGATTCGAATAATACTTGCATGACACTCCGACACCCTTGCGAAAGTTCAAACGCATGAAGTGCCGGAGTGCGACTTTTCTAATTAGATGGTGGTGCGGCCTACATCACCGGGACCGAAGTTTTCCCGGTATTGGCCCAAGTAACCGACAGCCGTCTCTGCATTGGTGAAGAGACCGACCGTGCCCCCGGCAATAGCGCCCATTGCGGTTGGCACGATCAGGCCGACCAACTGGGAAAGAGCGCCGAAGCCGAAGCCGCCGGCACCGCCCCATTTCCCGCCGATTGCCATGCCCGTCGCGGCGCCGTCGACGGCGCCTACGATCATGCCGGAAAGAGTTCCACCCGAAACGCAGGTGACTTCAATGTCATTGAGTTCTTTCATTTCATATATCTCCTTTAGGCTTCCCGTGAGTCTGGAAAGCCATTCGATGGTACTAATCCGAAAGAGTGGGATGAACTGCCAGGATTAGCGGTTTTTCATGGGCTCGATAATTCGTTTGACAATGAGTTTAAATATTCGGCGGATGAAGGTTTGCCACTCCGGGTAAACTTTGCGAATGATTAAGGCCGGTTCGTGCGACACCTCGATAAGACCTGTTGAACAAGTCAACGCCGTATCGAGGGCTCATTCATATCGGCTCCGGCCAACCGCTCTTCGTCCGAGTCAGTACGGCCTCGCATAGCGGCATTTCATGGCATCAGCCGGTCGAGCAGCGGCGAGCTGAACAGCCGATGCGGATCGGCTTCGTTCAACTGGCGCACCGCGCTGTCCCAATCGTTGTCTGCGACCAGGCCCTGGCGTAGCGACTGCGCCACCAACTGGTCGACCACCGTCGGCTCGTCCCAGGCGGCGGCGGGGCTGTAGCCCCAGCCCTTGCTCCACTCCACCCGCAGCGAGGCGTAGTCGCCGCTGAAGTGGTCGAACAGCCAGGCCTCGAACTCGTGGTAGAAGGCATTGGCCTGCGGGGTACCGGGCAGGCTGAGGATGTCCAGCCAGATCGCCGTGTCCCACTCCGGTTGGTCGGGGCGCGGACGGATCGCCGACAGGCTGGGCACCTGGGCGCCGGGAACGATCGACTCGCCGGGCTGGTCGAGCCCGCTGACGCGAATCTCCACCGGGCCGTTCATGGGGTAGTGGCCGTTGGCGCGGTAGGCGGCGACCATCGTCTGGTACTGCAGGTAGAACTCGTTGATCACCCGCTGCACGTCGCGACGCCGGGTCAGCACCGCGTAGCCGTTGGCGGTGACGCGCAGCGTGCTGGGCTTGATGTACAGCAGCAGGTCCTTGCTCCAGCCCCACAGGTCGTAGCCCAGGGTCAGCGCCATGCCGCCCACTACCAGGTCGTACTGCAGCTTGCCGAGCAGCGGGGTGAGTTCCGGGTGGCCGGTGTTGATCGCCGCCAGCAGGTCGGACAGCGCCTTGGGAATGTTGTCGGAGAAGGGGTAGTTGAACGGGCCGTTGACCGCGCGGGCGCCGAACGGGCAGCGCGGGGTCGGCGTCCAGACCTTCAGCCAGGGCTTGTCGGTGAAGGGGAACCAGATGGCCTCGGCGCGTCCGCTTTTCTGCAGGAAGCTGTCGAAGGTCCTTCCGCCGCTGCCGGCCGCGGCGAACATCTCGCTCGCCGGGATGTTCACGTAGCTCTGGCAGCGCATGCGCTTGTTGACCCCGGCCTGGAGGGTCGCCTCGACGATGAAGGCGCGTCCGAGGTGGACGAGGAACGGCGCGCAGGCCGGATCGTCGCGGCGGAAGGTCTTCAGCACGTATTGTCCGGCGGCGCCGTCCCAGACCACCGCGGTCAGCGCCACGATGCTGTTGCTCAGGGAGCCGTAGCTCTGCCCCGGCAGGCGGCTTTCGCCCTGCGCCGGGATGCCGGTGCCGTGGCCGTCGATGGCGAGCACCCCGCCGAGGGTCAGGTCGCCCGGCGCCGGCGTGGCGACGAAGCCGAGCTTGACCCGCTCCAGTTGTTTCAGCAGGGCTTCCATGGTGACGCCGGTCTGCGCGCTGAACAGGCCGAACTCGCCCTGGGCGTCGATCCGTACGCGGGTCAGGTAACGGCTGGTTTCCACCAGCACGATGCGGCTCTCGCAGTTCTCGCCGCCTTTCAGCAGCAGCGGGGACCAGTTGTGACCCATGCCGCGCGGGCGCACCTTGAAGCCGTTCTGCCAGGCCCAGTTGACCACCGCGAGAACCTCTTCGTTGGTGCGCGGGGCGCAGCTCCAGAGGTCGTCGGCGGCGATTTCCCCCGACCAGTTGCGGAACGCCCGCCGATAAAGTTCGAGGCCGGCCGGAAAGCCTGCCGGCGCCGGACAACTGCTGGCGGCGGCTTCGGCGGGCTGGATGACGAAGGCCGGGGTCCAGCCGGCCACCAGGCCGACCGCGCCGAGCGTGGCACTCTTGCCGAGGAAGCTGCGGCGCGACAGGCCGCCGGATTCCTGGTCGGGATCGCCGACGAAGGCGTCGGCTTGCTGGATGGGGTCGTGCATGGCGGTTCTCCTGATCGGGGCGCTGGTCGCCCCTTCCCGGTTACCGGGTCCTTGGTCGCCGCCGGGGGCGCCCAGGCCTCCGGCGACGGGGGAGGCCCGCTCCGCGACGGGAGCGGGCCGAGGTCCTGGGATCAGGTCCACTCGGTGTCGTAGTGGTAATCGATACGGCTGGTATCGCCGCCGAGCAGGCCGCCGACCGCGGCGACGCCCTTGAACACGCCGTAGCCGAGGGTGTCGGCCAGTTGATGGATGGGGGTCAGGCCGACGGCGTTGAACACCTTGCCGACCGAAGAGATGACCGACGTGTTGAGCAGGTCGTTGGACACCTTGACCACATCGACGATGGCATCGCCGACGAAGCTGAAGAGTCCGGCGCCCGATACCTGGTCGATTTCATCGAAGCTCAGTTCCTGAAGTGTGGCGAGTTGCATGGCGCTATTCCTTCATCAATCAAGTTTTGAGCGATAGCCGGCCCTCTCGCATAAACATCGGTTTGCGAAGATAGAGTGACTATCGGTTGCCAGCCGCTCTGGAAAAGTACTTTGCCGGCTGGTCGCTGAAAATTACTGATCTGCCGGCGAGAGTGTCAATCTGGGAAGTTGATAGGGTGAACTTGGAATATCCATGCTAGGCAAATGACGCCGATATTTTGTCAGTGGAATTGGTCGATGTTTTTTCGAATGCCGCGATAAGCATCTGGATATTGCTGATCCATTGATATTCGTGGGTACTGGGAAGCGGTTCGCTATTTTTACGAGATGATGCGCCAATCCAGAAAAGTATCGAATTATTGCTTTCGGAAAAAATTCAACTGCCTTGCTGATAGGTTTCTTCCGGTCGAGTTATTGAAGTCCATGTCCGGTCTTGCGTTGTTTTTCAAAGTAGAGAAACCGGCGTCATAAATTTGTGCGGATAACTGGCGGGCAAACTTTCCCAGGCTGCGCTTCTGTTGCGGGGAAGTGCTTCGGTTCGTGTCGAGGCGCTTTCCAGTCTTGACAGCCCGGCACAGGCGCGTAGAGTGCCGCGCATGAATCGTGCAGCCCTGACCTTCAAGCGCTATTACGCCTATCTGCTCCCTCATTGAGGCGGTAGATGCGTCGCTGCATTCCCGAACCGCCCGAGGCGGCGGTCCGGTGAACTCCCTCCCAACCTGTCTCCTCGGGCATCCACCGTGCCAAAGGAGATACCCGTGTCCGTCCCGACCCATCAGCAAGACCTGATCGCCCTGCTCGAAGAGCGTGGCTTCGTCCACCAGTGCACCGACCGCGACGGCCTCGCCGCGCACCTGGCTGCCGGTCCGGCAACCGCCTACCTGGGCTTCGACGCCACCGCCGACAGCCTGCACGTCGGCCACCTGCAGGGCCTGATGCTGATGCGCTGGCTACAGAAGGCCGGGCACCGCCCGTTGCTGCTGATCGGTGGCGCGACCACCCGGATCGGCGATCCGAGCTTCCGCGATTCGAGCCGGCCGATCCTCACCGAGGCGCAGATCCAGGCCAATATCGACGGCATCGCCCGGGTTTTCTCGCGCTACGTCGAACTGCACGACGACAGCCTGGTGAACAACGCCGAATGGCTGGACGGCGTCGGCTACCTGGAGTTCCTCGACCGGGTCGGCCGGCACTTCTCGATCAACCGCCTGCTGACCTTCGACGCCATCAAGCAGCGCCTGGACCGCGAGCATTCGCTGTCGTTCCTCGAGTTCGGCTACACCCTGCTGCAGGCCTACGATTTCGTCGAACTGTCGCGCCGGCGCGGCTGCACCCTGCAACTCGGCGGCGCCGACCAGTGGGCGAACATCATCAACGGCGTGGAGCTGTCGCGACGCCAGGGCGGCGCCCAGCTGTTCGGCCTGACCATGCCGCTGCTGGCCACCAGTGACGGGCGCAAGATGGGCAAGTCGGCGCAGGGTGCGGTATGGCTCAACGCCGAGCGCCTGGCGCCGTTCGACTTCTGGCAGTTCTGGCGCAACTGCGATGATCGCGACGTCGGTCGCTTCCTCGCCCTGTTCAGCGAACTGCCGATGGATGAGGTGCGCCGCCTGGGCGCCTTGCAGGGCGCCGAGCTGAACGAAGCGAAGGTGGTCCTGGCCAATGCCGCCACCGCCCTGGCGCACGGCGAGCACGCCGCGCGATCCGCCGCCGATGCCGCGCGCGGGGTGTTCGCCGACGGTACGCGGGACAGCGGCCTGCCGGTGATGAAGCTATCCCGCGCGCGCCTGGCGCAGGGACTGTCGCTGACCGACCTGCTGCTGGAACACGCGATCCAGCCCTCCCGCAGCGCGGTCCGCCGCCTCGCCGCCGGCGGCGGCCTGCGCCTGGACGGCACGCCGGTCAGCGATCCGGACGCGCCGCTGGCGGGCGAGGTCGACGGGCTGCGCTTGAGCCTGGGCAAGAAGCAGCATTTGCACCTGCGACTCGAGGATTGAGGTGCCTGCGGCCCCAAGGGGCCGCGCTTCACCAGAGCTTTAGCGTGTAATTGACGATGAAGCGGTTCTCGTCCAGGTCCGCACCGTAGCGGCTGCGGTAGGTGATGTTGCGCCATTTCAAGGCGACGCTCTTCAGCGGTCCGCTCTGGATCACGTAGGACAGGTCGGTGTTGCGCTCCCATTCGCTGTCGTCGGCACGGCCGGCGCCGCGGTCGATGTCGCGGCCCTGTACATAGCGGGTCATGAGGTTCAGGCCGGGCAGGCCGAGGCCGGCGAAGTCGTAGTCGTAGCGCAGTTGCCAGGATTTCTCCTGCGGTCGGGTGAAGGTCTGGTAGGCCATGAGGTTGGCCACGTAGGGCGTGGTGTAGCCGTTGAGCACCGGAAAGGCGTCGTTGCCGATCATCTTCTGGACACCGATGCCGAAGGCGTGGGCGCCGGCGCGCAGGGTGAGCATGGCGTTGAGGTTGCGATTGTCCACCGGCCCGGAGATCGCCGCGCCGTCTTCGCCGCTGTCGAAGTAGCGCAGGTCGCTGCGCAGCGACAGCCCTTCGCCCAGCGGCAGGGTGTGCAGCAGGCCGAAATAGTGCTGCCGGTAGATGTCCTTGAGCTGGCCGTAGTAATAGCTGGCGCTGAGCCGAGGGGTGAAGGCGTAGGTCGCGCCGGCGAGATTGAACTCGTCGCTGGCGTGGGCCTTGTCGCGGCCCATGATGTACATGTCGTCGCTGCCGGCCGACTCGCGAGTGCGCGACTTCCACAATTGCCCCGCGGTGAGGGTGAGACCCTCGATCTCGCTGGAGGTCAGCAGCGCGCCGTCGAAGGTCTGCGGCAACAGGCGCACGTCGTCGCGGAACGCCACCGGCAGTTGCGGCATGAGGATGCCGACCTGTAGCTGGGTCTGCGAATAGCGCAGCTTGGCGGTCAGGCCGAGGTGACTGTAGTCGTCCACCGGCTCCTTCGAATTCGCTCCGAACGGCAGCGTGCCATCGTTGCTACGCCCGCGTCCCGAGTCGAGCTTGACGCCGAGCAGCCCGGTAGCATCCAGGCCGAAGCCGAGCGGGCCGTCGGTGAAACCGGATTGCAGGCGCAGGACGAAGCCCTGCGACCAGTTGCCGGCCTGCGATTGGGGCGCATCGTGCTGGCGGTAGTCGCGCAACTGGTAGAAGTTGCGGAGGTCGAGGTGGGCGCTGCTGTCCGCGAGGAATTCCGCTTGCGCGGCGAGGGGCAGGAGGCCGAGGCCAAGCGCATAGCTGCGCCAGGCGCACGGGCGGGGGCATGCCGTGATCATCGATTCTTCCCTTGGTTGTTGTTCTTGTAGGTATGGGTGACGCCGATTGCACGGTGAGTTTTAGCATATTGTTAACTTGTTAATGAAGTGTTGGCGATCCTCCCGGAAGCTTCGCTAGCCTCTGCCCCTTTCCATGCTCATCGAGCATTGACGGTAAGGCGCTGGAGAGCGAAGCCAGCCTGGAATCTTTCGCCTTCTGCGCATTTGGTTAATCTGTTAACGTTGTCGGCCCGCGAAAGGAGCCAGGCCCGCGCGCTGCCAGGGTGAACGAGGTCGCGGCGCGAGGATTTCCCGGACGGCGAACTTGCATCCGCGTGCACGGCGGTGTCGTCTGGACCGAAAGGCGAAGAAGAGGAGGGCGAGCGTGCCTGCGAGTGCATCGAGGATTCAGGTCGGAAGCGGCGAACGACGCCTGTTGCTGCTGTTGTCGGCGCTGGTGGCGTTCGGCCCGCTGTCGATCGACATGTACCTGCCGAGCCTGCCGGCGATCGCCGCCGATCTCGGCGCCAGCGATGCCCAGGTGCAGCGGAGCATCAGCGGCTTCCTGGTCGGCTTCTGCGTCGGCATGCTGTTCTACGGCCCCTTGTCCGACCGTTTCGGCCGGCGCCCGGTGCTGCTGGCCGGTATCGCCTTGTACCTGTTCAGCAGCCTGGCCTGCGCGCTGGCCGACAGCGCGGGGCAACTGGTCCTGCTGAGGGTGCTCCAGGCCCTCGGCGGCGGCGCCGCGTCGGTGCTGGCGCGGGCCATGGTGCGCGACCTCTATCCGTTGGGCGAGGCCGCCCGGATGCTGGCATTGATGCACATGGTGACCATGCTGGCACCGCTGGCCGCGCCGCTGCTCGGCGGCTACCTGATGCTCTGGGCCGGCTGGCGCGCGTTGTTCGTGGTCCTGGCGCTGTTCGCCGGGCTCTGCCTGCTGGCGGTCTGGCGGGTCGCCGAAAGCCACCCGCCGGAGCGCCGCGGCGGCAGCCTGGCCCAGGCCTTTCTCGCCTATGGGCGGCTGCTCGGCGACCGTCGCGCGCTGGGCTACGTGCTGTGCATGGGGCTGGCGTTCGCCGGGATGTTCGCCTACATCAGCGCCGCGCCCTTCGTGTTCATCGAGCATTTCGGCGTGCGCGCGGAGCGCTTCGGCTGGTTCTTCGGCCTGAACATCCTCGGCGTGATGCTCGCCACCTGGTGCAGCGCGCGCCTGGTGCGCCGCCACGGTCCGCGGCCGCTGCTGCGGGCCGGCAGCCTGCTGGCCTGCGTGTCCGGGCTGTTCCTCCTCGGCTATGCGGCGCTCGGCGAGCGGGGCGGGTTGTGGGCGCTGGTGCCCGGGCTGCTGTGCTTCGTCAGCGTCACCGGCCTGCTCGGCGCCAACTGCATCGCCAGCCTGCTGGCGTTGTATCCCGGACAGGCCGGGGCGGCTTCGGCGGTGGCGGTGTCCGGGCAGTTCGGCCTCGGCTGCCTGGCCAGCCTGGCGGTCGGCTGGCTGGCGCTGCCCGGCGTGCTGCCGATGGCGCTGGTGATGGCCGTCTGCGGCGTCGGCAGCCTGCTCGCGCTGGGCTTGGCCCTGCACGGCGGAAACCGTTGATTTCCTTCTGCATACCCGCATGCAGCCTGTGTTTTTTCCGCTACTCTTCTGCACTTTCGAAACCAGTCATCCAAGCTCGGACCCTATGTCAACGCCAAGACCCTCCCTGACCCTGACCCTGTTGCAGGCTCGCGAAGCCGCGATGAGTTTCTTCCGCCCCTCCCTCAACCAGCACGGCCTCACCGAGCAGCAGTGGCGGGTGATCCGCATCCTGCGCCAGCAGGGCGAGATGGAGAGCTACCAGTTGGCCAACCAGGCCTGCATCCTGCGCCCGAGCATGACCGGCGTGCTGGCGCGCCTGGAGCGCGACGGCATCGTCCGGCGCTGGAAGGCGCCCAAGGACCAGCGGCGGGTCTACGTGAACCTGACGGAAAAGGGCCAGCAGTGCTTCGTCTCCATGAGCGGCGACATGGAGAAGAACTACCAGCGCATCCAGGAGCGGTTCGGCGAGGAAAAGCTCGCGCAGTTGCTGGAACTGCTCAACGAGCTGAAGAAGATAAAGCCCTGAAGCGACTGGCCGGCGTCATGCCGGCCAATTCTTGTCCCAGTGCCGGCAGTCGCCCTGGCAGCGACCGGGACAGCCGCAGCCGGTGCGGCTCCTGCCGGTTTCCCGCTCGACCCGGCGGGCCACCTCCTCGTCGTCGGCGAACGGCAGCATGCTCGCCTGGTCCAGGGTCTTGGCGTGGCGCAGGCTCCAATGCACGCCGAAGAACAGCACGGCGACCGCCAGCAGCTCCAGCAGGATCTCGCTCCAGCTGAATTCCATGATGATTCTCCTCGTCGGCTGTCGAGCCTTGCCCGCAGCGTGGCGGGCGAGGCTCGGGAAGGGAAGGGACGCGCTGTCGCGGCTCAGGCCATGCGGGCCGCCGCGAGGATTCCTTCCGGGCGCGCCTGGCGTACCGTGCGCCAGATGTTGTAGCTCATCAGCAGCATGCCGGTGAGGAAGAACCCGCCACCGACCAGGCGCACGATGAAGCCCGGATGGCTGGCCACCAGCGACTCGACGAAGGAGTAGGTCAGCGTGCCGTCCTCGTTGACCGCGCGCCACATCAGGCCCTGGGTGATGCCGTTGACCCACATCGAGGCGATGTACAGCACGGTGCCGATGGTGGCCAGCCAGAAGTGCGCATTGATCAGGCCGACGCTGTGCATCTTCTCGACCCCGTAGACCTTGGGAATCAGGTGGTAGAGCGAGCCGATGGTGATCATCGCGACCCAGCCGAGGGCGCCGGCGTGGACGTGGCCGATGGTCCAGTCGGTGTAGTGGGAGA
>NZ_KV800266.1:0-264 GCF_001810205.1 Pseudomonas sp. HMSC076A11 | reverse complement strand
CTGTGCTCTACCAACTGAGCTACGCCCACCATATCGTGAATCGTGCTGGACGTTCCGGCTTCAACCGCAGCGGCCGGACAAGCCGAGCCTGAAGGTGGTGCGGACGGAGAGACTCGAACTCTCACGCCTTGCGGCGCTGGAACCTAAATCCAGTGTGTCTACCAATTCCACCACGTCCGCGGGACACTGCTTGGAAATGAAAACGCCAGGCCCCGGGCCTGGCGCTTCGGAATATGGGGTGGACGATGGGAATCGAACCCACGA
>NZ_KV800265.1:0-51855 GCF_001810205.1 Pseudomonas sp. HMSC076A11 | reverse complement strand
TGACCAGGGGTTTTGCTTTTGCGCGCGGAAAAGTCTGCGAAAATCCGGGGAAAGGCAGCTATACGGCAGGGCTTTTCGTAGGCAAAGCGCAAGTGCCTCTATATGATGCGTGCCTGGCTAGTGTGGGGCGTCTATGCAGACCTTGCTGAAACTACTTCAAGACGGGCGATTCCACTCCGGTGAGGAGTTGGGGGCGGTACTGGGCATCAGTCGCAGTGCAGTCTGGAAACGCTTGCAGCACCTGGAGGCTGAACATGGCCTGCAGTTCCACAAGGTGCGTGGCCGGGGTTACCGCCTGGCGAGTCCCCTCAGTCTCCTGGATCCGCGGAAGATCGACAGCCTCTGGCCTGTCGAGATCATGCCCACCGTCGATTCAACCAATAGCGAGGCCATGCGCAGGCTCGCGGCTGGAGCCTCGACGCCTTTCGTTATCGTCGCCGAGCAGCAGACTGCCGGGCGTGGACGTCGCGGGCGAGCCTGGGTCAGTCCCTATGGAGAGAACCTCTATTATTCTCTGGCCATTACTGTCAGGGGGGGCGCTCGGGAGCTCGAAGGGTTGAGCCTGGTTGTCGGTCTCGCGGTGCTCCGGGCCCTGGAGTCCTTGGGCGTCCGGGACGCCGGGTTGAAGTGGCCGAACGACGTTCTGCAGGGAGGCAAGAAGATCGCCGGAATTCTCCTGGAGCTGAGTGGCGACCCCGCGGATCTGTGTCATGTCGTTATCGGCATAGGGATCAACGTCAACATGAAGACCGCCACTGATATCGGCCAGCCTTGGACCTCCCTGCGCGAAGCGCTGGGGGAGCTGGTGGATCGTTCGCGGCTGCTTTCTGCTCTCAATCGGCAGCTGGCCGATTATCTCGATAGGCATTCGCGCGAAGGCTTTGCTGCAAGTCGCGAGGAGTGGGAGTCCTGCAATCTCTGGCAGGGTGCCCAGGTCATTCTCTCGACTGCTCTGAGTTCCATCGAGGGTCGTGTGCTGGGTGTCGATAGCCGAGGAGCGCTGCGTCTCGAGGTGGATGGCGTGGAGCAGGGGTTCAGTGGAGGGGAGCTTAGTTTGAGGTTGCGTCAATGATTCTTGAGCTCGACTGTGGAAACTCGCTGATCAAGTGGCGGGTCATCGAGGGCGCGGCACGGTCGGTCGCCGGTGGCCTTGCGGAGTCCGATGATGCCCTGGTCGAACAGTTAACATCGCAGCAAGCGCTGCCAGTGCGAGCCTGTCGCCTGGTGAGCGTTCGCAGCGAGCAGGAAACCTCGCAACTGGTCGCACGGTTGGAGCAGCTGTTCCCGGTTTCGGCGCTGGTTGCATCATCCGGCAAGCAGTTGGCGGGAGTGCGCAACGGCTATCTCGACTACCAGCGCCTGGGGCTCGACCGCTGGTTGGCCCTCGTCGCGGCTCATCACCTGGCTAAGAAGGCCTGCCTGGTCATTGATCTGGGGACCGCGGTCACCTCTGACCTGGTCGCGGCGGATGGAGTGCATCTGGGGGGCTACATATGCCCGGGCATGACCCTGATGAGAAGCCAGTTGCGCACCCATACCCGACGTATCCGCTACGACGATGCAGAGGCCCGGCGGGCGCTTGCCAGTCTCCAGCCAGGGCAGGCCACGGCCGAGGCGGTTGAGCGGGGTTGTCTGCTCATGCTCAGGGGGTTCGTTCGTGAGCAGTACGCCATGGCGTGCGAGCTGCTCGGTCCGGATTGTGAAATATTCCTGACGGGTGGGGATGCCGAACTGGTTCGCGACGAACTGGCTGGCGCCCGGATCATGCCGGACCTGGTTTTCGTAGGGCTGGCACTGGCTTGCCCGATTGAGTGAGAGGATCTATGCGCTGGTTCTTCCTGTTTCTCCTGGCCCTGAACGTCTTCTACTACGTCTGGCACCAGCAGCAATCCCCGCTACGGGCCAAGGAAATCGCACCGCTGGAACTCTATAAGGATGGGCAGAAGAACATTCTGCTGTTGGCCGAGAGCAACCTTGCTTCCAGGGCGCGCTCGGGATCGCAGGTGCCGGCGCCGAGTGTGCCTCCGGCTGCCGAAGAGTCGATCGCATCCGAGTCGGCCTGTCTCTATCTTGGCGGAGGCGGTGAGGAGGCGGATGCCCGAAGGTTGCAGCAGCGCCTGCTGGGCCTGGATATCGAGGCGGAGGTCGAGGCCCGTGGGGAGATGAGCGTCGATTACTGGGTCTATCTTCCTCCGCTAGCCTCGCGGGAGGCTGCGCTTCGTCAGTTGAAGGAGCTTCAGGCGCGCAATATCGACAGCTACCTGATTGGCGAGGGAGTGCTGGCCAATGGCATTTCTTTGGGGATGTTTTCCGCGCGGGATTCGGCTGAAAGTGCGCAGGCCCGTCTCAAGACGGCAGGTTACGAGGCGGAGCTGAAGGAATTGCCCCGCGGGCAGCGTGATTTCTGGGTAAGGGTGGCACCCGGCAGCCGGCGTCTGGTGGATGAGCAACTGCTCCAGGAGCTGGCTCGGGACTTCAAGGGATTGCAGCATCAAATAATGTCGTGCAAAGGTGTTGCATCCCCCTGATGGTTTGCATAGAATGGCGCCCGCTTCGCAGGGGGAAGGCTGAAAGACTCCTACCATGAAGTTGCTGTTGAAACCTAAGTTCAGGTTTTTTAAGAGAAAACTCTTGACAGCAAGGTGGCAGACGTAGAGAATGCCGCCCACCAGTTTGGAGGGATTCCCGAGTGGCCAAAGGGATCAGACTGTAAATCTGACGTCATAGACTTCGAAGGTTCGAATCCTTCTCCCTCCACCAGTTTAAAAGCGTGAGCTTCGGGCTCCGCGGGTATAGTTCAGTGGTAGAACCTCAGCCTTCCAAGCTGATGATGCGGGTTCGATTCCCGCTACCCGCTCCAGTCAAGTTGCTTGTGTTTCGCTCATGTAGCTCAGTTGGTAGAGCACACCCTTGGTAAGGGTGAGGTCAGCGGTTCAAATCCGCTCATGAGCTCCATTTATCCAGGGGCAGATATGAAAATATCTGCCCTTGTTCTAATGGTAGCGTGATCCGCTCAATTCCTTGAAGGGGATGGTCTCCATGGCTAAAGAAAAATTTGAACGGAACAAGCCGCACGTCAACGTCGGCACCATCGGTCACGTTGACCATGGCAAGACCACTCTGACCGCTGCACTGACCAAGGTCTGCTCCGACACCTGGGGTGGTTCCGCTCGTGCTTTCGATCAGATCGACAACGCGCCGGAAGAAAAGGCCCGCGGTATCACCATCAACACCTCGCACGTTGAATACGATTCCGCTGTTCGTCACTACGCCCACGTTGACTGCCCCGGTCACGCCGACTACGTGAAGAACATGATCACCGGTGCTGCTCAGATGGACGGCGCGATCCTGGTTTGCTCGGCTGCCGACGGCCCCATGCCGCAGACCCGCGAGCACATCCTGCTGTCCCGCCAGGTGGGCGTTCCCTACATCGTCGTGTTCCTGAACAAGGCCGACATGGTCGACGACGCCGAGCTGCTGGAACTGGTCGAGATGGAAGTTCGCGATCTGCTGAACACCTACGACTTCCCGGGCGACGACACTCCGATCATCATCGGTTCCGCGCTGATGGCGCTGGAAGGCAAGGATGACAACGGCATCGGCGTAAGCGCCGTGCAGAAGCTGGTAGAGACCCTGGACTCCTACATTCCGGAGCCGGTTCGTGCCATCGACCAGCCGTTCCTGATGCCGATCGAAGACGTGTTCTCGATCTCCGGCCGCGGTACCGTGGTAACCGGTCGTGTAGAGCGCGGCATCATCAAGGTCCAGGAAGAAGTGGAAATCGTCGGCATCAAGGCGACCACCAAGACCACCTGCACCGGCGTTGAAATGTTCCGCAAGCTGCTCGACGAAGGTCGTGCTGGTGAGAACGTTGGTATCCTGCTGCGCGGCACCAAGCGTGAAGACGTAGAGCGTGGCCAGGTACTGGCCAAGCCGGGCACCATCAAGCCGCACACCAAGTTCGAGTGCGAAGTGTACGTGCTGTCCAAGGAAGAAGGTGGTCGTCACACCCCGTTCTTCAAGGGCTACCGTCCGCAGTTCTACTTCCGTACCACCGATGTGACCGGTAACTGCGAACTGCCGGAAGGCGTAGAGATGGTAATGCCGGGCGACAACATCAAGATGGTTGTCACCCTGATCGCTCCGATCGCCATGGAAGATGGCCTGCGCTTCGCGATCCGCGAAGGCGGCCGTACCGTTGGCGCCGGCGTGGTTGCCAAGATCATCGAGTAATCGCTGATCCTGCCATCAGAAAAGGGGCCCTCCGGGGCCCCTTTTTTCGTTCGTTGGTTAAATATTGACACCCTGTGGGGGCATCCGTACAATTGCGCCTCCTTTTAACGGGCGTAGTCCGTCCGTTGGGAATGGTAAATTGGAGTCTGAGGTCAAATGCAAAACCAACAAATCCGGATTCGGTTGAAGGCTTTTGACCATCGCCTGATCGATCAATCAACCCAGGAAATCGTGGAAACCGCGAAACGTACTGGTGCTCAGGTGCGTGGTCCAATCCCTCTGCCGACCCGCAAGGAACGTTTCACCGTGCTGATCTCTCCGCACGTCAACAAAGATGCGCGTGATCAGTACGAAATTCGTACACATAAGCGTGTACTGGACATCGTCCAGCCGACGGATAAAACCGTCGATGCGCTGATGAAGCTCGATCTTGCTGCAGGCGTTGAAGTACAGATCAGCCTCGGCTAATGCCTTCGGCATTGGTCGTGTAACGCTCTGAAATGGGCGGCCATAGCGGGTGAAAGCCCCGTACACTCAAGAGGTTTACAACATGACAATTGGTGTTGTCGGTCGTAAATGCGGCATGACCCGCATTTTCACCGAGGAAGGTGTCTCTATTCCGGTTACGGTCATCGAGGTCGAGCCGAATCGCGTCACCCAGTTCAAGACTGAAGAAACCGATGGCTACCGTGCAGTGCAAGTCACCGCCGGCGAGCGTCGTGCTTCTCGCGTTACCAAAGCGCAAGCTGGTCACTTTGCCAAGGCGAATGTCGCCGCCGGTCGCGGCGTGTGGGAATTCCGTCTGGGCGAAGAGCAGTATGCCGCTGGTGACCAGATCACTGTCGATCTGTTCCAGGCAGGCCAGATGGTAGACGTTACCGGCGAGTCCAAGGGTAAGGGCTTCGCGGGCACCATCAAGCGCTGGAACTTCCGTGGTCAGGATAACACCCACGGTAACTCCGTTTCCCACCGCGTCCCGGGTTCCATCGGCCAGTGCCAGACTCCTGGTCGAGTGTTCAAGGGCAAGAAAATGTCCGGTCATCTGGGTGCGGAGCGGGTAACCGTTCAATCCCTGGAGATCGTGCGCGTCGATGCTGAACGCAATCTTCTGCTGGTCAAGGGTGCCGTTCCCGGCGCTACCGGCGGTGATGTGATCGTGCGTCCGGCAGCCAAGGCTCGCGGTTAAGGGGGAAGCTGAGATGCAATTGAATGTGAACGGCGCTCAGGCTATCGAAGTCTCCGAGCGTACCTTTGGTGGCGAATTCAACGAGACCCTGGTGCACCAGGCAGTCGTGGCCTACATGGCTGGCGGCCGTCAGGGCAGCAAGGCGCAGAAGACTCGCTCCGAAGTCTCTGGTGGTGGCAAGAAGCCGTGGCGTCAGAAGGGCACCGGTCGTGCTCGCGCTGGCACCATCCGTAGCCCCATCTGGCGTGGGGGCGGCACCACTTTCGCCGCTAAACCGCGTAGCCACGAACAGAAGCTGAACAAGAAGATGTACCGCGCAGCACTGCGCTCCATCCTTGCCGAGCTCGTTCGTCTGGACCGTCTGGTCGTCGTTGCCGACTTCGCTGTCGATGCACCGAAAACCAAGGGCCTGGTTGCCAAGCTGGACACCCTGGGTCTGAAAGACGTGCTGATCGTGACCGATGGTGTCGACGAGAACCTGTACCTCGCTGCGCGCAACCTGGCGCACGTCGATGTACGTGATGTCCAAGGTTCCGACCCCGTCAGCCTGATCGCCTACGACAAGGTGCTGGTCACCGTGTCCGCCGTGAAGAAGTTCGAGGAGCTGCTGGGATGAACCAGGAACGCGTATTCAAAGTGCTGCTTGGTCCGCACATCTCCGAGAAAGCCACGGGTCTCGCGGACGGCAAGAGCCAATTCGTTTTCAAGGTTGCCACCGATGCAACCAAGCTGGAAATCAAGAAGGCCGTAGAAAGCCTGTTCAGCGTGAAGGTACAGCGCGTCACTACCCTGAACGTCAAGGGTAAGACCAAGCGCACCGCTCGCGGTCTGGGCAAGCGTAACGACTGGAAAAAAGCGTACATCGCTCTCCAGCCGGGCCAAGATCTCGATTTCGCCACCAGCGCTGAGTAAAGGGGTGCATCATGGCAATCGTTAAGTGCAAACCGACTTCCGCTGGTCGTCGCTTTGTCGTCAAGGTGGTGAATCAGGAGCTGCACAAAGGCGCTCCCTACGCACCGCTGCTGGAAAAGAAATCCAAGTCTGGCGGCCGTAACAACAACGGTCGTATCACCACCCGTCATATCGGTGGTGGTCACAAGCAGCACTACCGTCTGGTCGACTTCCGTCGCAACAAGGATGGCATCCCTGCCATCGTTGAACGCGTCGAATACGATCCGAACCGCACTGCACACATCGCTCTGCTGAAGTATGCAGACGGCGAGCGTCGCTACATCATCGCCCCCAAGGGCGTTGCTGCAGGTGACCAGCTGATCTCCGGTATCGGTGCGCCGATCAAGGCAGGCAACAGCATGCCTCTGCGCAACATCCCGGTGGGTAGCACTGTTCATGGTATCGAGCTGAAGCCGGGTAAAGGCGCTCAGATCGCTCGCTCCGCTGGCGCTTCCGCCCAGCTGGTCGCGCGTGAAGGTGCGTACGTAACCCTGCGTCTGCGCTCCGGTGAAATGCGTAAAGTCCTGGCTGAGTGCCGTGCGACCCTGGGCGAAGTCTCGAACTCCGAGCACAGCCTGCGTTCGCTGGGTAAAGCCGGTGCTACGCGCTGGCGTGGTGTTCGCCCGACCGTTCGCGGCGTGGCGATGAACCCGGTCGACCACCCGCATGGTGGTGGTGAAGGCCGTACCTCTGCTGGTCGTCATCCGGTATCGCCGTGGGGTCTTCAGACCAAGGGTAAGAAGACTCGCTCGAACAAGCGTACCGATAACATGATCGTCCGCCGCCGCAAGTAAATAGAGGGATACCACAGTGCCACGTTCACTGAAAAAAGGTCCGTTTATCGATCTTCACCTGTTGAAGAAGGTCGAAGTCGCGGTGGAAAAGAACGACCGCAAGCCGATCAAGACCTGGTCGCGTCGTTCGATGATTCTGCCGCATATGGTTGGTCTGACCATCGCCGTGCACAACGGCCGTCAACACGTACCGGTTCTCGTCAACGAGGACATGGTCGGCCACAAACTGGGCGAGTTCGCCGCTACCCGCACCTACCGCGGGCATGCTGCGGACAAGAAAGCCAAGCGTTAAGGGGTAAGGAAGATGGAAGTAGCCGCTAAGCTGTCGGGCGCTCGTATCTCCGCCCAGAAAGCCCGCTTGGTCGCCGACCAGATCCGCGGGAAGAAGGTGGGCGAAGCGCTCAACCTCCTGGCTTTCAGCAGTAAGAAAGCCGCCGAGATCATGAAGAAAGTGCTGGAGTCGGCCGTTGCCAACGCTGAGCACAACGAAGGCGCCGATGTGGATGACCTGAAGGTCTCCACCGTCTTCGTCAACGAAGGTCGTTCGCTCAAGCGCATCATGCCGCGTGCCAAAGGCCGTGCTGATCGCATCGTGAAGCGGTCTTGCCATATCACGGTCAAGGTTGCGGACAAGTAACGGAGTCGACAGATGGGTCAGAAAGTACATCCCAATGGCATTCGCCTGGGTATCGTCAAGGAGCACACCTCCGTTTGGTACGCAGACCGCAAGAACTATGCGGATTACCTGTTTGCCGACCTGAAGGTGCGTGAGTACCTCCAAGACAAACTAAAAAGCGCGTCCGTAAGCCGTATCGATATTCATCGTCCGGCTCAAACCGCACGCATCACCATCCACACCGCTCGTCCCGGCATCGTGATCGGCAAGAAAGGTGAAGATGTTGAGAAACTGCGCCAGGACCTGACCAAGCAAATGGGTGTGCCTGTGCACATCAACATCGAGGAAATCCGCAAGCCGGAACTCGATGCCATGCTGGTTGCGCAGAGCGTAGCCCAGCAGCTGGAGCGTCGCGTAATGTTCCGTCGCGCCATGAAGCGCGCCGTACAGAACGCCATGCGCATTGGTGCCAAGGGCATCAAGATTCAGGTCAGCGGTCGTCTGGGTGGGGCTGAAATCGCCCGTACCGAATGGTATCGCGAAGGTCGTGTGCCCCTGCACACCCTGCGCGCCGATATCGACTATGCCACCTACGAAGCGCACACCACTTACGGTGTGATCGGTGTCAAGGTTTGGATCTTCAAGGGCGAGGTCATCGGTGGCCGCCAGGAAGAGCTGAAGCCGGTAGCACCCGCTCCTCGTAAAAAAGCTGCTAGGTAAGGAGTACGCAAATGCTGCAACCCAAGCGTACGAAGTTCCGCAAACAAATGACCGGCCACAACCGTGGTCTGGCTCATCGTGGTAGTAAGGTCAGCTTCGGTGAGTACGCACTGAAGGCCACTAGCCGTGGCCGCCTTACTGCTCGTCAGATCGAGTCCGCGCGTCGTGCGCTGACCCGTCACGTGAAGCGTGGCGGCAAGATCTGGATCCGCGTATTCCCTGACAAGCCTGTCACCAAGAAGCCCCTCGAAGTTCGTATGGGTAAAGGTAAGGGTGGGGTCGAGTACTGGGTAGCCCAGATCCAGCCGGGCAAGGTCCTGTACGAGATCGAGGGTGTTTCCGAAGAGCTGGCGCGTGAGGCTTTCGCCCTGGCTGCTGCAAAGCTGCCCCTCGCCACCTCCTTTGTTAAGCGGACGGTGATGTGATGAAAGCGAATGAACTTCGTGAAAAATCCGTTGAGCAGCTGAACGAGCAACTGCTCGGCCTGCTGCGCGACCAGTTCAATCTGCGCATGCAGAAAGCAACTGGCCAGTTGGGGCAGTCTCACCTGCTCTCGCAGGTTAAGCGCGACATCGCTCGCGTTAAAACTGTGCTCAATCAGCAAGCAGGTAAGTGATCATGGCTGAAGCTCAGAAAACCGTCCGTACGCTGACCGGCCGCGTCGTCAGCGACAAAATGGACAAGACCGTCACCGTACTGATCGAGCGTCGCGTCAAGCACCCGATCTACGGCAAATACGTCAAGCGTTCGACCAAACTGCACGCACACGACGAATCCAATCAGTGCCGCATTGGTGACCTGGTCACCATTCGCGAAACCCGTCCGCTGGCCAAGACCAAGGCCTGGACCCTGGTTGATATCGTTGAACGCGCGGTGGAAGTCTAAGGACTAGGGGTCGGAGAAATTATATGATTCAGACTCAATCCATGCTCGATGTCGCTGACAACAGCGGCGCGCGTCGTGTGATGTGCATCAAGGTGCTCGGCGGTTCCCACCGCCGTTACGCCGGCATCGGCGACATCATCAAGGTCACCGTCAAGGAAGCGATTCCGCGCGGCAAAGTGAAGAAGGGCCAGGTCATGACTGCCGTGGTCGTTCGCACCAAGCACGGCGTACGTCGTACCGACGGTTCCATCATCCGCTTCGACGGCAACGCCGCCGTCCTGCTGAACAACAAGCAGGAGCCGATCGGCACCCGTATCTTTGGGCCAGTGACTCGTGAACTCCGTACCGAGAAGTTCATGAAGATCGTCTCGCTCGCCCCCGAAGTGCTGTAAGGAGTAGCCGTCATGCAAAAGATTCGTCGTGACGACGAAGTAATCGTCATTGCCGGCAAGGACAAGGGCAAGCGTGGCAAGGTGCTGAAGGTTCTCGCTGACGACCGTCTGGTCGTCGGCGGGGTGAACCTGATCAAGCGCCACACCAAGCCCAATCCGATGCTCGGCCAACAGGGCGGTATCGTCGAGAAGGAGGCGCCTCTGCACGTCTCCAACGTCGCCATCTTCAATACTGAAACCAGCAAGGCTGACCGCGTTGGCTTCAAGGTAGAAGACGGTAAGAAAATTCGTGTCTTCAAGTCGACCCAGAAACCGGTTCAGGCTTGAGGCTGCTAGGTAGATCACCATGGCACGATTGAAAGAAATTTATCGGAAGGAAATCGCGCCCAAGCTGAAAGAAGAGCTTCAGCTGGCGAACGTGATGGAAGTTCCGCGCGTTACCAAAATCACCCTGAACATGGGTCTTGGCGAGGCGGTCGGTGACAAGAAGATCATCGAGAACGCCGTAGCCGATCTGGAAAAGATCACTGGTCAGAAGCCGGTCGTGACTTACGCTCGTAAGTCCATCGCAGGCTTCAAGATCCGTGAAGGCTGGCCGATCGGCGTCAAGGTCACCCTGCGTAGCGACCGGATGTACGAATTCCTGGATCGTCTGCTGTCCATCTCCCTGCCGCGCGTGCGTGACTTCCGCGGCCTGAATGCCAAGTCCTTCGATGGTCGCGGCAACTACAGCATGGGCGTGAAAGAGCAGATCATCTTCCCGGAAATCGATTACGACAAGATCGATGCGCTGCGTGGCCTGGACATCACCCTGACCACCACCGCTCGTACGGATGACGAAGGTCGCGCCCTGCTGCGTGCTTTCAAATTCCCGTTCCGTAACTGATTGGAGTAGGAACATGGCTAAAGAGAGCATGAAGAACCGCGAGCTGAAGCGTCAGCTGACGGTAGCCAAGTACGCCAAGAAGCGTGCCGAGCTGAAAGCGATCATCGCTAATCCGAACTCCTCTGCGGAAGAGCGTTGGAATGCCCAGGTCGCCCTGCAGAAGCAACCGCGTGACGCCAGCGCCAGCCGCCTGCGTAACCGTTGCCGCCTGACCGGTCGTCCGCACGGCTTCTACCGCAAGTTCGGCCTGAGCCGTAACAAGCTGCGCGAAGCCGCCATGCGCGGCGACGTACCGGGTCTGGTGAAAGCCAGCTGGTAATCGCAGCGAACGGTGTCGCCAGTCGGCACCGTTGATCGCGACATCGAATCAAGCCCCTCATGGGGCTTGATTCGTTTTGGCGTGATCTCTAGAATACCCGGCTCCCCTGAGCCTGGGTTTGTTTCGCCTGGCGTTTATGGGCGAATTGAAGTTGAAGGCTTATTCTTTTGTATCAGGAGCGTTAAGCCCATGAGTATGCAGGACCCGTTAGCAGACATGCTAACTCGCATCCGTAATGCCCAGATGGCTGAAAAGACCGTCGTAAGCATGCCGTCCTCGAAACTGAAAGCGGCGGTAGCCAAAGTCCTGAAGGACGAAGGCTATATTGCGGATTTCCAGATCAGCTCGGAAGTAAAACCCCAGCTGTCCATCGAACTGAAGTACTTCGAAGGCAAGCCTGTCATCGAAGAGGTCAAGCGCATCAGCCGTCCTGGCCTGCGTCAGTACAAATCCGTTGAGCAACTGCCGAAAGTTCGTGGCGGCCTCGGGGTGTCGATCGTCTCCACCAACAAAGGTGTGATGACCGATCGTGCTGCCCGTGCTGCTGGTGTTGGCGGCGAAGTGCTCTGCACTGTGTTCTAAGGGGAATCAGCATGTCTCGCGTTGCTAAGAACCCCGTCAAGCTGCCTGCCGGCGTTGAAATCAAACTGGCTGGTCAGCAACTGTCCATCAAGGGCGCCAAAGGTGCTCTGGAGCTCAAGGTCCATCCTTCGGTCGAAGTGATCCAGGACAGCGGTGAGCTGCGTTTTGCTGCGCGTAACGGCGACCAGCAGACTCGCGCCATGGCTGGTACCACCCGTGCTCTGGTGAACAACATGGTAGTCGGCGTCAGCCAGGGCTTCGAGCGCAAGCTCCAGCTGGTCGGCGTTGGTTACAAAGCGCAGGCCAAGGGCCAAGTGCTGTCCCTGTCCCTCGGCTTCTCCCATCCGGTTGATTACGAACTGCCGGCCGGCATCGTCGCTGAGACCCCCAGCCAGACCGATATCCTGATCAAGGGTATCGACAAGCAGCTGGTCGGTCAGGTTGCTGCCGAAATTCGCGACTTCCGTCCGCCGGAGCCTTACAAAGGCAAGGGCGTGCGTTACGCCGACGAAGTCGTCCGTCGTAAAGAAGCCAAGAAGAAGTAGGGCATAGCAAATGAGCGTCAAGAAAGAAACCCGTCTGCGTCGCGCTCGCAAGGCACGCCTGAAGATGCGCGAGCTGGAAACCGTACGCCTCTGCGTGTACCGCTCTTCCCAGCACATTTACGCCCAGGTCATTGCGGCCGACGGCGGCAAGGTCCTGGCCAGCGCCTCGACCCTGGACAAAGACCTGCGCGAAGGTGCCACCGGCAACATCGATGCAGCCAAGAAAGTTGGTCAACTGGTCGCCGAGCGCGCCAAAGCGGCCGGCGTCACCCAGGTGGCGTTCGATCGTTCTGGCTTCAAGTACCACGGCCGTGTGAAAGCGCTGGCTGATGCCGCTCGTGAAGGCGGACTGGAGTTCTAAGTTATGGCAAACAACGAGCAAAAGCGCGACGAAGGCTACATCGAGAAGCTGGTTCAGGTTAACCGCGTCGCCAAAACCGTAAAAGGTGGCCGTATCTTCGCTTTCACCGCACTGACCGTGGTGGGTGATGGCAAGGGTCGCGTTGGTTTCGGTCGTGGCAAGGCGCGTGAAGTGCCGGCCGCCATCCAGAAAGCAATGGAGGCCGCTCGCCGCAACATGATCCAAGTCGATCTGAACGGCACCACCCTGCAGTATCCGACCAAGTCCGCCCATGGCGCCTCCAAGGTGTACATGCAGCCGGCTTCGGAAGGTACCGGCATCATCGCCGGCGGCGCCATGCGTGCCGTTCTGGAAGTGGCTGGTGTGCAGAACGTCCTGGCCAAGTGCTATGGCTCCACCAATCCGGTGAACGTGGTTTACGCCACCTTCAAGGGCCTGAAGAACATGCAGGCTCCGGAAGCAGTAGCGGCCAAGCGTGGCAAGAGCGTCGAGGAGATTCTCTAACCATGGCAACTGTCAAAGTCACTCTGGTCAAGAGCCTGAACGGCCGTCTGGCCAACCACAAGGCTTGCGTCAAGGGTCTCGGCCTGCGTCGCATCAATCATACCGTCGAAGTTCAGGACACTCCTGAGAACCGCGGCATGATCAACAAGGCCTACTACCTGCTGCGTGTGGAGGGTTAATCCATGCAACTGAACGATCTGCGTTCCGCGCCGGGTGCCCGTCGCGAAAAGCACCGTCCGGGCCGTGGCATCGGTAGCGGTCTGGGCAAGACCGGTGGCCGTGGTCACAAAGGTCTGACCTCCCGCTCCGGTGGCAAGGTCGCTCCGGGCTTCGAGGGTGGTCAACAGCCTCTGCACCGTCGCCTGCCGAAGTTCGGCTTCGTTTCCCTGAAGGCCATGGATCGTGCTGAAGTACGCACCTCCGAGCTGGCCAAGGTCGAAGGCGACGTCGTCAGCCTGCAGACCCTGAAGGATGCCAACCTGATCAACCAGCACGTACAGCGCGTCAAAGTCATGCTGTCCGGCGAAGTTGGTCGTGCGGTCACCCTGAAAGGTATCGCCGCCACCAAGGGTGCGCGTGCGGCTATCGAAGCAGCTGGCGGTAAATTCGAGGACTAAATGGCTAAGCAAGGTGCTCTCTCTGCGCTAAGCAACGGCGGTCTGTCCGAGCTCTGGGCACGTCTGCGTTTCCTGTTCCTGGCGATCATCGTCTATCGGATCGGCGCGCACATCCCAGTTCCGGGCATCAACCCCGATCGCTTGGCGGCACTGTTCCGGCAGAACGAGGGGACCATTCTTAGCCTCTTCAACATGTTTTCCGGCGGCGCGCTGGAGCGCATGAGTATCTTTGCACTGGGGATCATGCCGTACATCTCGGCATCGATCATCATGCAGCTCATGACCGCTATCAGCCCGCAGCTGGAGCAGTTGAAGAAAGAGGGTGAGTCTGGGCGTCGCAAGATCAGCCAGTACACCCGCTACGGTACTGTAGTCCTGGCACTGGTCCAGGCCATCGGCATGTCCGTTGGCCTGGGCAGCCAGGGCGTAGCCTTCTCCAACGACTTCGGCTTCTACTTCGTGGCTGTCACCACCTTCGTGGCTGGTGCCATGTTCATGATGTGGCTGGGCGAGCAGATCACCGAGCGCGGTGTCGGCAACGGCATCTCGATGTTGATCTTCGCTGGTATCGTTGCAGGCCTGCCGCGCGCCATCGGTCAGTCTTTCGAGTCTGCCCGTCAAGGTGACATCAACATCTTCGCCCTGATCGGCGTCGGCCTGCTGGCCGTGGCGATCATCGCGTTCGTGGTGTTCATCGAGCGTGGCCAGCGTCGCATCGCGGTGCATTACGCCAAGCGCCAGCAAGGCCGCAAGGTGTTTGCAGCGCAGACCAGCCATCTGCCGTTGAAGGTGAACATGGCGGGTGTGATTCCCGCGATTTTCGCCAGCAGTATCCTGCTGTTCCCGGCGTCCCTGGGCTCCTGGTTCGGTCAGTCGGAAGGCTTGGGTTGGTTGCAGGACGTCGCGCAAGCGATCGCTCCGGGGCAGCCGCTGAACATCTTGCTGTTCACTGCAGGGATCGTTTTCTTCTGCTTCTTCTATACAGCGCTGATGTTCAACCCGAAGGACGTGGCGGAGAACCTCAAGAAGTCCGGTGCATTTATTCCGGGCATCCGTCCGGGCGAACAGTCCGCTCGCTACATCGATGGCGTGCTGACCCGTTTGACCATGTTCGGTGCTCTGTACATGACGGCTGTCTGCCTGCTGCCCCAGTTCCTGGTGGTTGCGGCGCACGTGCCGTTCTATCTTGGCGGGACCTCGCTGTTGATCGTGGTCGTGGTTGTCATGGACTTTATGGCCCAGGTGCAATCTCACCTCGTTTCTCACCAGTATGAATCCCTGATGAAGAAAGCCAACCTGAAGGGCTACGGCAGCGGCATGCTGCGCTGATAGACCCGTAAGGTTCGAGGAGTTGGTGATGAAAGTTCGTGCATCGGTCAAGAAGCTGTGCCGTAACTGCAAAATCATCCGTCGCGATGGCATCGTGCGGGTGATCTGCAGCGCGGAACCGCGTCACAAGCAGCGCCAAGGCTGATTGTGATCCACGCGTGATAACCCGGCAGCTAGTGTGCTGCCGGGTTGATTATTTGCTATTACAGCGCTAATATCCGCGCCCTTTCTTGGCTTCCTGGGCGCAGGGTAGCTGTCAATTGGAGTTTTTCTGAATGGCCCGTATTGCAGGCGTCAACATTCCGGATAACAAGCACACTGTTATCTCGCTGACCTACATCTATGGTGTTGGTCGCACTACTGCTCAGAGCATCTGCGCAGCCACCGGCGTAAACCCGGCTGCCAAGATCAAGGACCTGAGCGACGAGCAGATTGATCAGCTGCGTAACGAAGTCGCGAAGATCACCACCGAAGGTGACCTGCGTCGCGAAATCAACATGAACATCAAGCGTCTGATGGACCTCGGTTGCTACCGCGGTCTGCGTCATCGTCGCGGTCTGCCGGTTCGCGGTCAGCGTACCAAGACCAACGCGCGTACCCGCAAGGGCCCGCGTAAGCCGATCCGCAAGTAATCGCGTAGGAATCTAGTCATGGCAAAACCTGCTGCTCGTCCCCGTAAGAAAGTCAAAAAGACAGTGGTCGATGGGATCGCCCACATCCACGCGTCTTTCAACAACACCATCGTGACCATCACCGACCGTCAGGGCAACGCACTGTCCTGGGCGACCTCCGGTGGTTCCGGTTTCCGCGGCTCGCGTAAGAGCACCCCGTTCGCTGCCCAGGTAGCGGCCGAGCGTGCCGGCCAGGCTGCCCTGGAATACGGTCTGAAGAACCTGGACGTCAACGTCAAGGGCCCGGGCCCGGGCCGCGAGTCCGCCGTTCGCGCTCTGAATGCTTGCGGCTACAAGATCGCCAGCATCACCGACGTAACCCCGATCCCGCATAACGGCTGCCGTCCGCCGAAAAAGCGTCGCGTGTAATAGGAGACAGTGAGAAATGGCTCGTTACATTGGTCCCAAGTGCAAACTGTCTCGCCGTGAAGGCACCGACCTGTTCCTGAAGAGCGGCGCCCGCGCCCTCGACTCGAAGTGCAAGGCTGAAAACGTTCCTGGCCAGCATGGCCAGCGTCGTGGCCGTCTGTCCGACTACGGTCTGCAGCTGCGTGAAAAGCAGAAAGTACGTCGCATCTACGGCGTGCTGGAGCGTCAGTTCCGCGGTTACTACCAGGAAGCTTCCCGTCGCAAGGGTTCTACCGGTGAGAACCTGCTGCAACTGCTCGAGTGCCGCCTGGACAACGTCGTATACCGCATGGGCTTCGGTTCCACTCGTTCGGAATCCCGCCAGCTGGTATCCCACAAGGCCATCACCGTCAACGGTCAGACCGTCAACATCCCTTCCTACCAAGTGAAGGCCGGTGACGTCGTAGCTGTTCGCGAAAAATCGAAGAACCAGCTGCGTATCGCTCAGGCTCTGGAACTCTGTGGCCAGCGCGGTCGCGTCGAGTGGGTCGAAGTCGACCTCGACAAGAAGGCTGGTACCTTCAAGAGTGCTCCGGCTCGCAGCGACCTGTCCGCTGATATCAACGAAAACCTGATTGTCGAGCTCTACTCCAAGTAAGGGCTAGAAAATAGGTGCATCCATGCAGAGTTCGGTAAATGAGTTCCTGACCCCCCGCCACATCGATGTGCAGGTGGTCAGTCAAACCCGCGCCAAGATCACGCTCGAGCCTCTCGAGCGTGGTTTTGGTCACACCCTGGGCAACGCGCTGCGTCGCATCCTGTTGTCCTCCATGCCTGGCTGCGCAGTGGTCGAGGCCGAGATCGACGGCGTACTCCACGAGTACTCGGCGATCGAAGGTGTGCAGGAAGATGTAATCGAGATCCTGCTGAACCTGAAAGGTCTGGCCATCAAGCTGCACGGTCGTGATGAAGTGACGCTGACCCTGGCTAAGAAGGGCTCGGGTGTTGTGACTGCTGCCGATATTCAGCTGGATCACGATGTTGAGATCATCAACGGTGACCACGTTATCGCCAACCTGGCAGACAACGGCGCGCTGAACATGAAGCTGAAGGTAGCTCGTGGCCGTGGCTACGAGCCTGCCGACGCACGTCAGAGCGATGAAGACGAAAGCCGCAGCATCGGCCGTCTGCAGCTCGACGCATCGTTCAGCCCGGTCCGTCGTGTCTCCTACGTGGTGGAAAACGCCCGTGTCGAGCAGCGCACCAACCTGGACAAACTGGTCCTGGACCTGGAAACCAACGGCACCCTGGATCCCGAAGAGGCTATCCGTCGCGCCGCTACCATCCTGCAACAGCAGCTGGCAGCGTTCGTGGACCTCAAGGGCGACAGCGAACCCGTCGTTGAAGAGCAGGAAGACGAGATCGATCCGATCCTCCTGCGCCCGGTCGATGACCTGGAACTGACCGTACGTTCGGCCAACTGCCTGAAGGCGGAAAACATCTACTACATCGGTGACCTGATCCAGCGCACCGAAGTGGAGCTGTTGAAAACGCCGAACCTGGGCAAGAAGTCCCTGACCGAAATCAAGGACGTTCTGGCTTCCCGTGGTCTGTCCCTCGGTATGCGCCTCGATAACTGGCCGCCGGCAAGTCTTAAGAAAGACGACAAGGCCACTGCCTGATCGTCGTAACTACCGAACGTAAAGTTTGGAAAGGAATTGAACCATGCGCCATCGTAAAAGTGGTCGTCACCTGAGCCGCACCAGCGCGCACCGCAAGGCTATGTTCCAGAACATGGCGGTGTCGCTGTTCGAACACGAACTGATCAAAACCACCCTGCCCAAGGCCAAGGAACTGCGTCGCGTTGCCGAGCCGCTGATCACCCTGGCCAAGGAAGACAGCGTCGCCAACCGTCGCCTGGCTTTCGACCGTACCCGTTCGAAAGCTGCCGTTGGCAAGCTGTTCAACGACCTGGGCAAGCGCTACGCCAACCGTCCGGGCGGCTACCTGCGCATCCTGAAGTGCGGTTTCCGCGCTGGCGACAACGCCCCCATGGCGTACGTCGAGCTGGTTGATCGTCCTGTCGGCGGTGAAGTCGTAGAAGCTGCCGAATAAGGCATCTGCTGCACAAGAAACCGGGCCTAGGCCCGGTTTTTTATTACCTGCCTTAAAGTTTTTATCTATCGGCTCGCTGTCTTTAATAAATTGGATTGTTGGAGGGCTGTCATTCATCCTTAACCTGCTTTTACGAAAAGCTACGTTCGGGTAAGCGAGATCAATGCAAAGGGCGCTTGGCTCAGCCTGGAGGTTGTCCTCCGCCAATCCCTGGTCCACGCTGATGATTTCCGTGTAGCCGCTTCGCTTCATAGCACGTTAGCCGTTGAGGAGAGAGTAAATGGAAGAGAAGACCCGCCTGACCACTGCCGCTGGCGCACCGGTGGTCGATAACCAGAACGTGCAGACCGCCGGTCCGCGTGGCCCGATGTTGCTGCAGGACGTGTGGTTCCTCGAGAAGCTCGCCCACTTCGATCGCGAAGTGATCCCCGAGCGCCGCATGCATGCGAAAGGCTCCGCGGCCTACGGCACCTTCACCGTCACCCATGACATCACCCCCTACACCCGGGCGAAGATCTTCTCCCAGGTCGGCAAGAAGACCGATATGTTCCTGCGCTTCTCCACCGTCGCCGGTGAGCGCGGCGCGGCGGATGCCGAGCGCGATATCCGCGGCTTCTCCATGCGTTTCTACACCGAGCAGGGCAACTGGGACCTGGTCGGCAACAACACCCCGGTGTTCTACCTGCGTGACCCGCTCAAGTTCCCCGATCTCAACCACGTGGTAAAGCGTGACCCGCGCACCAACCTGCGCAATGCGACCTTCAAGTGGGACTTTTTCTCTCACCTCCCCGAGTCGCTGCATCAGTTGACCATCGACTTCAGCGACCGCGGCCTGCCGAAGAGCTATCGGCACATCCATGGTTTCGGCAGCCATACCTTCAGTTTCATCAATGCGAACAACGAGCGCTTCTGGGTCAAGTTCCACTTCAAGACCCAACAGGGCATCGAGAACCTGACCAACGCCGAGGCCGCCGAAGTGATCGCCCAGGACCGCGAGAGTTCGCAGCGCGACTTGTACGAGAGCATCGAGAAAGGCGATTTCCCGCGTTGGAAGATGTACGTGCAGATCATGCCCGAGAAGGAAGCGGCCACCTATCGCTACAACCCGTTCGACCTGACCAAGGTCTGGCCCCACGGCGACTACCCGTTGATCGAAGTGGGCTTCTTCGAGCTGAACCGTAACCCGGACAACTACTTCGCCGAGGTCGAGCAGGCCGCTTTCACACCGGCCAACGTGGTGCCCGGTATCGGTTTCTCGCCGGACAAGATGCTCCAGGGCCGTCTGTTCTCCTACGGCGACGCCCATCGCTATCGCCTGGGCGTCAACCACCACCAGATCCCGGTGAACGCCGCGCGTTGCCCGCACCAGGTCTACCACCGCGACGGCGGCATGCGGGTGGACGGCAACAACGCCCATCAGCGCGTCACCTACGAGCCGAACAGCTTCAACCAGTGGCAGGAGCAGCCTGACTTCTCCGAGCCGCCGTTGAGCCTGGAGGGTGCGGCGGACCACTGGAACCACCGGGTGGACGACGACTACTACAGCCAGCCGGCCGCGCTGTTCCATCTGTTCACCGACGAGCAGAAGCAGCGGCTGTTCGCCAACATCGCCGAAGACATCCGCGATGTACCGGAACAGATCCAGCGTCGCCAGATCGGCCTGTTCCTCAAGGTCGACCCGGCCTACGGCAAAGGCGTCGCCGACGCCCTCGGCCTGAAGCTGGACTGATGGCCTGATGAGGCCCCCGGCCCCCTTCCTAGGAAGGGGGCTTTTTTATCTGCATTGGCTTGACCCGGATCAGGCGGAGCCGGGAGCATATGCGGCTAGATTCCTAGTTTTCTCCAGGGAGAGCCCCCCGATGCAAGGCCATCCGGAAGTCATCGATTACCTCAACACGCTGCTGACCGGCGAGCTGGCCGCGCGCGACCAGTACTTCATCCACTCGCGCATGTACGAGGACTGGGGCTTCAGCAAGCTCTACGAGCGCCTCAACCACGAGATGGAGGAGGAGACCCAACACGCCGACGCCCTGCTGCGCCGTATCCTCCTGCTCGAAGGTACGCCGCGCATGCGTCCCGACGATATCCACCCGGGCACCACGGTGCCGGAGATGCTCGAGGCCGACCTCAAGCTCGAGCGCCATGTCCGCGCCGCGCTGGCCAAGGGCATCGCCCTCTGCGAGCAGCACAAGGACTTCGTCAGCCGCGACATCCTCAAGGCCCAGTTGGCCGACACCGAGGAAGACCACGCCTACTGGTTGGAGCAACAGCTTGGCCTGATCGCCAGGATGGGCCTGGAGAACTACCTGCAATCGCAGATCTGACCCTACCCCGCGGATACGAAAAAGCCCCTGCGCTTCACGGTCGCAGGGGCTTTTTCATGAGCGCCCGGCAATCAGGCGCGATCGCGTTCCAGCAACGGCTTGAGGAAGTGGCCGGTGTGCGACTGGGACATCTCGGCCACCTGCTCCGGCGTGCCGTTGGCGATGATCTGGCCGCCCTTGGAGCCGCCCTCGGGGCCGAGGTCGACCAGCCAGTCGGCGGTCTTGATCACGTCCAGGTTGTGCTCGATCACCACCACGGTGTTGCCGTGGTCGCGCAGGCGGTGGAGCACGTCGAGCAGTTGCTGGATGTCGGCGAAATGCAGGCCGGTGGTCGGTTCGTCGAGGATGTACAGGGTCTTGCCGGTATCGCGCTTGGACAGCTCGCGGGACAGCTTGACCCGTTGTGCCTCGCCGCCCGAGAGGGTGGTCGCGCTCTGGCCCAGCTTGATGTAGGACAGGCCGACGTCCATCAGCGTCTGCAGCTTGCGCGCCAGGGCGGGGACGGCGTCGAAGAACTCGCGGGCTTCCTCGATGGTCATCTCCAGCACCTCGTGGATGCTCTTGCCCTTGTAGCGGATCTCCAGGGTCTCGCGGTTGTAGCGCTTGCCCTTGCAGACATCGCAGGGAACGTAGATGTCCGGCAGGAAGTGCATCTCCACCTTGATCACGCCGTCGCCCTGGCAGGCCTCGCAACGGCCGCCCTTGACGTTGAACGAGAAGCGGCCGGGACCGTAGCCGCGCGAGCGGGCCTCCGGCACGCCGGAGAACAGTTCGCGGATCGGCGTGAACAGGCCGGTATAGGTCGCCGGGTTGGAGCGCGGGGTACGACCGATCGGGCTCTGGTCGATGTCGACCACCTTGTCCAGGTGCTGCAGGCCGTCGAACGAGTCATACGGCGCCACTTCCAGGGTAGTCGCGCCGTTCAGCGCGGTGGCGGTGATTGGGAACAGGGTGTTGTTGATCAGCGTCGACTTGCCGGAGCCCGAGACCCCGGTGATGCAGGTGAACAGGCCGACCGGGATTTCCAGGTTGACGTTCTGCAGGTTGTTGCCGCGGGCGCCTTTCAGCTTCAGCAGCTTCTTCTTGTCGCGCGGGGTGCGCTTGGCCGGAACCGCGATTTTCTTGCGCCCGGAAAGGTACTTGCCGGTCAGCGAGTCGGGGTGGTTCATCACCTGGTCGGGCGTACCTTCCGCCACTACCTGGCCGCCGTGCACGCCGGCGCCCGGACCGATGTCGACGACGTAGTCGGCGAGTCGGATCGCGTCCTCGTCGTGCTCGACCACGATCACCGTGTTGCCGAGGTTGCGCAGGTGGGTGAGGGTGCCGAGCAGGCGCTCGTTGTCGCGTTGGTGCAGGCCGATCGAGGGTTCGTCGAGGATGTACATCACTCCCACCAGGCCGGCGCCGATCTGGCTGGCCAGGCGGATGCGCTGGGCTTCGCCGCCGGACAGGGTGTCGGCGCTGCGGTCGAGGGTCAGGTAGTCGAGGCCGACGTTGACCAGGAATTGCAGGCGGTCGCGGATTTCCTTGAGGATCTTCGCCGCGATCTCGCCACGGCGGCCGGTCAGGCTGAGTCCGGCGGCATACTCGCAGGCTTCGCCGACCGGCATCGCGGTGATCGCCGGCAGCGTCCGGTCGCCGACCCACACATGCCGCGCCTCGCGGCGCAGGCGGGTACCGTGGCAATCCGGGCAGGGCTGGGTGCTGAGGAACTTGGCCAGCTCCTCGCGGACCGTGGCCGACTCGGTCTCGCGGTAGCGCCGCTCAAGGTTCGGCAGGATGCCTTCGAAGGGGTGCGAGCGCTTGACGATGTCGCCGCGGTCGTTGAGATAGCGGAAGTCGACGTTTTCCCGGCCGGAGCCGTAGAGCACCACCTTCTGGTGTTCGGCGCCGAGTTCGTCGAAGGGTTCTTCCAGGCTGAAGCCGTAATGCTGGGCCAGCGAACCGAGCATCTGGAAGTAATAGACGTTGCGCCGGTCCCAGCCGCGGATCGCGCCCTCGGCCAGGGTCAACTCGCCGTTGACCACCCGGCGCGCGTCGAAGAATTGCTTCACGCCGAGGCCGTCGCAGGTCGGACAGGCGCCGGCCGGGTTGTTGAAGGAGAACAGCTTGGGTTCCAGCTCGCTGATAGAGTGGCCGCAGACCGGGCAGGCGAAGCGCGCCGAGAAGATGATCTCCTCGACATCCTCGTCCTCGTCCATCGGTGCTACCAGGGCGATACCGTCGGCCAGGGACAGGGCGGTCTCGAACGACTCGGCCAGGCGTTGCTGGAGGTCCGCGCGAACCTTGAAGCGGTCCACCACCACATCGATGCTGTGCTTCTTCTGCTTATCCAGCTTCGGCACTTCGTCGAGTTCGTAGAGCTTGCCGTCGACCCGGGCGCGGACGAAGCCCTGCGCGCGCATCTCGTCGAACACCGCCAGGTGCTCGCCCTTGCGCTCGCGGATCACCGGCGCCAGCAGCATCAGCTTGCTGCCTTCCGGCAGGGCCAGGACCTGGTCGACCATCTGGCTGACGGTCTGCGCCTCCAGCGGGATGTCGTGGTCCGGGCAGCGCGGGGTACCGACGCGGGCATAAAGCAGGCGCAGGTAGTCGTAGATCTCGGTGATCGTACCCACGGTGGAGCGTGGGTTGTGGGAAGTGGACTTCTGTTCGATGGAAATCGCCGGCGACAGCCCTTCGATGGTGTCCACGTCCGGCTTCTCCATCATCGACAGGAACTGCCGGGCGTAGGCCGAGAGGGATTCCACGTAGCGCCGCTGGCCTTCCGCATAGAGCGTGTCGAAAGCCAGGGAAGACTTGCCGGAACCGGAAAGACCGGTGATCACGATCAGTTTGTCGCGTGGCAGTGTGAGGTCGACGTTCTTCAGGTTGTGGGTACGCGCCCCACGAATCAGGATCTTATCCACAGCGGCCTCGCATGGCGGGCGAAAACCGCTGATTATACGGCTGGCCGCTAGCGCGCGGCAAAGTGGCGCGCCTGTGCCGCGAGGGGGCGGACTGGTAGAATGCGCGGCATTTTTCCGGCGCGGGCATTGCCCCGGCCGCCCAGGAGCGGGCGGCGGCGCCATTGGCAGGGGCATGAGGCCTTGCCCTGCAGCGGTTTCTTCCATGAGGGTGTTATGCACGACTCACATACTGAGCGGATGAGCGGTACCGAAACGCGAGCGGCCGTCGGGCTGTCACTGGTATTCGCCTTCCGCATGCTCGGCATGTTCATGGTCCTGCCGGTGCTGGCCACCTACGGCCAGGACCTGGCCGGCGCGACCCCGGCGCTGATCGGCCTGGCCATCGGCGCCTATGGCCTGACCCAGGCGATCCTGCAGATTCCCTTCGGGACCATTTCCGACCGCATCGGCCGGCGCCCGGTGATCGTCGTCGGGCTGCTGATCTTCGCCGCCGGCGCGGCCCTCGCGGCCAATGCCGACTCCATCTGGGGGGTGATCGCCGGCCGCGTCCTGCAGGGCGCCGGGGCGATCTCGGCGGCGGTGATGGCGCTGCTCTCCGACCTCACCCGCGAGCAGCACCGGACCAAGGCGATGGCGATGATCGGCATGAGCATCGGCGTCTCCTTCGCCGTGGCCATGGTGCTCGGCCCGGTGCTGACCCATCTGTTCGGCCTGCATGGGCTGTTCTGGTTCACCGCCGGGATGGCGCTGGTCGGCCTGCTGCTGATCCTGTTCTTCGTCCCGCAGCCGGACCACATGACCCAGCACCGCGAATCCAGCGTGGCGCGCCAGGCCCTGCTGCCGACCCTGAAGCACGGCGACCTGCTGCGCCTGGACGCCGGCATCCTGATCCTCCACGCCATCCTCATGGCCAGCTTCGTCGCCTTGCCGCTGGCACTGGTGCACGAGGGGGGCCTGCCCAAGGAGCAGCACTGGTGGGTCTACCTGACCGCGCTGCTGGTCGGTTTCTTCGGCATGGTGCCGTTCATCATCTACGCCGAGAAGAAGCGTCGCATGAAGCGCGTGCTGACCGGCGCGGTGGCGACCCTGCTGGCCTGCGAACTGTTCTTCCTGGTCTTCGGTCACAGCCTGGCCATGCTGGTGGTCGGCACGGTGGTGTTCTTCACTGCTTTCAACCTGCTCGAAGCCTCGCTGCCGTCGCTGGTCAGCAAGGTCTCGCCGGCCGGCGGCAAGGGCACGGCGATGGGGGTGTATTCCACCAGCCAGTTCCTCGGCGCGGCGCTGGGCGGCATCCTCGGCGGCTGGATGTTCCAGCACGGCGGGCTGAGCATGGTGTTCATCGGATGCGCGGTGCTCGCTGCCCTCTGGCTGGCGATTGCTGTTACCATGCGCGAACCGCCTTATGTGACCAGCATTCGCCTGCCGCTCGCGCCCGCCGCGCTGCAGGACGTGGTGCTGGTCCAGCGATTCAGGGCGTTGCCCGGTGTGGCAGACGCCGTGGTGGTGGCCGAGGAGGCCGCCGCCTATGTCAAAGTGGATACCCAACAAGTGGATCGCACCGCCCTCGAGCGCCTGGCCCAGGCCGCGCCGGGCGGATGCTGAACCTTAGGAGAACGTCATGGCCCGTGGGGTTAACAAAGTCATTCTGGTTGGTAACGTCGGTGGTGACCCGGAAACCCGCTACATGCCCAACGGCAATGCGGTGACCAACATCACCCTCGCCACCAGCGAGAGCTGGAAGGACAAGCAGACCGGCCAGCAACAGGAGCGCACCGAATGGCACCGCGTGGTGTTCTTCGGCCGCCTGGCGGAGATCGCCGGCGAGTACCTGCGCAAGGGTTCCCAGGTCTACGTCGAAGGCAGCCTGCGCACCCGCAAGTGGCAGGGCCAGGACGGTCAGGATCGCTACACCACCGAGATCGTGGTCGACATCAACGGCAACATGCAGTTGCTCGGCGGCCGCCCCTCCGGCGACGATTCGCAGCGCGCCCCGCGCGAGCCCATGCAGCGCCCGCAGCAGGCCCCGCAGCAGCAGTCGCGTCCGGCCCCGCAGCAGCAACCGGCGCCGCAACCGGCCCAGGACTATGACAGCTTCGACGACGACATTCCGTTCTAAGCGACGCCTTTGCGGCGCGGCCCGTCCGCGCCACGGGCAGACCTTCGAAGACCCCCTGCCGCCCTCGGGCCGCAGGGGGTCTTCGTTTTCAGGCGACGCCGCGCTGCAAGGGCACTTCGTCCAGGCCGCCTATGGCGGATAGAGCTTCCCGCATGGCACTGAGCTTAAGGCAGGTTTCGCGATACTCGTGGGCCGGTTCCGAATCGCCTACCAGACCGCAGCCGGCGAACAGGTAGCCCCGGCCCGGCGTGAGCAGGGCCGAGCGCAGCGCCACCAGGAAATCGCCGTTGCCTTCGCCGTCGAGCCAGCCCAGCGGCGCGGCGTACCAGCCGCGGTCCATCCCTTCGTGCTGGCGGATGTAGTCCAGCGCCGCGCTGCGTGGGTAGCCGCCCACCGCGGGGGTCGGATGCAGCGCCTGCAGCAGCCGCAGGATGCCGCCTGCGTCAGCGAGGCGGGCGCGGATCGGCGTGTTCAGGTGCTGGACTCGCGCCAGTCGTTTCAGACCGGGCGCATCGGGGATTTCCAGCACCTCGCTGAAGGGTTCCAGGGCCGTACGGATCGCCTCCACCACCAACTGGTGTTCGTGCCTGTCCTTGGCGCTGTCCAGCAGGGCCTGTCCGAGCCGCGCATCTTCCTGGGCATCGCCGCCGCGGGCGATGGTCCCGGCCAGGGCATGGGTGAGTGCCTCGCCGGCGCGAATGCGGACCAGGCGTTCCGGGGAGGCGCCGAGGAAGCAGGCGTTGCCGCGGCGACAGGCGAACAGCTGGGCGTCGGCATGTTGCAGACGCAGGTGTTCGATGACCTGCCACGGCTCGATGTCGCCGAGAGGCCGGGCCTGGGTGCGGGCCAGCACGACCTTGCCGAAGCGTCCCTGGCGGACACTGCTTACCGCGTCGCTCACCTTGGCTTCCCATTGCCTGCGCTCCTGCGCCGAAGCGTCGCCCTGCGCGCCAGCGGTCGGCCCCGAGGGCCGGCGCCTGGCCGGCTGCCTCAGGCGCAGTAGCGCCGAGCAGTGGTAGGCGGCCAGGGCCAGGGCATCTTCGCCGGGCTTGGCCAGGTGTTGGCAGAGTACCCGGTAGCGTTCGCCCTCGCGCAGCACGGTGATGCCGGCGAGCATCAGGCTGGCATCGGCGAAGGCTTGCCAGTGTTCCTCGCGCGGGCCGCGCGGATCGAAGCGGAATCCGCCGCACAGGCGCGGCGCCAGCGGGCCCTCGACCACGGCGTCGGCGCAGAGCAATTGCCAGTTTTCCTCGATCCGGGCGAAGCGCTGTTCGCCGTGGCCTTGCAGCTCCAGGGCGCAGCCCCAGGCGAAGAACGCCAGCTCGGGCTGTTCCCAGTACAGGCAGGGCGTTTGCCGGTCGTCCCAGGCACCGAATACCTGCAGCGGGTCCAATGGGTCGATCTCGAACGACGCCGCCACCAGCACCGGACGATCGAGCGCCTGCGCCTGGCCGATGGCGCGCTCGAAGGTGCCGCGCAAGGCGTGCAGGCACTGGCTCAGGGGCGCCAGCCGGCTCATGCGGCACCCCGTGTCTGGCGCCAGTACTTGATCTGCTCGGCGATGTACCAGTGGATGATCTGCGCGAACAGTCCCTCGACGAAGGGCGCGTCGAGTCCGTTTTCCTCGGCCCAGCGGGCGCGCTCGGGGAGCATCGCGGCGACCCGCTCGGGCGCCGGAATCGCCGCTTCGCTGGCCTTGAAGCGCGACGCCGCCTTGACGTAGTCCATGCGGCGGCCGAGGGCCTGGACGATATCCAGGTCGATCCGGTCGATGGCCTCGCGGATGTCCGCCAGGCCGGTGCAGTCTTCGGGAGTTTTCATCATGCAACCTCTCGGGAAAGGGCGTCGGGATGTGCGAGGCGGCGCAGCAGGTGCTCGATCACCGCGTCGCGCCTCTCGCTCAGGTAGAAGTGGCCGCCAGGAAAGCGCCGCAGCCTGGCGGGAGTCCGGCTGGCGTCGCTCCAGGCCTGCGCCTCGGCGGCGCTGACTTCCTCGTCGTGCTCGCCGAGGAGGACGTCGAGGGCGCAGGCCAGGGCGATGGGCTGCGCCCGTCGGTAGGTCTCGATTGCCTGGTAGTCGGCGCGCAGGATCGGCAGGAACAGCGCGCGCAGGTCGGCGTCCTCGAGTAGCTCGCTGGCGCCACCCTGGCGGCGGACGTCCTCCAGCAGCGCCGCCTCGTCGCCGCGGTGCAACGCGCCGCCGCGTTGCCGGTGCGGTGCCGGATGGGCGGAGACGAACAGGTGGCGCAGCGGCGCGCCGGCGCTTTCCAGGCGCAGGGCGGTTTCGTAGGCCAGCGCCGCGCCGAGACTGTGGCCGAACAGCGCCAGGGGCGCGTCGGCGAAATCGCGCAGGGCGAGGGCGGCGCCGTCGGCGAGGTCCTCCAGGCGGGTGGCCGGCGCCTCGTTGAAGCGGTCCTCGCGACCCGGGTACTGCAGGGCAAGCAGGTCGATGTCTGGCGGCAGGCGTTCGCTCCAGCTACGGAAGAAGCTGGCGCTGCCGCCTGCATGGGGGAAGCAGGCCAGGCGCAGGCGCGGCATCGGCGTCAGGCGGAGCGGCCGGACCCAGGCGGAGCTCATGCGCGGGCCTCCAGCTCGCGGCGCAGGCGCTCGCGCAGGTCCTTCTTGCTGATCTTGCCGATGCCGGTCTGGGGGAAGGCCGGGACCAGCTCGATGCGGTCCGGCACCTTGAACGCGGCCAGCCCGCAGGCGTGCAGGTATTGCTTCAGCTTCAGCGCCGAGGGCGCCGGCTGGCGCGGGATGACGAAGGCGCAGGTGCGCTCGCCGAGCAGGCTGTCGGGCATCGCCACGACGGTGGCGTCGTGCACCTGCGGATGGGCGATCAGCAGGTTCTCCACCTCTTCCGCGGCGATCTTCTCGCCGCCGCGGTTGATCTGGTCCTTGTCGCGGCCCTCCACCACCAGGTAGCCGTCCTTGTCGCGGCTGACCCGGTCGCCGGTGCGGTAGAAGCCGTCCGCGCTGAAGGCCTTGGCGTTGTGTTCGGGCAGGCGGTAGTAGCCGCGGATGGTGTAGGGACCGCGCACGGTCAGTTCGCCGACCTCGCCGGGGCCGACCTCGCGGCCCTCGGCGTCGACCACCCGCACTTCGTCGTCCGGCGACAGCGGCCGGCCCTGGGTATGCAGCACGCGTTCGGGCGGATCGTCCAGGCGGGTGTAGCAGATCAGCCCCTCGGCCATTCCCAGCACCTGTTGCAACTGGCAGCCGAGCACCGGTTCGACGCGTTGCGCGGCACTGCTGCCGAGCCTGGAGCCGCCGACCTGGAGCAGACGCAGGCTGGATAGATCGGCGCGGCGGCTTTCCTGGGCATCCAGCCAGAGCATCGCCAGCGGCGGTACCAGGGCGGTGTGGGTGACCCGTTCACGGGCGATCAGGGCGAAGCAATGCTCGGGATCGGCGCGCTGGCTGACCACCACGCGGCCGCCGGCCAGCAGCGTGCCGATCACTCCGGGGCAGCAGAGGGTGAAGTTGTGCGCCATCGGCAAGCCGGTGAGGTACACCGTGTGCTCGTCGAAGCCGCAGACCTTGGCGCTGGCGCGGACGTTGTAGAGATACTCGCGATGACGCCGGGGAATCAGCTTCGGCGTGCCGGTGGTGCCGCCGGACAACTGGAAGCAGGCGATATCCTCGGCGCGGGCGGCGCAGTCTTCCAGCGCGTCGGCCTGGTACAGCGGTGCCAGCGCTTGCAGCGGCGCCTCGGCCTCGCCGTGGATCAGCGCCATCCGGCAGGCGCCGCTGGAGAGCAGCTCACGGGCCATCGGCCGTGGGTCGAAGCCGTCGATCCGTTCGGCGCCGATGTAGGCCTTGGCCTCGGCGAAGCGGCAGAAACCGCTGATCTCATGCTGGCGATGGGCGGGGAGGGCGAGCACCGGGCGTACGCCGAGCTGGAACAGGGCGAAGCAGGTCTCGACGAAGGCGATGCCGTTGGGCAGGTGCAGCACTACCGTGTCGCCATGTGCGAGGCCGGCCTGGCGCAGTCCGGCTGCCAGGCGGCGGCAGCGCTGGAGCAGGTCGGCATAGCTGAGCCGCTGGTCGTCGTCGCAGAGCGCGATCCGCTGCGGATGGCGCGCGGCGCTGGCGGCCAGGGCTTCGGCGAAGCTCCGGTCCTGCCAGTGGCCGGCGTCGAGATAGCGGCGGACGAAGGCGGCGGGCCAGTCGGGGGCGTCGTCGACGGGCGATGGGGTGACGGGCGAGGAAGTCATGCGATCTCCGTGGATGCGGTCGATTGCCATTGCTGGGAAATGAGATTTATTATCATTGGCGGGCGGCAGGGACCGCGCAAGCCCGCGCCTTTCGATTGCGGGGCTTTTTCATTCGCTGCAGGGGCGGAGTGCAGGGCGCTTTGTCCATCTCCGCTAAAAAGTCCCCCTGCCCCCACGTATCCAGGAAGGCGTCGCCGCGTCGGCAGCGCCCGGGCTACAGGAAAACCTGATGACCATCACCATCATTGCTCCGCCACAGGCCGATGCCGCCGCGCCGGCACCGGGCAACCGGCCCGGCGTCGCGCACATCGATCCGAACATGAAGCTGGTGACCGGAACCTTCTGTTCGGCCAGCGAGGACTGGTTCGAGGAACCGCTGGAGCGCGGCCTGCGCCTGATCCTCGTGCAGAGCGGCCAGTTGCGCTGCCGGATTCCCGGCCAGCCCGAGCACCTCATCGAGGGGCCGAGCCTGTGCACCATCGCAAACGATGGCGACTTCACCTCGGCGCAGATCTACGGCACCGACAAGCCGTTGCGCTACACCATCGTCCAGCTCGGCGTCGAAGCCCTGGACAGCCGCCTCGGCTGGCTGCCCGAGCAACTGATACGCCGCCCCGGCGGCGATCCGCGGATCATGAGCTGCCCGGCGCCGCGGGCGATGCAGGCGTTGGCCTCGCAGATCGCCACCTGCCAGATGCTCGGTCCGACCCGCGATCTCTACCTCGGCGGCAAGGCCCTGGAGTTGGCCGCGCTCAGCGCCCAGTTCCTTTCCGGCGAGGGGCGCCCCGTCGAGGAGCCGCGCATCACCTGCTCCGAGGTCGAGCGCATCCACGCCGCCCGCGACCTGCTGGTCGGCGCCTTGCAGGAACCACCGTCGCTGGACACGCTGGCCAGCCGCGTGGGCATGAACCCGCGCAAGCTGACCGCCGGCTTCCGCAAGGTGTTCGGCGCCAGCGTATTCGGCTACCTGCAGGAGTACCGCCTGCGCGAGGCGCACCGGATGCTCTGCGACGAAGAGGCGAACGTCTCCACGGTGGCCTACCGGGTGGGCTACAGCCCGGCGCATTTCTCCATCGCTTTCCGCAAGCGCTACGGCATCTCCCCCAGCGAGATCCGCTGAGTCTCCGCGACGACCCCCGACCCGGCCACGGGAGGGGTGTCGCCGCTGCGGGATGACGCTGCATCTAACGAAACAGTCCGGCTGTCTAAAGCATTGCCGGCCAGGCCTTCCAGGCAAGTGAGATAAGGTCGCATTTGATAATCGTTGCCAGGAACTGGCAACCGACCTCAGATGCTTGCCCTAGGGAGCCCCCATGGATCTGCCCCCCGATTCCCGTACCGCCCTGCGCGACTGGCTGACCGAGCAGCTCGCCGACCTGCTCGGTGAACCGCTTGCCGACGTGCGCGCCCTGGCGGACGACGACGACCTGCTGGGCTGCGGCCTCGACTCGATCCGCCTGATGTACCTGCAGGAACGCCTGCGCGCGCGTGGCTCGACGCTGGACTTCGCCCAGTTGGCGCAGCGCCCCTGCCTGGGGGCCTGGCTCGACCTGCTGGCCTGCGCGGACCGGCTGTCCGCCCCGGCAACGGTCGCGCTGCCGGCGGCGCAGGATCGCGACCAGCCGTTCGAGCTGTCTTCCGTGCAGCAGGCCTACTGGCTGGGACGTGGCGCCGGCGAGGTGCTGGGCAACGTCAGCTGCCATGCCTTCCTGGAATTCCGCGCGCGGGATGTCGACCCGCAGCGCCTGGCCGCGGCGGCGGAGTGCGTGCGTCAACGCCACCCGATGCTGCGGGCGCGCTTCTTCGACGGTCGCCAGCAGATCCTTCCGACGCCGCCGCTGTCCTGCTTCGACCTGCAGGACTGGCGCACTTTGCAGGTGGACGAGGCCGAGCGCGACTGGCAGGCGCTGCGCGACTGGCGCGCCCATGAATGCCTGGCGGTGGAGCGTGGCCAGGTGTTCCTGCTCGGGCTGGTGCGCATGCCGGGCGGCGAGGATCGCCTCTGGCTGAGTCTCGACCTGCTTGCCGCCGATGTCGAAAGCCTGCGCCTGCTGCTGGCCGAACTGGGCGTTGCCTACCTGGCGCCGGAGCGCCTGGCGGAGCCGCCGGCGCTGCATTTCGCCGACTACCTGGCGCGCCGTGCGGCGCAACGCGCCGAGGCCGCGGCGCGGGCCCGCGACTACTGGCTGGAACGCCTGCCGCGCTTGCCGGACGCGCCGGCCCTGCCGTTGGCCTGCGCGCCGGAAAGCATCCGCCAGCCGCGCACCCGGCGCCTGGCATTCCAGCTTTCCGCCGGCGAGAGCCGGCGCCTGGAGCGTCTTGCCGCGCAGCATGGCGTGACCTTGTCCAGCGTGTTCGGCTGCACCTTCGCGCTGGTCCTGGCGCGCTGGAGCGAAAGCGCGGAATTTCTCCTCAACGTGCCGTTGTTCGATCGGCATGCCGACGACCCGCGTATCGGCGAAGTGATCGCCGACTTCACCACCCTCTTGCTGCTGGAGTGCCGGATGCAGGCCGGGGTGTCCTTCGCCGAGGCGGTGAAGAGCTTCCAGCGCAACCTCCACGGAGCCATCGACCACGCCGCATTCCCCGCCCTGGAGGTGCTCCGCGAGGCGCGCCGGCGGGGCCAGCCGCGCTCGGCGCCGGTGGTGTTCGCCAGCAACCTGGGCGAGGAGGGCTTCGTCCCGGCGGCCTTCCGCGACGCTTTCGGCGATCTCCACGACATGCTCTCGCAGACCCCGCAGGTCTGGCTCGACCACCAGCTCTACCGGGTGGGCGACGGTATCCTGCTGGCCTGGGACAGCGTCGTCGGCCTGTTCCCCGAAGGTCTGCCGGAAACCATGTTCGAAGCCTACGTGGGGCTGCTCCAGCGTCTCTGCGACAGCGCCTGGGAGCAGCCCGCCGATCTGCCGTTGCCCTGGGCGCAGCAGGCGCGCCGGGCCCTGCTCAACGGCCAGCCGGCATGCGCCACGGCGCGCACCCTGCATCGCGACTTCTTCCTTCGCGCCGCCGAGGCGCCGGATGCTGACGCGCTGCTCTATCGCGACCAACGTGTCACCCGCGGCGAACTGGCCGAGCGTGCGCTGCGCATCGCCGGCGGCCTGCGCGAAGCCGGGGTGCGCCCCGGCGACGCGGTCGAGGTCAGCCTGCCGCGCGGACCGCAGCAGGTCGCGGCGGTATTCGGCGTGCTCGCCGCAGGCGCCTGCTACGTGCCGCTGGACATCGACCAGCCGCCCGCACGGCGGCGCCTGATCGAAGAGGCCGCCGGGGTATGCCTGGCGATCACCGAGGAGGACGATCCGCAGGCCTTGCCGCCGCGCCTGGATGTCCAGCGCCTGCTGCGCGGCCCGGCGCTGGCCGCCCCCGTGCCGCTGGCGCCGCAGGCGAGTGCCTATGTGATCTACACCTCGGGCTCCACCGGGGTGCCCAAGGGCGTCGAGGTCAGCCACGCGGCGGCGATCAATACCATCGACGCGCTGCTCGACCTGCTGCGGGTGAACGCATCGGATCGCTTGCTGGCGGTCTCCGCGCTGGACTTCGATCTGTCGGTCTTCGACCTGTTCGGCGGCCTCGGCGCCGGTGCCAGCCTGGTCCTGCCGGCCCAGGAACAGGCGCGCGATGCCGCTGCCTGGGCGGAGGCTATCCAGCGGCATGCGGTGAGCCTGTGGAACTCGGCGCCGGCCTTGCTGGAGATGGCCCTCAGCCTGCCGGCGAGCCAGGCCGACTATCGCAGTCTGCGGGCGGTGCTGCTGTCCGGCGACTGGGTGGCTCTGGACCTGCCCGGCCGCCTGCGCCCACGTTGTGCCGAAGGCTGCCGCCTGCATGTGCTGGGTGGCGCTACCGAAGCGGGCATCTGGTCGAACCTGCAGAGCGTCGATACGGTGCCGCCGCACTGGCGTTCGATTCCCTACGGCCGGCCATTGCCGGGACAGGCCTACCGGGTGGTCGACACCCACGGGCGCGACGTGCCGGACCTGGTGGTCGGCGAGCTGTGGATCGGCGGCGCCAGCCTGGCCCGCAGCTATCGCAACGATCCCGAACTCAGCGCCCGGCGCTTCGTCCACGATGCCCAGGGCCGCTGGTATCGCACCGGCGATCGCGGTCGCTACTGGGGCGACGGTACCCTGGAATTCCTCGGTCGGGTCGACCAGCAGGTGAAAGTGCGCGGCCAGCGCATCGAGTTGGGCGAGGTGGAGGCCGCGCTGTGCGCCCAGGCTGGCGTGGAGAGCGCCTGCGCGGTGGTGCTCGGCGGTGGCGTGGCGAGCCTCGGCGCGGTGCTGGTACCGCGCCTGGCGCCACGGGCCGAAGGCTCCATGGAACTACCGGCCGCACAGCCCTTCTCCGGCCTGGCAGAGGCCGAGGCGGTACTCACCGGGAAATCCTCGGCGCGCTGCTGGAGGCGCCGCTGGAGCTAGACGACGGTTTGCGCCGGCGCTGGCTGGACTGGCTAGCGGACTCCGCCGCCAGCGCGCTGCCGTCGCTCGACGAGGCGTTGCGCCGGCTCGGCTGGCAGGCCGCGGGGCTGACCGCGATGGGCAACGCTCTGCGCGGCCTGCTCGCCGGCGAACAGGCGCCGGCCGCGCTGCTCCTCGATCCCTGGCTGGCGCCGCAGGCGGTGGCCGCGCGCCTGCCGGACGGCCGCGAGGCCCTGGCGCGCCTGCTCGAAGCGCTGCCGACGCCGGCTGCCGGCGAACGCCTGCGGGTGGCGGTGCTGGATACCCGCGCCGGGCTCTGGCTCGACCAGGGCATGGCCTCGCTGTTGCGCCCGGGGCTGGAACTGACCCTCTTCGAACGCAGCCGCGTCCTCCTCGACGCCGCCGCCACCCGCTTGCCGGAACGGATCGTGGTGCAGGCGCTGGACGACGGCCTGCTACCTGCCGAGCACCTCGGTCGCTACGACCGGGTGATCAGCTTCGCCGCGCTGCACGCCTACGAGGCCAGCCGCGAAGGCCTGGCGCTGGCGGCGGCGCTGCTGCGCCCGCAGGGCCGCCTGTTGCTGGTGGACCTGCTATGCGAGTCGCCACTGGCGCTGCTCGGTGCGGCCTTGCTCGACGACCGGCCGCTGCGCCTGGCGGAGTTGCCGAGCCTGTTGGCCGATCTCGCCGCTGCGGGACTGGCGCCGCGTTGCCTGTGGCGCAGCGAACGGCTCGCCCTGGTCGAGGCGCTGGCGCCGGGACTCGGGCTCGACGCCGCCGCGCTCCAGGCCGGCCTGGAGCAACGCCTGCCCCAGGCGATGCGGCCCGAACGCCTGTGGTGCCTGCCAAGCCTGCCGTTGAACGGCAATGGCAAGGTCGATCGTCGCCGCCTGGCCGAGAGCATGACCCGCGCACTCGGCGAGTGTCGTCACGAGCCCTCGGCGGAGGAGCCGCTGGAAGCCCATGAGCAAGCGCTGGCCGAGTGCTGGGAAGCGGTTCTCAAACGCCCGGTGCGTCGTCGCGAGGCGAGCTTCTTCAGCCTCGGCGGCGACAGCCTGCTGGCGACCCGCCTGCTGGCCGGCATACGTGAGCGTTTCGGCGTACGCCTGGGCATGGCCGACTTCTATCGCCAGCCGACCCTGGCCGGTCTTGCCCGCCACTTGCAGGCGCAGACCGTCGAAATCGAGGAAACCCAACTGGAAGAGGGCGTGCTATGAGCCTCGGCGAACTGCTGGAAACCTGCCGCAGCCGGCGCATCGAACTCTGGAGCGAGGCGGGCCGCCTGCGCTATCGCGCCCCCCAGGGCGCCCTCGACGCCGGCCTCGCCGAGCGCCTGCGGGCCGAGCGCGAGGCCCTGCTGGAACACCTGGAAGGCGGCCCTGGCTGGCGCGCCGAACCCGACCTGGCCCACCAGCGCTTCCCATTGACCCCGGTGCAGGCCGCCTACGTGCTGGGCCGCCAGGCGGCCTTCGACTACGGCGGTAACGCCTGCCAGCTGTACGCCGAGTACGACTGGCCGGTCGACACCGATCCGGCGCGCCTGGAGGCGGCCTGGAACGCCATGGTCGAGCGCCACCCGATGCTGCGCGCGGTGATCGAGGACAACGCCTGGCAGCGCGTGCTGCCCGAGGTGCCCTGGCAGCGGCTGACCGTGCATGCCTGCGCGGGGCTCGACGAGGCCGCTTTCCAGGCGCACCTGGAGCGGGTCCGCGAACGCCTCGACCACGCCTGCGCGGCGCTCGACCAGTGGCCGGTCCTGCGCCCCGAGCTGAGTATCGGCCGGGATGCCTGCGTACTGCACTGCTCGGTGGATTTCACCCTGGTCGACTACGCCAGCCTGCAATTGCTGCTTGGCGAATGGCGCCGCCGCTATCTCGATCCGCAATGGACGGCGGAACCGCTGGAGGCGACCTTCCGCGACTATGTCGGCGTCGAGCAGCGCCGACGCCAGTCGCCAGCCTGGCAGCGCGACCGCGACTGGTGGCTGGCGCGTCTCGACGCGCTACCGGGGCGTCCCGACCTGCCGCTGCGGGTGCAGCCGGACACCCGGTCCACGCGCTTCCGGCACTTCCACGCGCGCCTCGACGAGGCCGCCTGGCAGGCGCTCGGCGCGCGCGCCGGCGAACACGGCCTGAGCGCTGCCGGCGTGGCCCTGGCGGCCTTCGCCGAGACCATCGGTCGCTGGAGCCAGGCACCGGCGTTCTGTCTCAACCTGACGGTACTCAACCGGCCGCCGCTGCATCCGCAGCTGGCGCAGGTGCTCGGTGACTTCACCGCGCTCAGCCTGCTGGCAGTGGACAGCCGCCACGGCGACAGTTTCGTCGAGCGTGCCCGACGCATCGGCGAGCAGATGTTCGACGACCTCGACCACCCGACCTTCAGCGGCGTCGACCTGCTGCGCGAACTGGCGCGCCGGCGTGGTCGCGGCGCCGATCTGATGCCGGTGGTGTTCACCAGTGGCATCGGCAGCGTGCAGCGCCTGCTCGGCGATGGCGAGGCGCCGCGCGCGCCACGCTACATGATCAGCCAGACCCCGCAGGTCTGGCTGGACTGCCAGGTCACCGACCAGTTCGGCGGCCTGGAGATCGGCTGGGACGTACGCCTCGGGTTGTTCCCCGAGGGCCAGGCGGAAGCCATGTTCGACGACTTCGTCGGGCTGCTCCGGCGCCTGGCGCAGAGCCCGCGCGCCTGGACCTACGGCGATGCCACGGAACCCGTCGAGGCGCCGCCGCAGGCGTTGCCCGGTAGTGCCCGGAGCATCGCCGCCGGTTTCGCCGAGCGTGCCCTGCTGACCCCCGACGCCACGGCGATCCACGATGCCGCCGGCAGCTACAGCTACCGCCAGGTCGCCCAGCACGCCAGCGCCCTGCGCCGCGTCCTGGAAGCGCACGGCGCGGGCCGTGGCCGGCGGGTCGCGGTGATGCTGCCGAAAAGCGCCGCGCAATTGGTCGCGGTGATCGGCATCCTCCAGGCCGGCGCCGCCTATGTGCCGGTAGACATCCGCCAGCCTCCGCTGCGGCGCCAGGCGATCCTCGCCAGCGCCGAAGTGGTCGCGCTGGTCTGCCTGGAAAGCGATGTCCCGGACGTCGGCTGCGCCTGCGTGGCCATCGACCGGCTGGCCGCCGACAGCGCCTGGCCGCCACCGCCCGCGGCGGAGGTGGCGGCGGACGACCTCGCCTACGTGATCTACACCTCCGGCTCCACCGGCACGCCAAAGGGCGTGATGCTCAGCCATGCGGCGGTGAGCAACACGCTGCTCGACATCAACCAGCGCTACGGCGTCGACGCCAACGACCGCGTCCTCGGCCTCGCCGAGCTGAGCTTCGACCTCTCGGTCTACGACTTCTTCGGCGCCACCGCGGCGGGGGCCCAGGTGGTCCTCCCGGACCCGGCGCGCGGCAGCGATCCATCGCACTGGGCGGAACTGCTGGAACGCCACGCCATCACCCTGTGGAACTCGGTGCCGGCCCAAGGCCAGATGCTCATCGATTACCTGGAGAGCGAGCCGCAACGTCACCTGCCGGGACCGCGCTGCGTGCTCTGGTCCGGTGACTGGATTCCGGTCAGCCTGCCGACCCGCTGGTGGCGGCGCTGGCCGGACAGCGCGCTGTTCAGCCTGGGCGGCGCCACCGAGGCGGCGATCTGGTCGATCGAGCAGCCGATCCGCCCGCAGCACACCGAGCTGGCCAGCATCCCTTATGGCCGTGCCCTGCGTGGGCAGAGCGTGGAAGTCCTGGATGCCCGCGGGCGGCGCTGCCCGCCGGGCGTGCGCGGCGAGATCCATATCGGCGGGGTGGGCCTGGCGCTCGGCTACGCCGGCGATCCGCAGCGCACCGCCGAACGCTTCGTCCGTCACCCCGATGGCCGTCGCCTGTATCGCACCGGCGACCTCGGCCGCTACCTGGCCGACGGCAGCATCGAGTTCCTCGGTCGCGAGGACGACCAGGTGAAGATTCGCGGCCACCGCATCGAACTGGCCGAGCTGGACGCCGCGCTGTGCGCCCATCCGCAGGTCAACCTGGCGGCCACCGTGGTGCTCGGCGAGACCCACGAGCGCAGCCTGGCCAGCTTCGTCACCCTGCATGCGCCGGTGGAGGCTGGCGAGGATCCGCGTACGGCGCTCGACGCGGTGCGCCAGCGGGCGGCCCAGGCCTTGCGCCGCGACTGGGGCAGCGAGGAGGGCATCGCCGCGGCGGTGGCCGCACTCGACCGTGCCTGCCTCGCCTCGTTGGCCGCCTGGCTGGCCGGCAGCGGTCTGTTCGCCAGTGCGACGCCGCTGGACTTCGCCACCCTGTGCCAGCGCCTCGGTATCGCCGAGGCGCGCCAGCGCCTGCTGCGCCACTGGTTGCGCCAGCTGGAGGAGGGCGGCTACCTGCGCGCCGAGGGCGAGGGCTGGCTGGGCTGCGCCGAGCGTCCCGCGCAGAGTCCGGAGGACGCCTGGACGGCGTTCGCCGGCTGCGCGCCGGCGGCGCTCTGGCCGGCCGAGCTGGTCGCCTACCTGCGTGACAGCGCGCAATCCCTCGGCGAGCAACTGGCCGGGCGGATCAGCCCGGCGGCGCTGATGTTCCCGCAGGGCTCGGCGCGCATCGCCGAGGCCATGTACAGCCAGGGCCTGCATGCCCAGGCGCTGCACGAGGCGATGGCCGAGGCCATCGCCGCCATCGTCGAGCGCCAGCCGCAACGGCGCTGGCGCCTGCTGGAGCTTGGCGCCGGCACCGCCGCCGCCAGCCGCGCGGTGATCGCCCGGTTGGCGCCGCTGGTGCAGCGAGGGGCGGAGGTGGACTACCTGTTCACCGACGTTTCCAGCTACTTCCTCGCCGCCGCCCGCGAGCGCTTCGCCGACCAGCCGTGGGTACGCTTCGGCCGCTTCGACATGAACGGCGATCTTCTCGACCAGGGCGTGGCGCCGCACTCGGTGGATATCCTGCTCAGCTCCGGGGCCTTGAACAACGCGCTGGACACCCCGGCGCTGCTGGCCGGCCTGCGCGAGTTGCTGAGCGCCGACGCCTGGCTGGTGATCCAGGAACTGACGCGCGAGCACAACGAGATCAGCGTCAGCCAGAGCCTGATGATGGAAAACCCGCGCGACCTCCGCGACGAGCGCCGCCAACTGTTCGTCCACACCGGGCAATGGCTGGAGTGGCTGGCGGCACAGGGTGGCGACCTGGCTTGTGGGGTGGTGCCGCCGGGCAGCGCTCTCGACCTGCTTGGCTACGATGTCCTGCTGGCTCGCTGCAAGACCGACCGCGCCCGCCTGGAGCCGGCCGAGCTGCTGGCCTTCGTCGAAGCGCGGGTGCCGCGCTACATGCTCCCGGCGCAGTTGCGCGTGCTCGAACGCCTGCCGGTCACCGGCAACGGCAAGATCGACCGCAAGGCCCTGACCGGCTTTGCCCGCCAGCCCCAGGCGGACCTTCGGCATGGCGTCGCGCAGGCACCGGCCGACGAACTGGAGAATGCGCTGCTGGCACTCTGGCGGGAGGTGCTGGACAACCCGTCGCTGGGCGTCGAGCAAGACTTCTTCGGGGCTGGCGGCGACTCGCTGTTGATCGCCCAGTTGATCGCCCGTTTGCGCGAACGACTGGAAAGCGCCCGCCGGCATCCGTTCGATCGCCTGCTACGCTGGGCGCTCAGCCAGCCGACGCCGCGCGGCCTGGCCGAACGCCTGCGCAGCGCGCCGGAAGAGGGCCGTGGGCCAGCCCTGGCCGCGGCGCGCGGCGTCGCCCCGGCGCAGGCCGGCATGTCGCGCGCACCGCTCGCCGAGGGCGCGGTGGCGCTCGACCCGCTGGTGCGCCTGGTGCCCGGCGAGGGCGTGCCGAGGGTGCTGGTCCACGAAGGCCTCGGCACGCTGCTGCCGTACCGCCCGCTGCTTCGCGCCCTGGGTGAGGGGCGGCCGTTGCTGGGGCTGGCCGTGCATGACAGCGACGCCTACCTGGCGATCCCCGCCGAGCATCTCAACGCCTGCCTCGGCCGCCGCTACGCTGAGGCGCTCCATGGCGCCGGGCTGCGTGAGGTTGACCTGCTCGGCTACTGCTCCGGCGGGCTGGTCGCCCTGGAGACCGCCAAGTCCCTGGTCCAGTGCGGGGTGCGCGTGCGCCAGCTGGATATCGTCTCCAGCTACCGGATTCCCTACCGGGTGGACGACGAGCGCCTACTGTTGTTCAGCTTCGCCGCGACCCTCGGACTGGATACCGCGGCGCTCGGCTTCCCCGCGCCGGAACGTCTCGGCCAGGCGGTGCAGGCGGCGCTCGCGCAGACACCGGAGCGCCTGGGCGCCGAGGCGCTGGCGGAGCTACCGGGCCTGGCCGATCTCGTCGCCCTGCGCGGCCGCGTGCTACAGGCGGCCAGCGGTAGCGCCGACGCCGCCAGCGTCGAACGCGACACCCTCTACCGACTGTTCTGTCACTCGGTGCGTGCCAGCCAGGCCGCGGCGCCGGAGCCCTACGTCGGCGCGCTGCGGCTGTTCGTGCCGGACGCCGGCAACCCATTGGTGCCGTGCTACGCCGAGGCCCTGGAGACCCAATGGCGGGCCGCCGCGCTCGGCGCGTGCGGCATCCACGAGGTGCCCGGCGGGCACTTCGACTGCCTGGGCGAAGCCCTGGCGCAATCCCTGTCGAAACCCATGCCAGAGGAGGCGAGCCGATGAGCGACGTCCGTTCCGTGGTGGTCGCCGGTTCCCGGTTCGGCCAGTTCTATGCCGCCGGCGTCGCCGCCGATCCGCGCTTCGTCCTGCGCGGGATCCTTGGCCAGGGCAGCCGGCGTTCGCGGGCGTTGGCCGAGCGCCTCGGGGTGGAGACCTGGTGCGAGGTCGAGGCGTTGCCCGACGATGTCCGCCTGGCCTGCGTCGCGGTCGGCGGCGCGGCACGCGGCGAGCAGGGCCCGGCGCTGGCCGAGGCGCTGATGGCGCGTGGCATCGACGTGCTGATCGAGCATCCGTTGCTGCCGCGCGAATGGCAGGACCTGCTGCGCAGCGCCGAGCGCCTGGGCCGGCGCTGCCTGCTCAACACCTTCTATCCGCAGTTGCCGGCGGTGGCGCGTTTCATCGAGCTGGGCCGCCAGTTGCATCGCCGGCGCGGCATCCGCCACCTGGACGCGGCCTGCGGGGTGCAGGTCGGTTTCGCCACCCTGGACATCCTCGCCGCGTTGCTGGAGGGCGTTGGCCCCTGGTCGCTGGAGTCGCCCTCGAACGACCTGTCGGCGATGCGCGGGCTGTCCCTGGTGTTGGCGGAAGTGCCGTTGAGCCTGCTCGTGCTCAACGAACTGGCGGCCGCCGACGACGGGCGCATGACCTTGTTGCAGCGCGTCAGCCTGACCACCGATCGCGGCACGCTGAGCCTGCTCAGCCCCCATGGCCCGTTGTTGTGGACGCCTGCGGTGGCGGTACCGGCAGAGGATGACGACGGCCTGTTCGCGCTGTTCGACGAGATAGCCGGCGAACCGCTGCCCAGCGCCCAGCTCTGGTATGCCGAACCGTGCAGCTGGGCCCAGGTGCACCAGCGCCTGTGGCCGGCGGCGGCGGCCGAGGCGCTGGCGCTGCTCGCCGACGGCGACGAGGTGCGTCGGCGCAACCAACGCAGCCTGGAGGTCGCCGCCCTGTGGCAGCGGATCGGCGAGTGCCTTGGCTTCCCTGAGGCGCCGCCGGCGTCGCTGGCGCCGGCGAGCCTGGAACAGGTGCTGGAGCAAGCCTCGTGACCCCGGTGCTGTGGCGCCTGCTGCGCACCTATCGCTGGCGGCTGGCGGCGGCCATGGGGTTGCAGGCCCTGGCCGGGCTCTGCTCGCTGTTGCCCTGGATGCTTCTCGCCTGGCTCGCCGAGCCGCTGGCGCGCGGCCAGGCGCAGCCGGCCCTGCTGGCCCTGGTGCTGCTGGCGGTGCTGGCCTGGCTGGGCTGCCAGGCGCTGGCCGCGCACCTGGCCCACCGGGTCGACGCGGACCTCTGCAACGACCTGCGCCTGCGCCTGCTGGCGCACCTGCAACGGCTGCCGCTGGACTGGTTCGGTCGCCAGGGCCCGGACGGCGTGGCGCGCCTCGTGGAGCAGGACGTGCGGGCCCTGCACCAACTGATCGCGCACGCTCCCAACGATCTCAGCAACCTGTTGGTGGTGCCGCTCGTCGCGTTGCTCTGGCTGGCCTGGCTGCACCCCTGGCTGCTGCTGTTCTGCCTGCTGCCGCTGGTGCTGGCCGCCGCCGGCTTCCTGCTGCTGCGCTCGGCGCGCTATCGCGACCTGGTGCTGCGGCGCAACGCCGCGCTGGAAAGGCTCTCGGCGGACTATGGCGAATTCGCCCACAACCTGCTGCTGGCCCGACAGTACCCCGGCGCCGGCATACAACAGGGCGCCGAGGCGTCGGCGGCGGCCTTCGGCGAAGCGTTCGGCGCCTGGGTGAAGCGGGTCGGCCACCTCGCCGCGCTGGTCTACGTGCAGTTGTCGACGCCCTGGCTGCTGGCCTGGGTCCTGCTCGGCGCGCTGGCCCTGGATGCCCTCGGCGTGCCGCTGGCGCTCGGCCAGGCCTGTGCCTTCCTGCTCCTGCTGCGGGCCTTGGCTGCCCCGGTGCAGGCGCTCGGCCACGGCGGCGACGCGCTGCTGGGCGCGCGCGCCGCCGCCGAGCGCCTGCAGCAGGTGTTCGACCAGGCGCCGCTGGCCGAGGGCCGCTCGACCCGCGAGCCGGTCGATGGCGCGGTGGCGCTGCACGGCCTGGGCCATGCCTATGAAGGCGTGGAGGTCCTGGCCGATATCGATCTGGAGCTGGAGGATGGCAGCCTGGTGGCCCTGGTCGGTCCCTCGGGCTCCGGCAAGAGCACCCTGCTGCACCTGCTGGCGCGCTACATGGACGCGCAGCGCGGCGAACTGGAGGTTGGCGGCCTGGCACTGAAGGACATGCCCGATGCCGTGCGCCATCGGCATATCGCGCTGGTCGGCCAGCAGGCGGCGGCGCTGGAGATATCCCTGGCCGACAACATTGCCCTGTTCCGCCCCGATGCCGATCTCCAGGAGATTCGCCAGGCGGCCCGTGACGCCTGCCTCGACGAGCGCATCATGGCCCTGCCGCGTGGCTACGACAGCGTGCCGGGACGCGACCTGCAACTGTCCGGCGGCGAACTGCAACGACTGGCCCTGGCCCGTGCGCTGCTATCGCCGGCGCGCCTGTTGCTGCTCGACGAGCCAACCTCGGCGCTGGATCCGCAGACCGCCCGGCAGGTCCTGCGCAACCTGCGCGAACGCGGCGGTGGCCGGACCCGGGTGATCGTCGCCCATCGTCTGGCCGAAGTCAGCGATGCCGACCTGATCCTGGTGCTGGTCGCTGGCCGTCTGGTCGAACGCGGCGAGCACGCGGCGCTGTTGGCGGCGGACGGCGCCTATGCGCGCTTGTGGCGTGAACAGAACGGCGCGGAGGTGGCGGCATGACCCTGTTCGAACGAATGCGTGCGCTGCCCGAAGACTGCCGTGCCGCGTTGCGCCGGGCGAGCGCCTGGGCGGTCCTGGCGGCGCTGCTGGACGCCGCTTGTGGCGTATTGCTGGTGCCGTTGGTCGAGGCCTGGTTCGCCGAAGGCGCGTTGCCCTGGCGCTGGGTCGCCGCATTGCTCGGCTTGAGCCTGGCGCAGGCGCTGTTGCAGTACCTGGCCCTGCGTCGCGGTTTCGCCGCCGGCGGCTCGCTGGCGGCTGGACTGGTGCGCAGCCTGGTGGCGCGCTTGCCGCGCCTGGCGCCGCCGGCGCTGCGCCGGGTCGCGCCGGCCGAAGGCCTGCTGCGCGGCCCGGTGATGCAGGCGATGGGCATTCCGGCGCACCTGCTGGGGCCGCTGATCGCCGCGTTGGTGACGCCGCTCGGGGTGATCCTCGGGTTGTTCCTGATCGACCCGTCCATCGCCCTCGGCCTGCTCGTTGCCGGTGCCGTCCTCGCTGCGCTGTTGCGCTGGAGCGGGCGGCGCAATCTGGCGGCGGAGGATGCCCGGCTGGCCGCCGAGCGCGACGCCGCACGGCAGTTGCAGGCGTTCGCCGAACGCCAGCCGCTGCTGCGCGCGGCGCAGCGCGAAAGCGTCGCCCGCCAGGGGCTGGAAGAGGCCTTGCGCAGTCTCCACCGCAGCACCCTGGATCTGTTGCGGCGCAGCCTGCCCAGCGGCCTCGGCTTCGCCCTGGCGGTGCAGGCGGCGTTCGCCTTCGCCCTGCTCGGCGGCGCCTGGGCGGTGGAGCGGCAATGGCTGGACGGCGCTCGGCTGGTGGCCGTGCTGGTGCTGCTGGTGCGCTTCATCGAGCCGCTGGCCCAGCTCACCCATCTCGACCAGGCGTTGCGCGGCGCCTGGCAGGCGCTGGATACCCTGCTGCGGGTTTTCGCCCTGGCTCCGCTGCGCAGCCCCGAGCCGGGCGAGCGGCCGCACGACGCCAGCCTGGCGGCCGAGGCCGTGGAATTGCGCCTGGAAGATGGCCGCGCCTTGCTCGAGGACATTTCCCTGAGGCTGGAGCCGGGTTCGCTGAACGTCCTCGTCGGACCCTCCGGGGCCGGCAAGAGCAGCCTGCTGGCGCTGCTCGGGCGGCTCTACGACGTCGATGCCGGGCGTGTCCTGCTGGGTGGCGTGGATATCCGCCGGTTGAGCGAAACGACCCTCGCCGCCAGTCGTAACCTGGTGTTCCAGGACAACGGCCTGTTCCGCGGCAGCGTTGCCTGGAACCTGCGCATGGCGCGAGCGGACGCCGATCTCGAAGCGCTGCGCGAGGCGGCGCGGGCGGTTGGCCTGCTGGAAGAGATCGAGGCCTGGCCGCAGGGCTGGGACAGCGACGTCGGTCCCGGCGGCGCGCTGCTGTCCGGCGGCCAGCGGCAACGCCTGTGCCTGGCTCGCGGGCTGCTCTCGACGGCGCCGTTGCTGCTGCTCGACGAGCCCACCGCCAGCCTCGACGCCGCCAGCGAGGCGCAGGTGCTGCGCAGCCTGCTCGGGTTGCGCGGCCGGCGCACCCTGCTGGTAGTGACCCACCGCCCGGCGCTGGCGCGTCAGGCCGACCAGGTACTGCTGCTGGAGGAGGGGCGCCTGCGCCTCAGCGGACGTCACGCCGATCTGCTCGTCCGGGACGACTGGTATGCCGGTTTCGTCGGGCTGGCGGGCGAGGAAAGTTCCGCGACGGTCGTGGATCGATAGAGAAAGACCGGCAATCGAAAAAGCCCCGGAGACGATTTCTTCATAATGATAAGCATTATCAAATCGTATATCCCCCGAGGCTGTTCGAACGATGAAAACGGAGACGAAGGTGATCAAGGGACGCCAGGGCATCGCCCGCAATCGGCACACCCCGTTGTGCCTGGGGCTGCTGCTGGCGCTGAGTCCGCTGGCCGCGGCCGTGGCCGACGCGCGCAAGGACGGCGAGACGGAACTGCCGGACATGGTGATCAGCGGAGAAAGCACGTCTGCCACCCAGCCGCCGGGGGTGACTACCCTGGGCAAGGTGCCGCTCAAGCCGCGCGAGCTGCCGCAGTCCGCCAGCGTCATCGACCATGAGCGCCTCGAACAGCAGAATCTGTTCAGCCTCGACGAAGCCATGCAGCAGGCCACCGGGGTCACCGTGCAGCCGTTCCAGCTGCTGACCACCGCCTACTACGTGCGCGGCTTCAAGGTCGACTCCTTCGAGCTGGACGGGGTGCCGGCACTGCTCGGCAATACCGCCAGTTCGCCGCAGGACATGGCGATCTACGAGCGGGTCGAGATCCTCCGCGGCTCCAACGGACTGCTGCATGGCACCGGCAACCCGGCGGCCACCGTCAACCTGGTGCGCAAGCGGCCGCAGCGCGAGTTCGCCGCCAGCACCACCCTCAGCGCTGGGCGCTGGGACCGCTACCGCGCCGAGGTCGACGTCGGCGGCCCGCTGAGCGCCAGCGGCAACGTGCGCGGCCGAGCGGTGGCCGCCTACGAGGACCGCGACTACTTCTACGACGTGGCCGACCAGGGCACCCGCCTGCTCTACGGGGTGACCGAGTTCGACCTGAGCCCCGACACCCTGCTCACCGTCGGTGCGCAATACCAGCACATCGACTCGATCACCAACATGGCCGGGGTACCGATGGCCAAGGATGGGTCCAATCTCGGGCTGTCCCGCGACACCTACCTCGATGTCGACTGGGACCGCTTCAAGTGGGACACCTACCGCGCCTTCGGCTCCCTCGAACAGCAACTGGGCGGCGGCTGGAAAGGCAAGGTCAGCGCCGAATACCAGGAAGCCGATTCGCGCCTGCGTTACGCCGGCTCCTTCGGCGCCATCGACCCGCAGACCGGCGACGGTGGCCAGCTGACGGGCGCCGCCTACAAGTTCAAGAGCATCCAGCGCAGCCTCGACGCCAACCTCAATGGGCCGGTGCGACTGTTCGGCCTGACCCACGAACTGCTCGGTGGGGTCACCTACGCCCAGGGCGAGACCCGCCAGGACACCGCACGCTTCCTCAACCTGCCGAACACCCCGGTCAATGTCTACCGCTGGGACCCGCACGGCGTGCCGCGCCCGCAGATCGGCCAGTACACTTCGCCGGGCACCACCACCACCACCCAGAAAGGCCTCTATGCCCTGGGTCGGATCAAGCTCGCCGAGCCGCTGACCCTGGTGGTCGGCGGCCGCGAAAGCTGGTGGGACCAGGACACCCCGGCCACCCGCTTCAATCCCGGTCGCCAGTTCACGCCCTACGGCGGGCTGATCTGGGACTTCGCCAGGGACTGGTCGTGGTATGTCAGCTACGCCGAGGTCTACCAGCCGCAGGCGGATCGCCAGACCTGGAACAGCGAGCCGTTGAGCCCGGTGGAAGGCAAGACCTACGAAACCGGGATCAAGGGCGAACTGGCCGACGGCCGCCTGAACCTGTCGCTGGCGGCGTTCCGCATCGACCTGGAGAACAATCCGCAGGAAGACCCGGACCATCCGGGGCCGCCCAACAATCCGTTCTACATCAGCGGCGGCAAGGTGCGCAGCCAGGGCTTCGAGCTGGAAGGCACCGGCTACCTGACGCCCTACTGGAGTCTCTCGGCCGGCTACACCTACACCAGCACCGAGTACCTCAAGGACAGCCAGAACGACTCGGGGACGCGCTACTCCACCTTCACCCCGAGGCACCTGCTGCGCCTGTGGAGCAACTACGACCTGCCCTGGCAGGATCGGCGCTGGAGCGTCGGCGGCGGACTCCAGGCGCAGAGCGACTACAGCGTCGACTACCGCGGCGTGAGCATGCGCCAGGGCGGCTACGCACTGGTCAACATGCGCCTGGGCTACAAGATCGACGAGCACTGGACGGCGGCGGTCAACGTCAACAACCTGTTCGACCGGACCTACTACCAGAGCCTGTCCAACCCCAACTGGAACAACCGCTACGGCGAACCGCGCAGCTTCAACGTCAGCCTGCGGGGCGCGTTCTGATGCCGCGCCAGTCGGGCTTCGGCTGGGCCTGGCGGGTTCCGCTGGCGCTCGCCGGCAGCCTGGCGGCGGCGACCGCCAGCGGCTATCTGTTGACTCGCGGGCTGCCCCTGGACGACCCGCTCGAGCGTCTCTACGCCGGGCTCTTCGGCGCGCTCGGGGTGGGCTTGTTGCTGCTTGTCGGCGGGTTGCTGGCGCGTGGTCCGGGCAACTTCGCCTGGCGCCTGGGCGGTAGCCTGCTGCTACTGGGCCTGGCGTTGTGGCTGCTGGCGGGGCGCGGTTGAAGTGGCGGCGCGTCCTCTCCTGCTCTCGCTGCACGGTGGCGCCGGCGCGCTGTTCGGCGTGTTGCTGTTCGTGGTGCTGTTCAGTGGCGCCTGGAGTCTTGGCCACGACGACCTGCGCGAGTGGCTGCGGGCCCCGGCGCAGGCGGGAGGAGAAGCCCTTGCGCTGGAGCGCCTGCTCGAACGGGCGGGCGAGGAAGGCGTCGACATCCGCGATGCGACCCTGCTGCTGCCCGCTCCCGGCCATGCCGCCTTCAGCGTCTGCGATGCGCGCCTGGACTGCCGGCTGGACCTCGACCCGGCCAGCGGCCGGGTGCTGCCACCGATGCCGGCGCTGGACCTCCTGCTGAACCTGCACAAGAGCCTGTTCGTCGGCTTCCCCGGGCGGGTGCTGGTCAGCCTGTTCGGCGTATCGCTGTTGCTGCTGTGCCTGGCCGGCGTGCTGCTGCACAGCCGCCGCTGGCGCGACCTGCGGCGTTGGCGGCGGGATCGCGGGCTGCGCCTGGCGCTGTTCGACCTGCATGGCCTGATCGGCATCTGGGGACTGCCCTGGCTGCTGTTGTTCGGTTTCACCGGCGCGCTCAGCGGGCTGGGCGCGCTCGGGACCCTGCTGCTGGCGCCGGTGGCCTACCCGCAGGAACCGAACCGGGTGTTCGTCGAGTTGATGGGACCGCCGCCGCCCGCCGCCGAGGGGCGGCCATTGGCGTCCCGCATCGATCTCGACCGCCTGCTTGCCGGCGATGCCGTGCGGGCGCCCGGCTTCGTCGCCCAGCGCTTGAGCCTCAGCCATGCCGGGGATGTCGCCGGCAGCGTGGAGATCGCCGGTATCCAGCGTGGCCTGCCGAGTACCGCGAACTTCGAGCGGCACCGCTATCGGCTGGCCGACGGCGCCCTGCTCGACGAGCGCAGCTCGGCGCAGCGCGGGTTCTGGCTGCGCGCCTTCATCGCCGTGCAGCCGTTGCATTTCGCCCAGTACCAGTGGCTCGGGCCGGGCTGGTCCGCCGCGTTGCGCGGCCTGCACCTGGCGATGGGCCTCGGCGCCTGCCTGCTCTGCGCCAGCGGCCTGTACCTGTGGCTGCAACGACGCGCCTCGGCGCCGGACGCCCGCGTACGGCTCTTGCAGCGCCTGAGCCAGGGTTTCTGTGCCGGCCTGGTGGCGGCGGCCGCGTTGCTCCTGCTGGGGCTGCAACTCGTGCCCTCGGAGCTACTCGCCGGACCCTGGCCGGGGCGGCTGTTCCTTGTCCTGTGGGCCGCCGCTGGCCTGGCGGCGTTGCTGCTGCCGGGCGACTGGCCGCTGGCGCGCGGGTTGCTCGGCGTCGCCGGGCTGGCCTGCCTGGCGGCCGCCGTCGCGCACCTGGCGCCCTGGCTCATGCGCGGCCGGCTGCCGGCCCTGGGCCCCGACCTCACCCTGATCCTCTGCGGCGCGCTACTCATCCGGCACGCCTGGATGCAGGCGCGCGCCGCCGCGCCACCCGCCCACCCCCGTGTCACCGGAGACCACCATGCTTGAGCTGTATCGCCACCGCCGCCTGGTCATCACCCTGGCGTTGCTCTACCTGTCCCAGGGCATTCCCATCGGCCTGGCCATGGACGCCCTGCCCACCCTCCTGCGCCAGGATGGCGCGCCATTGCAGGCGCTGGCCTTCCTGCCCCTGGTGGGGCTGCCCTGGGTGGTCAAGTTCCTCTGGGCGCCCTGGGTCGACAACCATTGGTCGCGCCGTCTCGGCCGGCGGCGTAGCTGGATCCTGCCGATGCAATGCATCGTCCTCGCCTGCCTGCTCGGCCTGGCGACGCTCGGCCTCGGCGTGGCCAGTGCCGGTTGGGCGGTCGGCCTGCTGGCGCTGGCTTCGCTGGCCAGCGCGACCCAGGACATCGCCACCGACGGCATGGCGGCGGAGCACTTCAGCGGCGAGCTGCTGGCCAAGGTCAACGCGGTACAGATCGCCGGGGTGATGATCGGCTTCTTCGGCGGTGGCGCCGGCAGCCTGATCCTCGCCGGGCATTTCGGCCAGCGCGCGGCGTTCCTGGTCGTGGCCTGCGTGCCGCTGGCAAGCCTGTGCTGCGTGCTCGCCCTGGGGCGCGGCGACCCCCACGAACTCCCCCCGGCACCGGCCGCCAAGGCCAGCCTGCTGCGCTTCCTGCGTCGGCCGCTGGCGCCTTCGCTGCTGGCACTGGCACTGCTGTCGGCGATGACCGCGGTATCCGGCTTCGGCCTGTCCAAGCTGTACCTCAGCGATGCCGGCTGGGCCTTGCAGGACATCGGCCGGCTGGGCATGAGCGGTGGCCTGGTCACGGTATTCCTCGGCTGCGGCGGCGGCGCCTGGCTGGTCAGGCGGATCGGCCTGTGGCGCGGTTTCGCCCTTGGCGTGGTGCTCGCCGGTTGTTCGGCGCTGCTCTGGTATCTGCAGGCCGGTCGCTGGTTGGCACTGAGCGAAGGATTGGCGTGGACCTGCGTGCTGATCGGCTCGCTGGCTACCGGCATCACCTCGGTGGCGATCCTCACCGCGGCGATGCGCTTCGCCGGCCAGGGCGGCCAGGCCGGCACCGATGTCACCGCGGTGCAGAGCACCCGAGACCTCGGCGAGATGCTGGCGTCTTCGTTCCTGGTCAGCCTCACCGCGCAGATCGGCTATGCCGGCGGTTTCCTCACCGGCAGCGCCCTGGCGGTGCTGGCCCTGTTGCTCGCCCTGCGCCTGCAGGCCGGTGAGGGGCGCGGGGAGTGGAAGGGGCGGGCGGAAGAGGTCTGAGGCGCTGCCGATAGGCGCGCAGCGCCCGGCACCCGCACGGATGCCGCCTCTCCCGCGGACGGGAGAGGCGGGAGAGGGCAGGCGCGGTGGCCTGCCCGGTGTTGCTAGCGTGGCCGTTCCACCTGGTTGCGGTAGCTGCCGGTGATCGCTTCCAGCGCCGCGCTCTTCTCGGTCTTCGGTCGCGAAGCCGCGGCCCATTCCTCTTTTTCCCGTTCGCGGTTGGCCAGGATGATCTTGTTGGCGGTCGGCCGCCGCGCTTCTTCGTATTCGCGCAGGGCTGCGGCCACGTCGGCGTTGCGCGCCAGCGCGGCGGCCAGCTCGATGCCGTCGAGGATCGCCTGCGAAGCGCCGTTGGCGCCCATCGGATACATCAGGTGGGCGGCGTCGCCGAGCAGCGTGATGCGTCCCCGGCCCCAGTGCGGCAGCGGATCGCGGTCGACCATCGGGTACTGCAGGATCAACTGGTTGCGGGTCAGCAGGTCGCGGATGTCGAACCAGCCCAGGTCCCAGTCGGCGAAGAACGGCAACACGTCTTCCAGGCGTCCGTTGCGGTTCCAGTCGGCCTCGTTGTCGAGCTGGCCGACGGCGGCGCTCGGCACCATGCACACCCAGTTCACCAGCGACTTGCCTTCGGCCGCGTGGCGCGCCGAGATCGGATAGGCGACCAGGCGCGACCAGTGCTCGTCGTTGGCGACGATCATGGTCTTGCCGTCGAGGAAGCGGTCGAACTCGGTGACGCCGCGCCACATGGTGATCCCACCGTGGGACAGCGGCCCCTGGTCGGGATGCAGGTGCGCGCGGACCGCCGAGTGGATGCCGTCGGCGCCGACCAGCACATCGGCACCGAGCGCCAGGGGCTTGCTGTGTCCGTCGCGGGCGCCGATCAGTACGCGGCCGTCGCGCTCTTCGATGCGCTCCACGCCGAGACCGGTGCGTACCGCCTGTTGGCCGAGGCGCTCGCGCACCGCGGCGAGCAGGATCATCTGCAGTTCGCCGCGATGGATCGAGTACTGCGGATAGGCGTTGCCGGCCTCCACGCCGCGCGGCTCGGACCATACCGTGGCGCCGCTCTGGTCGATGTAGCGCAGCTCGTGGGTGGGGATGGCGGTGGCCGCCAGCGCCGGGCCGAGGCCCAGTTCGGCAAGGGCCTCGACCGCCGCCGGCTGGATATTGATGCCGACGCCAAGGGGGCGTATCTCGCTGCTGCTTTCCAGCAGCGTGACCTTGCCGATGCCGGCCTGGTGCAGGGCCAGGGCGCAACTGAGGCCGCCGATGCCGGCGCCGGCAATGAGGATATCGATGGGTTCGCTCATGGGTGCTTCCTTTTCTCGAGTGTTCGAATCGATGGGGGTTCGGCTGGGACGGATGACCGTTTACCGCGATGAAACGTCGGCGCAGCGGCGGATAACGCCGGTGGCGTTATTCG
>NZ_KV800264.1:0-242 GCF_001810205.1 Pseudomonas sp. HMSC076A11 | reverse complement strand
TACATCTGGGCCGGCCCGCACCACCTGCACTACACCGCGCTGCCGGACTGGGCGCAGTCGCTGGGCATGGTGATGTCGCTGATCCTCCTGGCGCCGAGCTGGGGCGGCATGATCAACGGCATGATGACCCTCTCCGGGGCCTGGCATAAGCTGCGCGACGACCCGATACTGCGCTTCCTGGTGGTGTCCCTGGCGTTCTACGGCATGTCCACCTTCGAAGGCCCGATGATGGCGATCAAGAC
>NZ_KV800263.1:0-360 GCF_001810205.1 Pseudomonas sp. HMSC076A11 | reverse complement strand
CGAGCCTGACCTACCAGGTCAGCGGCCTGAAGAATGGCGATACCGCTGGCGCGGTGCTCAATGGCGGCGGCCTGGTTCGTGTCTCCGGCGAAAACGTAGGCAACTATGCGATTCAGCAGGGTGGCCTGGGTCTGGTCAGCGGTAACTATGACCTGGCTTACCAGGGCAACAACCTGACCATCACCAAGGCGCTGCTGAATGTGATCGCCGACGCCAAGACCAAGGTCTACGGCGATGCCGATCCGAGCCTGACCTACCAGGTCAGCGGCCTGAAGAACGGTGATACCGCCGGTTCGATCCTGACCGGTGGGTTGAACCGCGCCGCAGGCGAGAACGTGGGTGTGTATGGCATCAACCAGG
>NZ_KV800262.1:94492-185680 GCF_001810205.1 Pseudomonas sp. HMSC076A11 | reverse complement strand
ACCGTGGAAGTTCGAGTCTTCTCCTGGGCACCATCTTCAAGACAAACAGCCGAGCATCGCTCGGCTTTTTGTTGTCCGCGATTTTTCCCTTCGAGCCACGCCACCTTCCCCCGCTCGCCGCGGCGCCGACCCCGGAAATGAAAACGGGCCGCATGCGCAGCCCGTTCCGTCATCGCCCCGCTATCCGCCTCAGGCGAATGGATGGCGCAGGATGATGGTTTCGTTGCGGTCCGGACCGGTGGAGATGATATCGATCGGCGCACCCACCAGTTCTTCCACGCGCTTGATGTAGGCGCGGGCGTTGGCCGGCAACTCTTCCAGGGTCTTCGCACCCACGGTCGACTCGCTCCAGCCGGGCATTTCCTCGTAGACCGGCTGCAGGCCGATGTAGCTGTCGGCATCGGTCGGCGCTTCCAGCACATCGCCATCGGCATTCTTGTAGCCGACGCACAGGCGCACCACGTCCAGACCATCGAGCACGTCGAGCTTGGTCAGGCACAGGCCGGAGATGCTGTTGATCTCGATGGCGCGGCGCAGGATCACGGCATCGAACCAGCCGCAGCGACGAGCGCGACCGGTGGTGGCGCCGAACTCGTGGCCGCGCTTGGCCAGGTAGGCGCCGACGTCGTCGAACAGCTCGGTCGGGAACGGACCGGAGCCGACGCGAGTGGTATAGGCCTTGGTGATACCCAGTACGTAGTCCAGGTACAGCGGGCCGAAGCCGGAACCGGTGGCGGTACCGCCAGCGGTGGTGTTGGAACTGGTCACGTAGGGATAGGTGCCATGGTCGATGTCCAGCAGCGATCCCTGGGCGCCTTCGAACATGATGTCCTTGCCGTGCTTGCGCAGGTCGTGCAGGGTCGCAGCGACATCGGCCATCATCGGCTTGAGCAGCTCGGCATACTCCATCGCCTCGTCCAGGGTCTTCTGGAAGTCGATGGCCGGCTCCTTGTAGTAGTGCTGCAGGACGAAGTTATGGTAGTCCAGCAGCTCGCCCAGCTTGGCGGCGAAGCGCTCGCGGTGGAACAGGTCGCCGACGCGCAGGCCGCGACGCGCCACCTTGTCCTCGTATGCCGGGCCGATGCCACGACCGGTGGTGCCGATCTTGGCTTCGCCGCGGGCCTTCTCGCGCGCCTGGTCGAGGGCGACGTGATAGGACAGGATCAGCGGACAGGAAGGACTGATGCGCAGGCGCTCGCGCACCGGCACGCCCTTCTCTTCCAGCTTGGTGATTTCGCGCAGCAGCGCATCCGGCGCCAGCACCACGCCATTGCCGATCAGGCACTGCACGCCTTCGCGCAGGATGCCCGATGGAATCAGGTGCAGGACGGTTTTCTCGCCATCGATCACCAGGGTGTGGCCAGCGTTGTGACCACCCTGGTAGCGAACTACGGCAGCCGCCTGCTCGGTGAGCAGGTCGACGATCTTGCCCTTGCCCTCATCACCCCATTGGGTGCCCAGGACTACGACATTCTTACCCATAACACTTGTCCCCATCGTGGAAGTTCGATGCCGGCCGCGGCCGGCGGAATCTCAGGACGCCAGCGGCGCCACCTGCCAATTGCCATCGCGCAGCGCCAGCTGCCGGTCGCAGCCCGCCTCGCGCGCAGAAGCCGCATCCTGCCCGGGCAGAGCCTGGACGACACGCTGCCCGTCGCGGCGCAGTCGTTGCACCGCCTGCCAGAGCCCGGCCCCTTCGGCCGGCGCCCAGATACCCGATACAGCCTGGTCCAACCGGGCCTGGCCGAGAGTGACCAGGCTTTTCAGATCGGTGGAGAAACCGGTGGCCGGGCGGGCGCGCCCGAAATCGGCACCGATATCATCATAGCGACCGCCCTGGGCGATGGACTGGCCAACGCCGGGCACGAAGGCCGCAAACACCACGCCGGTGTGATAGTGATAGCCACGCAGCTCGCCGAGATCGAAATACAGCGGCAAGCCGGGGAAACGTCCAGCCAGCGAATCGGCGATCTCGATCAGCTCGTTCAGCGCCACCTGGACATCGGCCGGCGCCGCCGCCAGACGGGCACGGCCCTGCTCCAGCGCATCGCGGCCGCCGCATAGCTCGGCCAGCGCACGCAACATGCCGCGCAGCTCGGCAGGCAGGTCTGCAGTCAGCGCCTCGACCTCGTCCACCGCCTTGCGCTGCAAGGCATCGAACAACTGCTGCTCGACTTCGCCGGACAGCCCTGCCGCGCGCGCTAGGCCGCGGTAGATACCGACATGGCCGAGGTCCATGTGCACGTCCGGCACTTCCGCCATCTCGAGCATTTCCAGCATCAGGCTGATCACCTCGACATCGCTGGCAGGGCTCGGATCGCCGTACAGCTCGGCGCCCAGCTGGATCGGACTACGCGAAGTGGACAGCGCGCGCGGCTGCGCATGCAGCACACTGCCGGCATAGCACAGGCGGCTCGGTCCCTCGCGGCGCAGGCTGTGCGCATCCATCCGCGCCACTTGCGGCGTAATGTCGGCACGGAAACCCATGAGCCGGCCGGACGCCGGGTCGGTCACCTTGAAGGTGCGCAGGTCAAGATCCTGTCCCGCGCCGGTGAGCAGCGACTCCAGGTATTCGATATGCGGGGTCACGACGAACTCGTAACCCCAGCGGTGGAACAGATCCAGCACCTGACGGCGGGCTGCTTCGATGCGCGCCGCCTCCGGGGGCAGCACCTCTTCGATCCCATCTGGCAGCAGCCAGCGGTCTACCGTTGCCATTTCGCCTCTCCCCTTTCAGCCGGGCGGCACATCATCAGTGAATCCAGTAAAGAAGCAGGGTGCCGAGCAGCATGCTGCCCAGCCCCACGAGACGCAGGTGACGGTCGCTCAGCCGGCCGATGCCGGTGACCGCCTCGCGCCATTGTCGCGGACACAGGAACGGCAGGATGCCTTCCAGCACCAGCACGAGACAAAAAGCGATGCCGAATTCCTGCCACATGATTCTCGCGGACGCAAAAAAGCCGGGATTTCCCGGCTGGCTCATCATAACACGATTTCTCCGGCGGGCGCTGCCGCCCGCCGGAGAACCGAGTATTACTTGTTGGCCTTGTTCAGATAGCGGAAGAACTCGCTGCTCGGATCGAGCACCAGTACGTCGCGCTTCTCGGCGAAGCTTTCGCGATACGCCTTCAGGCTACGGTAGAAGGAATAGAACTCCGGATCCTGGTTGTAGGCCTTGGCGTAGATGGCGGCAGCCTTGGAGTCGCCGTCACCGCGGGTCTCTTCCGACTCGCGGTAGGCTTCGGCAACGATTACCCGGCGCTGGCGATCGGCATCGGCACGAATGCCTTCGGCCAGTTCGCGACCCTTGGCGCGGTGCTCGCGGGCCTCGCGTTCACGCTCGGTGCTCATCCGCTCGAAGACGCTGCGGTTGACTTCCTTCGGCAGGTCGATGGCCTTGACCCGCACGTCGATCACCTCGATACCCAGCTCCTTCTGCGCCATGCGGTTCAGCGAAGCGGTGATGTCGCCCATCAGCGCGTCGCGCTCGCCCGATACCACTTCATGCAGGGTACGCTTGCCGAACTGGTCGCGCAGACCCGCTTCGAGACGCCGCGACAGGCGTTCGTCGGCGATCTGCTTGAGGCCCGAGGTAGCGGTGTAGAAGCGCTCGGCATCCGCCACCCGCCACTTGGCATAGGCATCCACCATCACCGCTTTCTTTTCCAGGGTCAGGAAGCGCTGGGTCGGGGCATCCAGGGTCAACAGGCGAGCGTCGAACTTGCGCACCTGGTTGACGTACGGGATCTTGAAGTGCAGGCCCGGCTTGACGTCGGACTCGACCACCCGGCCGAAGCGCAACATGACCGCGCGCTCGGTCTGCTGGACTACGTAGACGCTGTTCCACAGGACGATGGCGGCGACGACACCGACGATCAGAGCGATCAAAGACTTGTTGCCCATCAGCGGCTCTCCCTCGTACGCGCGTCTTGCTGGCGCAGGTCGTTGACGATCCGCGACCCCAGGTCGGAAGCGCTGGCGCTGCCACCACCGGCGGAAGCACCGGCACCCGTAGCGGGGGCGGCGTTACGACCATCGATCATCTTGTCCAGCGGCAGGTAGAGCAGGTTGTTCTGCCCCTGCTGACCGGTCACCAGCACCTTGCTGGTCTGGCTGAAGACTTCCTGCATGGTGTCCAGGTACAGACGCTCGCGCGTCACTTCCGGAGCCTTGCGATATTCCACCAGCAGCTTGGAGAAGCGATCCGCCTCGCCCTGGGCGCGCGAAATCACCTCGTCGCGGTAACCGTTGGCTTCTTCGATGATGCGCTGGGCCTGGCCACGCGCCTCCGGCACCACGCCGTTGGCATAGGCTTCGGCCTGGTTCTTCTCGCGCTGCTCGTCCTCGCGGGCCCGGATCACGTCGTCGAACGCTTCCTGCACCTCACGCGGGGCCTGGGCGCTCTGGATGTTCACCTGGGTCACGGTGATACCGGTCCTGTAGGTATCCAGGAAGCGTTGCAGGCGCTCGCGCACCTCGGTCGCCATCTGCTCGCGGCCTTCGGTGAGGATCCGGTCCATGGTGGTGGAGCCGGCGACATGCCGCAGCGCGCTCTCGGTCGCCTGCTGCAGGCTGACCTCGGGCTGGTCGACGTTGAGCACGAAGTCCTGCAGGTTGCTGATCTTGTACTGCACGGTCAGCGGCACTTCGACGATGTTCTCGTCCTCGGTGAGCATCTGCCCCTGCTTGCTGTACGCACGCTCGCGGGTGACGTTCTCCTGGAAGCGCTTGTCGATCGGCGGGAAGTAGAAGTTCAGGCCGGGACCGACCGTCTCGTAATACTTGCCGAAGCGCAGGATGACCGCCTGCTCCTGCTCGTCCACCACATAGATGGCGTTGTACAGCCAGAGCACGGCGAGGATCGCCAGGCCGATGCCGAACAGGCCCAGGCCACCGCCCTTGCCGCCGGAACCGGAGCCGGAACCGTTGCCACTGCGTTTTTTTCCACCGAACAGCCCGTTCAGGCTGTCCTGAAGCTTGCGGAAAGCCTCATCCAGGTCGGGCGGCCCCTTGCGGTCACCACCGCCGCCACCACCACCGCGGCGGCCTCCCCACGGGTCTCGATCGTTGTTGTTCGAGTTGTCACCCGGCTCGTTCCAAGCCATAGCGCTCTCCATCTAGTAACGCGAAACGCGCCTGCGGCGCGGCCACCCATGCTACCGAATGCCCTGCCCGCTGCCAAAAGCAGCGATACGGGCTTTATTGCAAAGTGTGTTGCGCAACGAACTCCGCCGGCTGCCAGCCAGCGCGGCTCGCCAGGCGGTTCAACTCGGCCCGCGGCAGGCGCACCTGCAGCAGGGTACAACCTTCCTCATCGTGCGCCTCGGACTGCACCGCGCCCAGTTCGAACAACTGGGCGCGCAGGCGCCCGAGCCGCTGGGGCAGGCGCAAGGTCCCGACGAAGAGGTCCTCGCCGAGCAGCTCGGCGATGGCCTGGCGCAACAGGTCGAGGCCTTCGCCGGTCTGCGCCGACAGCCAGACGCGCACCGGCTTGCCGGAGTCGTCGCGCTGGATGTGCGGCTCGACCGAGGGTAGCAGGTCGACCTTGTTATAGACCTCGAGCATCGGCAATTCGTTGGCGCCGATCTCGCCGAGCACCGCCAGCACCTGCTCGACCTGCGCATCCCGTTCGGGCTCGTAGGCGTCGATCACGTGCAGCAGGAGGTCGGCGTTGCTCGACTCTTCCAGCGTAGCGCGGAAGGCCTCCACCAGCTTGTGCGGCAGGTGACGGATGAAGCCCACCGTGTCGGCCAGCACCACCGGCCCGAGATCGTCCAGTTGCAGACGACGCAGGGTGGGGTCGAGGGTGGCGAACAACTGGTTGGCGGCATACACCTCGGAGGCGGTGAGCGCATTGAACAGGGTCGACTTGCCGGCGTTGGTATAGCCGACCAGGGAGACCGCCGGGATATCCGCGCGCTTGCGCCCGCGTCGAGCCTGCTCGCGCTGGCTGCGGACCTTCTCCAGGCGCTGCTTGATCTGGCGGATGCGCACGCGCAGCAGGCGTCGGTCGGTTTCCAGCTGGGTCTCGCCCGGACCGCGCAGGCCGATACCGCCTTTCTGCCGTTCGAGGTGGGTCCAGCCGCGTACCAGCCGCGTGCTCATGTGCTCCAGTTGCGCCAGTTCCACCTGCAACTTGCCTTCGTGGGTACGTGCGCGCTGGGCGAAGATGTCGAGGATCAGCCCGGTCCGGTCGAGTACGCGGCACTCGAACGCTCGCTCGAGGTTGCGCTCCTGGCTGGGCGTCAAGGTGTGGTTGAAAATCACCAGCTCGACGTTTTCGGCCTTGACCAGGTCGTGCAACTCCTCGACCTTACCACTGCCGATAAGATATTTGGCGCTCGGCTGGTGGCGGGAGACGCTGACGAATGCCACCGTTTCCGCGCCGGCCGAACGCACCAGCTCCTGGAACTCCTGCGGGTCTTCACGCGCCTCGGGGTTCTGCCCTTCCAGATGCACCAGAACAGCCTGTTCCCCACCACCTGGGCGCTCAAAGAACAAAGCGGACTCCCGTCAAGCGTTGCCCGGCTCGGCCGGCTGGTCACCGCTCGGCAGACGCACCGGACGGCTCGGTACCACGGTGGAGATCGCGTGCTTGTAAACCATCTGGCTGACGGTGTTCTTCAGCAGGATGACAAACTGGTCGAAGGACTCGATCTGGCCTTGCAGCTTGATGCCGTTGACCAGATAGATGGAAACCGGGACGCGTTCTTTCCGCAGGGTATTGAGGTAAGGGTCTTGTAGCGAATGCCCTTTTGACATGTGCCGCACTCCTTTAAGGATCGTAGTTTGAAGTAGTCGAATAGGGTGACTTGGCGCCGTCCAAACTCCGGTCTCGCTCCGGAAACAGACGGACAAATTAAGGTCTCAGGCCAATATGGAGACCGTTTTCAGGTATTTCAAGGCACGCGGCAGATTGTCACCTGCTAGGCTGTCCATCCAGTGTAGATGGCTCCAGCTTCGCAGCCAGGTGAACTGGCGCTTGGCCAACTGGCGGGTAGCGATGATGCCGCGTTCGGTCATTTCAGCGTAGGACAGCTTGCCATCCAGGTAATCCCACACCTGACGGTAACCCACGGCTCTAATAGACGGTAATCCTGCATGCAAGTCACTTCTGGCATGCAGTGCTTCGACCTCGGCGATGAAACCCTGTTCCAGCATCTGGCGAAAACGCTGCGCAATCCGCGCGTGCAACACCTGGCGCTGCTCGGGAGCAATCGCCAGCTGAGCGACAGTATACGGCAATTGATTCCTGCCTGACGCGTCAAAATCCGCCTTTTCAGCGCTTTGCCGGCGACGCAGGTCGCTCATCGACACCCCGCCGAGGCGATACACCTCGAGCGCCCGCATCAGTCGCTGCGGATCGTTGGGGTGGATACGCGCAGCCGATTCCGGGTCGACCTCGGCGAGTTGCCGGTGCAGCGCCTCCCAACCTTCGGCCTGGGCCTCGGCCTCGATCGCCGCGCGCACCTCGGGATCGGCGCCGGGCATGTCGGCCAGGCCCTCGAGCAACGCCTTGTAATAGAGCATGGTGCCCCCCACCAGCAGGGGAGTCCTGCCGCGCGCGGTGGCCTCGGCCATCGCCGCCAGGGCGTCGGCGCGAAACTCCGCGGCCGAATAGCTCTCCGCCGGGTCGCGGATATCGATCAGGCGGTGCGGATAGCGCGCCAGCAGCTCCCGGGAAGGCTTGGCCGTACCGATATCCATGCCGCGGTAGATCAGCGCCGAGTCGACGCTGATCAGCTCGCAGGGCAGCGCATCGGCCAGCGCCATCGCCAGGTCGGTCTTGCCGGCGGCGGTCGGCCCCATGAGAAAGATGGCGGGAGGCAGGGAAGACATCGGAACGCTCTTGGACAAAGCGCATAGCTTCGGGCTTTGCTTCCGAAGCTGCAAGGCTCAGCGTCCGCGCAGGAAGAGCTTGTCCAGCTCGTCCAGGCCCAGTTGGGTCCAGGTCGGACGCCCATGGTTGCACTGGCCGCTGCGCTCGGTGATTTCCATGTCGCGCAACAGGGCGTTCATTTCCGGCAGGGTCAGGCGCCGGTTGGCGCGCACCGCACCATGGCAGGCCATGGTGCCGAGCAACTCGTTCAGGTGCGCCTGGATACGGTCGCTGGTGCCGTATTCCAGCAGGTCGGCGATGACATCGCGCACCAACTGGGTCGCCTCCGCCTGCTTGAGCAGCGCAGGGATCTGCCGGATAGCCAGGCTTTCCGGCCCCAGGCGCTGCAGCTCGAAGCCCAGGCGCTGGAACCAGCTGGAATGCTCTTCCGCGCAATCCGCCTCGCGCTCGCTGACCGCGATCGACTCCGGCACCAGCAACGGCTGCCCACGCAAGCCTTCGCTGGCCATCGCCACCTTGAGGCGCTCGTAGGTGATCCGCTCGTGGGCCGCGTGCATGTCCACCAGCACCAGGCCGTGGGCGTTCTCGGCGAGGATGTAGATGCCCTTGAGCTGCGCCAGGGCGTAACCCAGCGGCGGGATGTCCTGGGCGCTCTCGGGCAACGCGGCTGGCGCCTCGCCCGCGGGTAACGGCGCGAAGTAGGCCTTGTAGGCGCCACCGGCCTCGGCCAGAGAGGGCGGCGCCTCCGGCCGGGTATAGGCGGAATAGCCGGAGGAGCCGCCGGAGGCCGATGAGCCGCCACTCCAGCCCACCCGTGCCGCCGGACTCTCCAGCACGCTCTCGGCCAGGCGCATCTCGCCCTGCGGGCCGAACTCGCCGGCGGCAGCGCCGGTCGGACGCGGCTCGGTCAGGCTGGTCGCCCCCGGCGGCGCGAGCTGGTCGTCGGGACGGACCTCGCCCAGCGCACGATGCAGGGTGCCATAGAGGAAGTCATGGACCATCCGGCTGTCACGGAAGCGAACTTCGTGCTTGGTCGGGTGCACGTTGACGTCCACCACCGCCGGATCGACTTCGAAGAACAGCACGAAGGTCGGATGCCGGCCGTTGTACAGCACGTCGCGATAAGCCTGGCGCACCGCGTGGGCGACCAGCTTGTCGCGCACCATGCGCCCGTTCACATAGAAGTACTGCAGGTCCGGCTGGCTGCGGGAGAAGGTCGGCAAGCCGACCCAACCCCACAGGTGCAGGCCGTTGCGCTCGACCTCGATCGGCAGCGCCTGCTCGAGGAATGCCTGGCCGCACACCGCGCCGACCCGGCGCGCGCGGGCCAGCTCGTCTCGCGCCTCGTGCAGGGCGAAGATGGTCTTGCCGTTGTGGCGCAGGTGGAAAGCCACGTCGAAACGGGCCAGCGCCAGGCGCTTGATGACTTCCTGCAGATGGTCGAACTCGGTCTTCTCGGCGCGCAGGAACTTGCGCCGCGCCGGGGTGTTGAAGAACAGGTCGCGAACCTCGACGCTGGTCCCCACCGGGTGCGCCGCCGGCTGTACCCGCGGCTGCATGTCGCGGCCCTCGGTTTCCACCTGCCAGGCTTCGCCGGCGTCGGCGGTACGCGAGGTCATGGTCAGGCGCGCTACCGAGCTGATCGAGGCCAGCGCCTCGCCACGGAAGCCGAGGCTCATCACCCGCTCCAGGTCTTCCAGCTCGCGGATCTTGCTGGTGGCGTGGCGAGCCAGGGCCAGCGGCAGGTCGTCGGCGGGGATGCCGCGACCGTCGTCGCGCACTCGCAGCAACTTGATGCCGCCCTGCTCGACCTCCACATCAATGCGCCGGGAACCGGCGTCAAGGCTGTTTTCCAGGAGTTCCTTGGCCACCGAGGCGGGACGCTCGACCACCTCACCGGCGGCGATCTGGTTCGCCAGCCGCGGACTCAGCAGCTGGATACGCGGTGCTTCACTCATCACTGGGCCGCCAGGGCGGTGCTCGGGATGGACAGGGCCTGGCCGACTTTCAGGTTGTCGCTGGACAGGCTGTTGCTGCTACGCAGCGCGGCCATGCTCACTTCATAGCGCTGGGCGATCATCGCCAGGGTCTCTCCGGGCCGCACCACGTGCTCGCGCGGCCCCATGGAGAGCTTGCCCTGGGCGCGCAAAGAGGCGATGTAGGTGCCGGGCGGCGGGCTCTGCTGGAAATACTGGCGGATGCCGCTGGTGATCGAACGCGCCAAGGCCTGCTGATGGCTGGCGCTGGCCAGCTTGCGCGACTCGTTGACGTTCGAGATGAAGCCGGTTTCCACCAGGATCGATGGGATGTCCGGCGACTTCAGCACCATGAACCCGGCCTGCTCGACACGACGCTTGTGCAGCGAAGTGATGCGGCCGACATTGGTCAGTACCTTATGGCCGACATCCAGGCTCGACGAGAGGGTGGCGGTCATCGACAGGTCGAGCAGCACGCCGGCGAGCATCTGGTCCTTGTCGCCGAGGCTGACGCTGCCATCGCCGCCGATCAGGTCGGAACGGTTCTCGCTGTCGGCCAGCCAGCGCGCGGTTTCCGAAGTGGCGCCGCGGTCGGACAGGGCGAACACCGAGGCACCGAAGGCGCTGCGGCTCGGCGCGGCGTCGGCATGGATCGAGACGAACAGGTCGGCGCCCTTCTTGCGGGCGATCTCGGTGCGCTTGCGCAGCGGGATGAAATAGTCGCCGGTACGGGTCAGCTCGGCCCGGTAACCGCGCACCTGGTTGATCTGGCGTTGCAGCTCGCGAGCGATCGACAGGGTGATGTTCTTCTCGTGCAACCCGCCCGGGCCAAGGGCGCCAGGGTCTTCACCGCCGTGGCCGGCGTCGATGGCGATGACGATATCGCGGGTGCCGCCCTTGGTTGGCAGCGGCAGCTTGGCCACCGGCTGGGTCGGCGTCACCGGGGTGACCGGCACGCTCGGGGTCGGCGTCGCGGGTACGTCCGGGGTCAGGTCAGCGCCCTGGTCGTAGAGATCGACCACCAGGCGGTTGCCGTATTGCTGGTTGGGCGGCAGGACGAAGCTTTTCGGGGTGACCTGCGCCGACAGGTCGAGGACCATGCGCAGGTCGTTGGGCGTGCGCTGGGCGGAGCGCACCGCGGTGATCGGGGTGTTGCCGAGCTTGAGACCGTTGAGCTGGGTCGCCAGTTGGGCGCCGCTGACGTCGATGACGATACGGTTGGGCGCGGCCAGGGTGAACAGGCTGTGCTGCACCGGACCGGAGAGATCGAAGACCAGACGGGTGTTGTCCGGAGCGCGCCAGATCCGCACGCTCTTGATTTGCGCGGCGGCCAGAACCTCGCCGACCTGGCAGGCCAGCAGAATCATCACCCCAGTCAACAACGTCCGCAGACGCAAGCCCCAACCCATCGTTTTTCTCATGCTCCCATGGTCAGGGTGGCACACCAGGCTTCGCCCCGCGCACCGTGCGGTACCAGGCGCAGTGTCCGTCCACCCGCTTGGGCAGTAATGGTAATGTCCAGATCGGCGGTTGGCAAAACGCCCGCACCGCGCTCGGGCCACTCGATCAGACAGAGTGCGCTGCCGTCGAAATAGTCGCGGATGCCGAAGAACTCCAATTCCTCCGCATCGGCGAGCCGGTACAGGTCGAAATGGTAGGCGCGCAGCTCGCCGATTTCGTAAGGCTCGACCAGGGTAAAGGTCGGGCTTTTCACCGAGCCGGCATGGCCGAGGCCGCGCAGGATGCCGCGCGAGAGGGTGGTCTTGCCGGCGCCGAGGTCGCCATGCAGGTAGATCACCCCCTGCCCCCCGCTGGCCCGGGCGATGCGCCCGCCCAGTTCGAGCATCGCGTCTTCCCCTTCGGCGGACAGGATCACTTCAGACACGGACTGCACTCCTCGAGCAACTGACGAACGGTAGGTATGAGATCGGTCGCCGCCAGCCCACGACCCTGGGCGCCGAGCCGCTCACCGGCGGCGGCATGCAGCCAGACCGCCAGGCAGGCCGCCTCGAACGCCTCCACGCGCTGGGCCAGCAAGGCACCGGTGATGCCCGACAGCACGTCACCCAGGCCGGCACCAGCCATCGCCGGATGCCCCTGGGAACAGACGGCAAGTCGTCCGTCGGGCGCGGCGACCAGGCTGCCGGCGCCCTTCAGCACCACCACCGCCTGGTAGCGACGCGCCAGTTCCAGCGCCGCCGCCGGGCGATCCGCCTGCACCTCGGCGGTCGAGCGACCCAACAGGCGCGCGGCCTCGCCGGGATGCGGCGTCAGAATCCATGTCCGCGGCCCTGCTCCGACCGGTTCCAGGGCCAGCAGGTTCAACGCGTCGGCATCCCAGACCTGCGGCAACGGTCGCGACCGGACAGCGCTCAGCAGGCTACGCCCCCAGGCGCGCTGGCCAAGACCGGGACCGAGCACCAGCACGCTGGCGCGTTCGGCAAGGGCCAGCAGTTGGTTCGCCGACGCCACGCCATGGGCCATGACCTCGGGACAACGGCTCAGCAACGCCGGCACATGTTCGACGCGGGTCGCCGCCGAGACCAGCCCGGCGCCGCAGCGCAGGGCGCTTTCCGCGGCCAGTAGCACTGCCCCGCCCATGCCGGTGTCGCCGCCGACCACCAGAAGGTGGCCGAACAGCCCCTTGTGCGCGGTCCGCGGCCGCGCTGCCAGACTCGGCAGGGCATTTCGTGCCAGACGGTGGGCCCGGGGCTGGAGCCCTTGCAACACGACGGCGTCGCTGCCGAGTTCGTCGAACACCAGCTCGCCGACCCGTGCCGGCGCCTCGCCAGTGAACAGCCCGATCTTCAGGCCGATGAAAGTCACTGTCAGATCCGCCCTGATCGCTTCCCCCAATACCGCACCGGTGTCGGCGCTCAAGCCGGAAGGAATATCCACCGCCAGCACCGGCAGGTCGGCGGCGTTGGCCAGGCGGATGGCCTGCGCAAAGGGCTCGCGCACGGCACCTGCCAGGCCGGTGCCGAGCAATGCATCCACTACTACGCCCTCGAGCACGGCGCACTCGCTCCAGGGCTCCACCACGACCCCGGTCGCCAGCACGGCGGCATGCGCCTGCGCCGCGTCGCCGGCAAGCCGCTGCGGCGCCGCGACCGCCAGCACCCGCACTCGCCAACCCGCACGTTGCGCCAGCGCCGCGATCAGGTAGCCGTCGCCGGCATTGTTGCCGTGCCCGGCGAGCACCGTCAGCGCCGCGGCCTCCGGCCAACGGCGGCGCAAGGCACGCCAGGCGGCGTGGGCGGCGCGCTGCATGAGTTCGAAGCCCGGCGTGCCGGCGGCGATCAGGCGCGCATCGAGGTCGCGCACCTGGGCGGCGGAATAGAGGGCGAGTGGCAGGTCGTCGTGCTGGAAGGTCATGGTCATCGGATCGATTCGGCGTCAGGCGCGCAGTCTGGCAGAATTATACCTATCCCATTTCGCTTTCCCTCGTCTTCGTTGCCTCCCATGACTCCCCAGCCTCTGGCCGACAACCTTTCCCCGCCGGACCCCGCCCGCCTCGCCCAGTCCATCAAGGACTGGGGCCGCGAGCTGGGGTTCCAGCAGGTCGGTATCAGCGACGTCGAGCTGGGCGAGCACGAAGCGCACCTGCAGCGCTGGCTGGAGGCCGGCTACCACGGCGAGATGGACTACATGGCGGCGCACGGCAGCAAGCGCTCGCGACCTGCCGAGCTGGTTCCCGGCACGCTGCGGGTGATCTCTCTGCGCATGGATTACCTGCCCGGCGACACGCGCATGGCGCAGGTCCTCGCGACGCCGGAAAAAGCCTACGTCTCGCGCTACGCCCTCGGCCGCGACTACCACAAGCTGATCCGCAAGCGTCTGCAACAACTGGCCGAGCGCATCCAGGCCGAAGTCGGCCCGTTCGGTTTCCGCGCCTTCGTTGACAGCGCGCCGGTGCTGGAAAAGGCCATCGCCGAACAGGCCGGCCTCGGCTGGATCGGCAAGAACACGCTGGTGCTCAACCGCAAGGCCGGCAGCTACTTCTTCCTCGGCGAGCTGTTCGTCGACATGCCGCTACCCGTCGACCCGGCGATGGACAGCGAGCATTGCGGACGCTGCTCGGCCTGCCTGGACATCTGCCCGACCGCGGCCTTCGTCGGCCCCTACCGGCTGGACGCGCGACGCTGCATCTCCTACCTGACCATCGAGTACAAGGGCGCGATTCCGCTGGAGCTGCGACCACTGATCGGCAACCGGGTATTCGGCTGCGACGACTGCCAGATCGTCTGCCCATGGAATCGCTTCGCCCGCCCCACCGGGCAGGGCGACTTCCAGCCGCGCCACAGCCTGGACAACGCCGAACTCGCCGAACTGTTCCTCTGGAGCGAGGAGGAGTTCCTCGGCCGCACCGAGGGTTCGCCGCTGCGCCGCGCCGGCTACGAGCGCTGGTTGCGCAACCTGGCGGTGGGGCTGGGCAACGCGCCCTCGACCATCCCGGTGCTGGAGGCGCTGAAGGCGCGCCGCGGGTTCCCTTCGGAGCTGGTCCGCGAGCACGTGGAATGGGCCCTGCGGCGCCACGGGGAAACCTAGCCCGGCCGGCGCCTGCCGTCCGGTCCGGACGGATCAGAGCTTGATGAAGTGGTCGCGGTAGTGGCGCAGCTCGGCGATCGACTCGCGGATATCGTCCAGCGCCAGGTGGGTGTTGCCCTTCTTGAAGCTCTCGCGGACCTGCGGCGCCCAGCGCGCGGCCAGCTCCTTGAGGGTGGAGACGTCGAGGTTGCGGTAGTGGAAGTAGCCTTCCAGCCTGGGCATGTGCCTATAGAGGAAGCGGCGGTCCTGGCAGATGCTGTTGCCGCAGATCGGCGAGCTGCGCTTGGGCACCCACTGCTCGAGGAAGGCCAGGGTCTGCGCCTCGGCCTCGGCCATGCTCACGGTACTTTCCCGAACCCTTTGGGTCAGGCCGGACTGGCCGTGCTGGCGGGTATTCCACTCGTCCATGCCGGCGAGGATTTCCTCTGGCTGGTGGATGGCGATCACCGGTCCTTCGGCCAGGGTGTTGAGGTCACTGTCGGTGACGATGGTGGCCATCTCGATGATGACGTCCCGGTCCGGATCGAGGCCGGTCATCTCCAGGTCGATCCAGATAAGGTTCTGCGGGTTCTGCATGGGGAGTCGCTCCAGTCGCTATGCCGTGCATTCTAGCGTGGAACGCCGCCGCGCGAATGATGGCGGCGCGCCCATGTTAAACTCGCCGCCGATTTTTCATGCGGACGCATCATGGCCAAACGCCACTTGACCCGCCGGCAGAGCTGGCGCATCGAAAAGATCCAGGAAGAACGCGCGGCCCGGGCGGCCCGTCGCGAGTCGCGTGCCGTGGACGAGCTGGAAGGCGGCGACCTGGGACCGGAGCAGACCGGCCAGGTGATCGCTCATTTCGGGGTTCAGGTAGAGGTCGAGTCCGCCGACGGCCAGGTTTCCCGCTGTCACCTGCGCGCCAACCTGCCGGCACTGGTGACTGGCGACCAGGTGGTCTGGCGCGCCGGCAACCAGGGCATCGGCGTGATCGTCGCGCAATTGCCGCGCCGCTCCGAGCTGTGCCGCCCGGACATGCGCGGGCTGCTCAAGCCGGTGGCGGCCAACGTCGACCGCATCGTCATCGTCTTCGCCCCGCGTCCCGAACCGCACGCCAACCTGATCGACCGCTACCTGATCGCCGCCGAACATGCCGGCATCCAGCCGCTGCTGCTGCTGAACAAGGCCGACCTGGTCGACGAGAGCAATGCCGAAGGCATCGATGCGCTGCTGAATGTCTACCGCACCCTGGGTTACCCGCTGATCGAGGTGTCGGCCTTCAATGGCCTGGCGATGGACGAACTGCGCGGCGCGCTGGACGCTCACGTGAGCGTCTTCGTCGGGCAGTCCGGGGTAGGCAAGTCGTCGCTGGTGAATGCCTTGTTGCCGGGTGTCGACACCCGTGTCGGCGACCTCTCCACGGTGACCGGCAAGGGCACCCATACCACCACCACCGCGCGACTGTTCCATTTTCCCGGCGGCGGCGACCTGATCGACTCGCCCGGCATCCGTGAGTTCGGCCTGGGGCACGTGTCGCGAGACGATGTCGAGGCCGGTTTCATCGAGTTCCGCGACCTGCTCGGACATTGCCGCTTCCGCGACTGCAAGCACGACCGTGAACCAGGTTGCGCCCTGCTCCAGGCCTTGGAGGACGGGCGCATCATGCCGCAACGCATGGCCAGCTACCGGCACATTCTGGCAAGCATGCCGGAAACGGACTACTGAACCTCAGTCGCCCTTGATCTGCTCCAGCTTCAGGCTGCCGCCGTCGTCGAACAGGTTGAGCTTCTTCTGCACCTCGTCCGCCGGTAGCGAAGGTTGCGCGCCCGCCGCCGGTGCCTCGGCAGCCGGCTTCGGCTGCTCGCCCGGGGCAGCCGCGGGGGCGCTGGCTTCGGGAGCGCCGGTCTCGCCTTCGATGGCCTTCTGCGCCTTGCGGGTCAGGACCACGATGTCGATCCGCCGGTTCACCGGGTTCAGCGGGTCCTTGTCGTCGAACAGGCGTGCCGAGGCATAGCCGACAACCTGGGCGATCTGCCCTTCCGGATAGCCGCCGGCGACCAGTGCTCGGCGCGCGGCGTTGGCGCGATTGGCCGATAGCTCCCAGTTGCCGAAGTCGCCGTTGCCGGCATAGGGCTTGGCGTCGGTGTGGCCGCTGATGCTGATCTTGTTCGGCACCTGGCGGATGGTCTCGGCCATGGCCAGCAGGATGTCCTCGAAATACGGCTGCAGGCGCGCGCTGCCGAGGTCGAACATCGGCCGGTTGGCGGCGTCGACGATCTGGATGCGCAGGCCGTCGCGGGTGATCTCGAAGTGGATCTGGTCCTTGAAGTCCTTGAGCATCGGATTTTCGTCGACCTTGTTCTGCAACTCCTGCAGCAGCAGCGCCAGGCGCTCTCGCTCAACCTGCTCGGCGAGGTTCTCGGCCTGGTCGGCGTTGACCTGGTGGTCCTGCTCGGGGCTGATCCGGCTTTCGTTGGAGTCCGGCTGGGCCTGGACCTGCGGATTGAGGGTCTTGTCCGGCGCCGGCGTCGGCGTGCCGCCGAGGTCGATGACGTAGGGGCTGGCGCTTTCGCTGAAACCGATGGGGTCCTGGAAGTATCCGGAAATCGCCTTCTTCTGCTCCGGGGTGGCCGAAGACAGCAGCCAGAGCACCAGGAAGAACGCCATCATCGCCGTGGCGAAGTCGGCGAAGGCGATCTTCCACGAGCCGCCGTGGTGGCCGGCGGCATAGCGCTTGACGCGCTTGACGATGATCGGCTGGTTATTGTCCATCTATCGACAGTGCCTCCACTCAGCGGCCACGCACGGCCTGCTCGAGCTCGGCGAAGGTCGGCCGATGGGCGGGCAGCAGCACCTTGCGGCCGAACTCGACGGCCAGCGAAGGCGGCATGCCGGAAGCGGAAGCGACCAGGCAGGCCTTGATCGCCTCGAACATGTTCAACTCTTCCTTGGCATCGTGCTCCAGCGCGACGGCCAGGGGGCCGACGAAGCCGTAGGCGGCGAGAATCCCGAGGAAGGTACCCACCAGGGCGGCGGCGACGTGGTGGCCGATCTCCGCCTGGCTGCCTTCGCCAAGCAACGCCATGGTGATGACGATGCCGAGTACCGCGGCGACGATACCGAAGCCCGGCAGGGCGTCGGCGACCTTGGTCACCGCGTGGGACGGATGCTCCAGGTCCTCCTTGAGACTGGACAGCTCCATGTCGAACAGGCCTTCCAGCTCGTGCGGCGCCATGTTGCCGGAGGACATGATGCGCAGGTAGTCGCAGACATAGGCGGTCATCCGTTCGTCCTTCAGCACGCCGGGGTACTTGCTGAAGATGGGACTGGCCGCGGGGTCCTCGATGTCCGCCTCAATCGCCATCATCCCTTCGCGCCGGCTCTTGTTGAGGATCTCGTAGAGCATGCCCAGCACCTCGAGGTAGTAGGTCTGGGTAAAGCGGTTGCTGAACATCTTCGGCGCTTTCTTCAGCACCACCATGAACGTGCTGCCCGGGTTGGCCTGGAGGAACGCCCCCAGTGCCGCACCGCCGATGATCAGGACCTCGAAGGGCTGGATGATGGCGCCGATCTTGCCGCCGGAGAGCAGGAAGCCCCCGAGGACACTGGCGAAAACGACGATGATGCCGATGATTTTTGACATGAGGACCGGACGTGCGAAATGAACAGGATAAGGAGGGGGACTGCTAGGCTCCCTCTTGTTATCGGTTGCTAGCCGCAAGACTATAGTCCGAATACTCGAAAAGCCAGTTCGCCGCCTCGCCGACACCGAGCCCGACACCCATGACAGACCGCCTCGCCGCCTGGCTCGAAGAGCTCGACCGGCAACCCCTGCCGATCCCCGCCAGCCACTATGCCGGCCTGCACGCCGCGCTGAGCGACAGCCGCCGCTCGCTGCGCGAGATCGCCGACCAGTTGCAGGGCAGCCCGACGCTGGCGTTGTCCATCCTGCGCGAGGCCAATCGCGCCGAGAGCGCCCGCGACAACCCCGCGGAAAGCCTGGAGGTGGCCCTCAGCCGCCTCGGCCTGGCGCGCGCGAGCCAACTTCTGAAGACCCTGCCGAGCATCCAGGATGCGGAGATGCCCAGGGTCCTCGGGCAGATGTTGCTGATCAGCCAGCACGCCATGCAGCAGGCCAGCGGCCTGTTCGGCGCGCGCCTGGCCAGGCTCTGGCAGGAAATCCACTGGGGCAGCCTGCTGACCATGGCTCCGGTCTGGGCGCTGGCCAACGCCCGCCCGCAGCTACTGGAGCAATGGCAGCAACGCGTGCTGGTACAGGGCGAACCGACCCTGCGAGTGGAGCGCGAACTGCTGGGCATGCGCCTGCTGCCGATCTGCCTGGCGCTGGCCGAACGCTGGCGGCTACCGCAGTGGGTCATCCAGGGCTATCGCCTGCTCGCCTGCGACCGTCGCTTGCTGGTTCGAGCCCTGCGTATCGCCCGCGACCATCAGTCGCCCCTGCTCCAGCAACAGCAACTCGATGCCCAGCCCGATCTCGCCCGCTGGCTGACCCAGCCGGCCAACTGCACTCTCCTCGCCAATGGCCTGGCCATCGCCGCGCACCAGAGCTGGGACGGGCCGCACATGCTGCGCTGGCAGCGCCTGACCGGCCTGTACCTGGGCCAGCCGCTGACCGAAGTCCAGCAGCAGGTGCACATGCTCGCCGCGCAAAGCGCGCGCCTGCACGCCCGGCCGCCGCTGTGGCATCCAGCGGTGGCCTTGATCTGGCCCTGGCAGGCCAGCCGCTGGCGTGCCGAAGCGGCACCCCCGCCGCCGCCCTCGGCGGAAGCCCTGGCCGAGTGGCGGCAGCATTGCGCCGAGTTGCTCCGGGAGCCCAGCCCGTTCAGCAACGTGGTGCAGCTCACCGCCTGTGCCCGCGATGCGCTGCGCGCCTGCGGCCTGCAAAGGATGCTGCTGCTGGTGGCCGATCGCACCCAGGTACACGTACTGGCGCAGCAGAGCGCCGGACTCGAACAGGGCCAGGAGAAATTGCAACTGGAGATTGCCAGCAGCCCGATGCTGAAGAAACTGTTCCAGCAACCCGCCCTGCTGCGCATCGGCCCGAACAACCAGGACCAGTTGCTGCCGGCCCTCGGCGAACCCTTGCGCCAACTGTTCCCCGGGCCTCACCTGCTGCTGCGCTCGCTGGGCAACGGCTCGCGGGTGGTGATGCTGGTCCTGGCCGACCTCGGCGGCCAGCCGTTCAGCGACCTGCATGCCCAGGCCTTCGCCAAGACCGCCCAGTGCACCGAGCGCGCGATCCAGCAGTTCGGCCGCCAGCGCCACACGGAATGAGGGACATGCCCGGCACACTGGTCGGGCGCGCTTTCCGTTAAACTGCTGCCCTTCTTCAACCCGGGGGTACTCGCATGTCCGTTTTCTCCGACCTGCCATTGGTGATCGAGCCCAGCGACCTCGCGCCGCGCCTGGGCGCGCCCGAGCTGATCCTGGTCGACCTGACCAGTGCCGCCCGCTACGCCGAAGGGCATATCCCCGGCGCGCGTTTCGTCGACCCCAAACGCACCCAGTGGGGACAACCCCCGGCACCCGGCCTGCTACCGGCGAAGGCCGACCTGGAAGCCCTGTTCGGCGAGCTGGGCCACCGCCCGGAGGCGACCTACGTGGTCTACGACGACGAAGGCGGCGGCTGGGCGGGCCGCTTCATCTGGCTGCTGGACGTGATCGGCCACCACCGCTACCACTATCTCAACGGCGGCCTGCCGGCCTGGATCGCCGACGCCCAGGCGCTCGACCGCGAGGTCCCGGCGCCTGTCGGCGGCCCGCTGCCGCTGACGTTGCACGACGAGCCCAGCGCGACCCGCGAATACCTGCAAAGCCGCCTCGGCGCCGCCGACCTGGCGGTATGGGATGCGCGCAACCCCAGCGAATACGCCGGTACCAAGGTGCTCGCCGCGAAGGCCGGGCATGTGCCCGGCGCGATCAATTTCGAATGGACCGCCGGCATGGACCCGGCTCGCGCCCTGCGCATCCGCGCGGATATCGCCGAAGTCCTGGAGGACCTCGGCATCACGCCGGACAAGGAAGTGATCACCCACTGCCAGACCCACCATCGCTCCGGCTTCACCTACCTGGTGGCCAAGGCGCTGGGCTACCCGCGGGTCAAAGGCTACGCCGGCTCCTGGTCGGAATGGGGCAACCACCCCGATACCCCTGTAGAGGTTTGAGGAATGTCGTTCAAAGATCGTCTGTTCATCTGCAGCCAGTACCTGCTGCCGCACCACCTGCTGTCCCGGCTGATCGGCTTCGCCGCCGACTGCCGGGCGACCTGGTTCAAGGACCGCCTGATCGCCTGGTTCGCCCGGCGCTACCAGGTCGACATGCGCGAAGCGCAGGTCGAGGACCTGCAGGCCTATGAACATTTCAATGCCTTCTTCACCCGCGCCCTGAAGGATGGCGCCCGCCCGCTGGCCCAGGAGCCCGGCGCGGTGCTCTGCCCGGCCGATGGCGCGATCAGCCAGCTCGGCCCGATCGAGCACGGACGGATATTCCAGGCCAAAGGCCACAGCTACAGCCTGGCCGAACTGCTCGGCGGCGACGCCGAACTGGCCGCGCCCTTCATGGGCGGCGACTTCGCCACCGTCTACCTGTCCCCCCGGGACTACCACCGCGTGCACATGCCGCTGGCCGGCACCCTGCGCGAGATGGTCTACGTTCCCGGCCGGCTGTTCTCGGTGAACCAGACCACCGCGGAAAACGTTCCCGAGCTGTTCGCCCGCAACGAGCGGGTGGTCTGCCTGTTCGACACCGAGCGCGGTCCGATGGCCGTGGTGCTGGTAGGCGCGATGATCGTAGCCTCCATCGAAACCGTCTGGGCCGGCCTGGTTACGCCGCCGAAGCGCGAACTGAAGACCTTCCGCTACGACGAAGCCGCCCGTGCGCCGATCCGCCTGGAAAAAGGCGCCGAGCTCGGTCGCTTCAAGCTGGGCTCCACCGCCATCGTCCTGTTCGGCCCGCAGCAGGTCGCGTTCAACGACGGCCTCGGGGCAGCGAGCCCGGTGCGCATGGGCGAATGCCTGGCACTGCCGAAACAGTCCTGACCTCGCCGGGACGGAGCGCCCCGAGCGCCTCCGTCCCGTCTCTCCCCGCCGCCGGAACCTCCCGGCGGGATCGTGGCGTCCGAAGGCTGCGGGTCCATTTCGATGCTGCTAGAGTTCGGAAAGGTCCTATCGAGCCTGTGCCGACCCCTCGGTCAGGAAAGCGGACTGCCGCACAGTTCCTGTCCTGGCCACGACGATGAACCCGCCTCCCGTGTTAAGAAAGAGGAGGCGCAGCCGCGGCGATCGGAAGTCCGGCACCTCTCCGGGGCTTCATCCCCCGTAGAGCCTTTTCAGTAGCGGAGCCGTCTAACCCCCCATGGAAAACCAGAGCCCCCACCTCTCGTTGCGCGTCCCCACTCCGACGCAGCAGAACCTGAGCTTCTGCGACGCCACCCCGAAGGACATCAAGTACTGGCTGGCGCACCTGCCCAAGGCCAACCTCGGGGAAACCGCGCGCCAGCTCTACCAGGGCCTGATCGAACTCAACCAGTTGGTGCTGCCCGTCGAGGCCCGCCTGCAACTGCTCGAACTGTTCCGTCCAGAGGTGCATTTCGTCTGCGCCCACCTGGAACGGCACTTCCTCAACCAGGCCATCGTCCTCGACGAACGGCCGCGCAAGATCGCCAACCTCTGCCAGGCCCTGCAGAACCACCTGGCCATCGGCTACAAGCTGATCGTGGTCCAGGAAGCGCCGCGCAACAGCCGCGACCGCGCGCAGCTGTTCGCGGTCGGCATCCAGCGGGCGATCCGCAGCCTGTGCGGGCCGCTGATCCGCGCCAGCCAGTTGTACTGCCCGGTCCCCGAGGGGCTTTGGCTGGAACTCCACCAGCTCTACCAGTTGGCCAGCCAGCGCGGCGTGCATCGTCTCGCGGTGCGCGACGAACTGGCCAAGCACACCCCCGGCCTGAGCGTCGAGCAGGCCTACCTGATTCCGCTGCTGCTCGGCTGCGCGCGCTGCAACCAGATGCGCCAGAACAACATTGCACGGCTCGCCGAGGTGCTCGAACCCTGGAGCCAGCTGCTGTCGATACAGAGCGCGACGCTGCCCGGCTCGCTGTTCATCGCCGTGCCGCAGATCGACGGCCCGCCGCGCTACCGTTCGCTGTACCCGGAGACCCAACTGGCCAGTGCCCTGGGCATCGACACCCAGCCGCTGGTCGAGCTGATCCGCGAATACCTGCTGCAGCCCGAGGCCGAACGCGCGAAAGCACGCCTGCCGCTGATCGAAGGGGTGACCCTGGACCTGCTGCAACATCTCTCCTCGGCCTGGGGTGACATCGCCGAACGTACCTTCCAGCGCACCCAGGGCCAGGGCCAGTTGACCCTGTGCATCGGCATGAGCGCCCTGCACTACTTCCTCGCCGGGCGCCGCCCGTTCAACGAGGTCCTGCAGATCCAGGAAGCGCCCGAGGCGCCTCGCTTCAAGGCCGACGTCCAGGACGCCTGGGCCGGCGCCTTCGATGCACAGAAGGTCACCGACTGGCAGCCCGGCATGCCGCTGGAGGAAATCGAGTACCGCCCGCACCAGTCGCCCCGCAGTGTGCAACCCGGGCACCCGCAGGCCCACGCACAGGCTGACGCCACCGAGGACTACCCGACCTACGCCCTGCCCATCGTCAACCACAGCCCCGGCGGCTATTGCCTGAGCTGGCCGAAGGAGGTGCCCGCCCAACTGCAGGCGGGCGAACTGGTCGGCCTGCAGGACCTTCCAGGCCAGGCGTGGAGCATCGCGGTGGTGCGCTGGATCCGCCAGGTACGCAATGGCGGCACGCAGATGGGCATCGAGATGATCGCCCCGGCGGCACAGCCCTGCGGCCTGCAACTGCTGCGCAAGACCGAGCAGAGCAGCCACTACCTGCGCGCCCTGCTGCTGCCGGCGATCGCCGCGATCTCGCGGCCGGCGACGGTGATCACCCCGCGCCTGCCGTTCCAGGAGGGCAGCCGGGTGCAGATCAACCTGCACGGCGAGGAGCGGCGCGCGGTGCTGAATCGCCGGCAGGCCTCGACCGGCAGCTTCAGCCAGTTCGAATACCGCTCGGCGGAACCGGTGAACACCCCGAGCGATAAGCCGGTCACAGCGCCAGTGGCCCGGCCGCCTGCGGGGGAGGAAGATTTTGACTCGCTCTGGAAGTCTCTGTAGATTGCCCCGACACCTCCATTCGCCGTCTTTTCGCGCCCGCCCGGACGCGGACTGAGCCCTTTCCATGGCCATCGAAAAGAAAACCATCCGCCTGCTGATTCTGGAAGACTCGCAGAACGAAGCCGAACGCCTGGTCAGTCTGTTCCGCAATGCCGGCCACGCGACCCGCGTACATCGACTGACCTCTCCCGAGGACCTCGCCGAAACCCTCCAGCAAAGCTGGGACCTGCTGATCGCCGCGCCGACCAGCGAGTGTCTCGAGCCCGGCGAGGCGCTCGCCACCTTGCGCCGCCAGTCGCGCGACATCCCGTTCATCCAGCTGGTGGCCGACAACAGCTCCGACGCCATCACCGACGCCTTGATGCTCGGCGCCCAGGACGCCCTGCCGCAAGGCGAGGACGAGCGCCTGGTGCTGGTCGCCAACCGCGAGCTGGCCGGCCTCGCCGAACGCCGCGCGCGCCGCGCCGCCGAACTCGCCCTGCGCGAGGCGGAAAAACGCTGCCAGTTGCTGCTCGACAGCTCGGTCGACGCCATCACCTACGTCCACGACGGCATGCACATCTACGCCAACCGCTCCTACATGGCGCTGTTCGGCTACGAGGACGCCGAGGAACTGGAAGGCCTGCCGGTCATCGACCTGATCGCCTCCTGCGACCAGGGCGCCTTCAAGGATTTCCTCAAGGGCTACCAGAACGACCAGCGCCAGACCGAACTGGTTTGCACCGGGGTCAAGCTCGACGGCCAGGAATTCAAGGCGCGCATCAGCCTCTCCGCCGCCACGTACGACGGCGAACCCTGCATCCAGGTGGTGATCCGCGGCGAGGTCGACAACGCCGAGCTGGAAGAAAAGCTCCGCGAAGTCAGCAGCCAGGACCCGGTCACCGGTCTCTACAACCGCAGCCACTTCCTCGACCTGATGGATGCCGCCGTGCAGCAGGCGGTGACCGCCCGCAAGCCGTCGACCCTGGCCTATATCCATCTCAACGGCTACCCCTCGCTCCAGGCCGACCACGGGCTTTCCGGGATCGACCTGCTGCTCGGCCAGTTGGCCGGACTGATGCGTGAACAGTTCGGCGAGGAAGCCGACCTGGCGCGTTTCGGCGATTCGATCTTCGCCGCCCTGTTCAAGGGCAAGACTCCCGAGCAGGCGCAAGCGGCGCTGCAACGACTGCTGAAGAAAGTCGAGAACCACCTTTTCGAGCTGAACGGCCGCAGCGCCCAGGCCACCCTCAGCATCGGCGTCGCCGGTCTCGACGAGAAGACCGCCAAGGCCCAGGACGTGATGAACCGTGCGCATCGCTGCGCCGATGACGCGGCACGCAAGGGCGGGTCGCAGATCAAGCAGTACAACCCGGCGGAAGAGCTTGCCGCCGCCGCCCAGCGCGGCGACGTCATCGCGATCCTCCAGCAGGCGCTGGAGACCAACAGCTTCCGCCTGCTGTTCCAGCCAGTCATCAGCCTGCGCGGCGACAGCCACGAGAACTACGAGGTGCTCCTGCGCCTGCTCAATCCGCAGGGCCAGGAAGTGCCGCCGGCGGAGTTCCTGCATGCCGCCAAGGAAGCCGGGCTGGCGGAGAAGATCGACCGCTGGGTGATCCTCAATTCGATCAAGCTGCTCGCCGAGCATCGCGCCAAGGGGCACCAGACCAAGCTGTTCGTCCACCTGTCCAGCGCGAGCCTGCAAGACCCCGGCCTGCTGCCCTGGCTCGGGGTGGCGCTGAAGGCCGCGCGCCTGCCGCCGGAGTCGCTGGTGTTCCAGATCAGCGAAGCCGACGCCACCAGCTATCTGAAGCAGGCCAAGCAACTGACCCAGGGCCTGGCCACCCTGCATTGCCAGGCGGCGATCAGCCAGTTCGGCTGCTCGCTGAACCCGTTCAACGCGCTGAAGCACCTGACCGTGCAATTCATCAAGATCGATGGTTCCTTCGTCCAGGACCTCAACCAGGTGGAAAACCAGGAGATCCTCAAGGGCCTGATCGCCGAACTGCACGAACAGCAGAAGCTCAGCATCGTCCCCTTCGTCGAGAGCGCCAGCGTCCTCGCCACCCTGTGGCAAGCCGGCGCCACCTACATCCAGGGCTACTACCTGCAGGGGCCGAGCCAGGCGATGGACTACGACTTCTCCTCGGGAGACGAATGAAGAACGGGCGCCCTGGGCGCCCGTTGCTTTTCCGCTCTACCGACCTGGTTCGTGGCTGCCGGGCCGGCAAGAGACGCCCGCCGGCCTCAGGCTCGTCCTTCGCGGTCGCGGTAGCCGAGCAGGTAGAGGATGCCGTCCAGGCCCAGGGTCGAGATCGCCTGCTTGGCCGACTGCTTGACCAGCGGCTTGGCGCGGAACGCCACGCCCAGGCCGGCCAGGCCGAGCATCGGCAGGTCGTTGGCGCCGTCGCCGACGGCGATGGTCTGCTCCAGGCTCAGGCCTTCCTTCGCCGCCAGTTCGCGCAGCAGGTCGGCCTTGCGCTGGGCATCGACGATCGGCTCGACCGCCACCCCGGTGACCTTGCCGTCGACGATCTGCAACTCGTTGGCGAACACGTAGTCGATCCCCAGCTTCGCCTGCAATTGACGGGCGAAATAGGTGAAGCCGCCGGACAGGATGGCGGTCTTGTAACCCAGGCGCTTGAGTTCGGCGAACAGGGTTTCCGCACCCTCGGTCAGACGCAGCGAGGCGCCGATCTCCTCCAGCACGTCTTCCGACAGCCCCTGCAGCAGCGCCAGGCGCTCCTTGAAGCTGGCGCGGAAGTCCAGTTCACCGCGCATCGCCCGCTCGGTGATCGCGGCGACCTTCTCGCCGACGCCGGCGGCCTTGGCCAGTTCGTCGATGACTTCCGCCTCGATCAGCGTCGAATCCATGTCGAACACCGCCAGCCGGCGGTTGCGGCGGAACACGCTGTCCTGCTGGAAAGCGATGTCGACGTTCAATTCCTGGGCGACGCTGAGGAATTCCGCACGCAGCGCCGCCGGATCGGCCGGTTCGCCGCGTACCGAGAACTCGATGCAGCCCTTGCCCTGGTCGGCGGGCATGTCCAGCGGCATACGCCCGGAGAGACGGTCGATGTGGTCGATGTTCAGCGCGTACTTGGCGGTGATCGAGCTGACCCTCTGCAGTTGCTCGGCAGTCACCCGGCGGGTGAGCAGGGTCACGATGTGCCGCGCCTTGCCCTGGCCGTCGACCCATTGCCGGTAGTCCTCTTCCGAGACCGGGGTGAAGCGCACCTGCTGGTCCAGCTTGTAGGCGGTGAACAGCACGTCCTTGAGGACCGAGGAACCGGCCTCGGTATCCGGGATTTCCACCAGGATGCCGAACGACAGGGTGTCGTGGATCACCGCCTGGCCGATGTCGAGGATGTTCACCCCGCCCTGGGCCAGTACGCCGGTGATGGCAGCGGTGAGACCGGGGCGGTCTTCCCCGGTGATGTTGATCAGGACAATTTCGCGCAAGGCGTAAGCTCCGCCAGGTAAAAGACGCCATTCTACCCGCTTTCCCGCACACCCGAGAGACGCAGAGCCGGGCATTTGCCATCACCACCGGTCGGAACCGACCGGGAAAACCCGCGAAACCGCCGCGCGGCGGCCTGGAAAGCGCGTCAACGGCCCTTTGCCCCTCGGGGGGCGCTGGTTATACTGCGCGATACCTCTATTTCAGAAGACCGAGCCCCCTGTGACCCGGCCCACGTCCGTCAAGCCCGACAATTTCTTCCTCCTGCTGTTTCGTGCCTTGCGCCAGCGCCGCGTCCCGATCGCCCTGCGGCTCGCCAGCCATAGCCTGATCCTGGTGGCCCTGGCCCTGCTGATCTACGCCTGGGTCATGGGCATGCAGTTTCGCCAGGCCATGCAACAGCAGGCCGATGCCCTGGGCCAGAGCCTGATCACCCAGACCGCCGCGTCCGCCACCGAGCTGCTGGTGTCCAACGACATCCTCAGCCTCAACGTGCTGCTGAACAACCTGGTGAAGAACCCGCTGGTGGCCCATGCGGCGATCTACAGCGTCGACCAGCGCATCCTCGCCGAGGCCGGCAGCCGTCCGAAGCAGAGCCTGCTCGGTGCCACCGAAGGCCTGTACTCGACGCCGATCACCTTCCAGGAAGTGATCGCCGGGCACCTGCGCATCAGCCTGGACATGCAGCAGTTCCAGCAGCCGATGATGATCAGCCTGCAGAGCATGGGCCTGATCAGCCTGATCCTGCTGATCCTCGCCCTGTATTTCAGCCTGCGCCTGGGGCGGCAGATTTCCACACCCTTGTTGCAATTGCGTGTCTGGTTGCGCGATCCGGACAATCCGGCCCCCGGCGCCGAACTGCAGAACGAGCTGGGCGACCTGGCGCGCGACCTGGAAGAGCGCCTGGTGCCGGAGAAGCCGCCGGCGCCGGAGCCGGAAGAAGCACCGCTGCCGCAGAACTTCGACGACATCCTGCTGGAAGACGACGAAGCCGACCTGCGCAGCCGCAAGGTCGAGGCCTCGGCCTTCGAGGAAGACGACATTCCGCTGGGCGACGCCCTGCTGGACGAGACCAAGCCGGTGGAATTCACCTCCATCGACGAAGACCCGCTGGACCAGGACGCCTTCGACGAGAACGGAGCCGAAGCCGGGGAACAGCCCGCTGCGCGCGAACCGCAACACAGTGCGGTGCTGGCGATCCAGCTCGGCGCCCAGGAACAGTTGCGCCGGTTGCCGCGCAGCCGCCTGGTGGATCTCCTGCAACGCTATCGCGACTGCCTGGAACAGGCCGCCCGCCAGTACAAGGGCAGCCTGCACACGCTCAGCGACGGCGGCAGCCTGATTCTCTTCCACAGCCGCGACAACCGCGCCGACTACCTGACCAACGCGCTCTGCTGCGGTGAACTGATGCGTGCGCTCGGCCATGCCCTGCAGATCGAGGTCGCCGACAGCGGCATCACCTTGCAACTGCAACTGGGCCTGAGCCTCGGCGAAGACCTCAGCGAACAGACCCAGGCCGACCTGCTGCTCAACGAAACCGTGCAGAACGCCCTCGCCCTCAACCAGCACAGCCGCAACCTGCTGCTGGTCGAACGCAGCATCGCCGACGACGCGGTGGTCCGCGAGCGCGCCCGTATCCGCGCCATCGCCAGTCCGGAAGGAGCCTGCTGCGTCGAGCGTCTGCTGGAGCCGTATCCGTCGATGCTCGAGCGCCAACTGGCGCGCATGCACGACCGCGCCCGCCCGTGACCACCCTGATCACCCACCCGCTGCCGGTCCTGGCGGTGGGACTGGCCCTTGGCAGCCGGGTGATCCCGCCACGCCTGCTGCTGGCAGGCATGCTCGCCGCCTGCCTGCCGGACTTCGACGTAGTCGCCTTCAAGCTCGGCATCGCCTATCACGATGCCTTCGGCCATCGCGGCTTCAGCCATTCGCTATTGTTCGCCGCGATCCTCGGCGCGCTCGCCGCCCTCGCCTGCCGGCCGCTGCATAGCGGACCGCTGAAAGCCGGGCTGTGGGTAGCGCTGGCCACCGCCTCGCACAGCCTGCTGGACGCGATGACCAATGGCGGGCTGGGCGTCGCCTGGTTCTGGCCCTGGAGCGACGCCCGCTACTTCATGCCGTTCCATCCGATCGCCGTGTCGCCGATCGGTCTGTCGCGCTTCCTCAGCGAACGCGGATTGCTGGTGCTGCAATCGGAGGCGCGCTGGGTCTGGCTGCCCTGCCTGCTGCTGGCGCTCGCCGGCATGGCCCTGCGCTTCCTGTTGCGCCGCTCACGCTGACGCCGAAACGAAAAAGCCCCGCTTCGGCGGGGCTTTCTCCTAGTCGGCTATCGACAATCAGAACCGATAGACCTCGGCGTCGGTGCGAATCGGCACCACCAGTGGCATTTTCGGACCTTCCTCTTCCTTGACCTTCGGCTTGGCCACCGGCTTGCGCGCGGTCGCCGGCGGCGGCGCCTCGGCCGCCACGGCGATCGGCTTGACGTCCTTGGCCAACTGCGCCGCCAGGCGCTTGAGCAGGTCGCTCTGGGCACGGATCTGGTCGCCGATGCTGCCCTGATGCTGTTCTTCCTCGTGGAACACCCGGCTGTCCTTCAGGTCGCCCTTCTGGTCCAACAGGCGCCAGCGCGCCTCGATCACTGCCGGCTGCTTGGGGCCGGAGTCGAGGCGACTGATGGTCAGCATCACCTGGACCTGGGGGGTGAAACCGGGTTTTTCCGGGAACAGCGCCAGGCGGCTGCTGCCCAGCTCGCTGGACATCTGCCGCAGCAGTTGCTGGCTGACATTGGTCTCCAGGTTGCCGGCCCAGCGCGCTTCGGTGGACAGACTGAGAATACCATCGGCCTGCCGCTGCACCATCACATCGCGCTTGAGATAGTCGGCCAGTTGTACCGGCCCGAGCAGGACGGCCGCACCGCCGTCCTTTTTCGGTACCGCAGCGGCACCGACGTCCAACTGGTAGAGCTGGGCCGGCGGATGGACCGCACAACCCGTCAGCCCGAGCAGGCTGACGAGGGAAAGACATGCGAAGACGCGCCACGCGCTCATCGAGAACCACCGTATTTCGCCGAAGATCGGCACTACTGATGCAAGACTTGAATTCTACTGGCCACCCGCCATCGGAAACGGCGGCCGAAGGGGCGTATCATCCCCTAACCAGCGCCATAGCTCCAGAGGCAGAGCGTATTCCGAAACCGGTTTCGGACCACCTGCGTCAGGGGAAAACCCGGCGGAACCCGCCAGGGAGACGACATTCCCCCGGAAAGCCGGCCTCGGAAGAGGCCGCTTTCGCCATTCCCTTGCGGATATGCGAGAGATCGGAGACCGGTAACGGCTCATTTCAATCCTGTGGCGGAATATCCACCAGCAGGCTGTCGACGCGCTGGAAACCGCGCGGCAGCTTGTTGCCTCGCCGGCCCCGCTCCCCCTTGTAGTGTTCCAGATCGTCGCCCTTGAGCGACAGGGTACGCTTTCCGGCCTGCAGGACCAACGTCGCCCCGGCTGGCAGAACAGCCAGGTCGGTGAGGTATTCCTCGCGGCTGGCCACGCGTTCGCCGGGGATGCCGATGATCTTGTTGCCCTTGCCCTTGCCGAGCTGCGGCAGGTCGGAGACCTTGAACAATAGCAGACGGCCCTCGGTCGTCACGGCCGCCAGCCAATCCTGCTCCAAATCGCGCACCGGGCGCGGCGCCACCACGGCGGAGCCGTTGGGCAGGCTGAGCAGGGCCTTGCCGGCCTTGTTCTTGGCCTGCAGGTCCTCGCCCTTGACCACGAAACCATAGCCGGCGTCGGAAGCGATCACGAACAGCGCATCGTCGTCCGGCAGCAGCACGCATTCGAAGCTGGCCCCCGGCGGCGGCGTCAGCCGGCCGCTGAGCGGCTCGCCCTGGCCCCGCGCGGACGGCAGGCTGTGGGCCGGCAGCGAGTAGCTGCGCCCGGTGGAGTCGATGAATACCGCATACTGGTTCGAGCGTCCCGGCGCGGCGGCCTTGAAGCCGTCGCCGGCCTTGTAGGAGAGGCCGGCGGCGTCGATGTCGTGGCCCTTGGCGCAACGCACCCAGCCTTTTTCCGAGAGCACCACGGTCACCGGTTCGGTGGGCATCAGCTCGGTTTCCGACAGCGCGCGGGCCTCGGCGCGGGCGACGATCGGCGAACGGCGGTCGTCGCCGTAGGTCTCGGCGTCCTTGATCAGCTCCTCGCGCACCAGCTTCTTCAGCTTGGCCTCGCTGCCGAGCAGGGTCTGCAGGCGCTTCTGCTCCTTCAGCAACTCTTCCTGCTCGCCGCGGATTTTCATCTCTTCCAGGCGTGCCAACTGGCGCAGGCGGGTGTCGAGGATGTAGTCGGCCTGCACCTCGCTGAGTTCGAAGCGCTCCATCAGCACCGCCTTGGGCTGATCCTCGGTGCGGATGATGTGGATCACCTCGTCGAGGTTGAGGAAGGCGATCAGCAAGCCATCCAGCAGATGCAGGCGGCGCTCGACCTTGTCCAGGCGGAACTGCAGGCGTCGACGCACGGTGCCGATGCGGAACTGCAGCCACTCCGAGAGCAACTGGCGCAGGTCCTTGACCTGCGGCTTGCCGTCGAGGCCGATGATGTTCAGGTTGACCCGGTAGCTGGTCTCCAGGTCGGTGGTGGCGAACAGATGGGTCATCAGCTCTTCGACATCGACCCGGTTCGAACGCGGGATGATGACGATGCGGGTCGGGTTCTCGTGGTCCGACTCGTCGCGCAGGTCGGCCACCATCGGCAGCTTCTTGGCCTGCATCTGCCCGGCGATCTGTTCCAGCACCTTGGAACCGGACACCTGGTGCGGCAGGGCGTGGATGACGATGTCGCCGTCCTCGACGCGGTACACCGCGCGCATCCGCACCGAACCGCGGCCGGTCTCGTAGACCTTCTGCAGGTCGGCGCGCGGGGTGATGATCTCGGCTTCGGTGGGGAAGTCCGGGCCCGGCACGTGTTCGCACAATTCGGCGACCGTCGCGCCCGGCTGGTCGAGCAGGCGCACGCAGGCCGACGCGACTTCCCGCAGGTTGTGCGGCGGCACGTCGGTGGCCATGCCCACCGCGATGCCGGTGGTGCCGTTGAGCAGCAGGTTGGGCAGGCGGGCCGGCAGCACGGCCGGCTCGTCGAGGGTGCCGTCGAAGTTCGGTACCCAGTCCACGGTACCCTGGCCCAGTTCGCTGAGCAGCACCTCGGAATAGCGCGACAGGCGCGCCTCGGTATAACGCATGGCGGCGAAGGACTTGGGATCGTCCGGCGCCCCCCAGTTGCCCTGGCCGTCCACCAGCGGATAGCGATAGGAGAACGGCTGCGCCATCAGCACCATGGCCTCGTAGCAGGCCGAGTCGCCGTGCGGGTGGAACTTGCCGAGCACGTCGCCGACGGTGCGCGCCGACTTCTTGTGCTTGGAATCGGCATCCAGCCCCAGTTCGCTCATGGCGTAGACGATGCGTCGCTGCACCGGTTTCAGGCCGTCGCCGATATGCGGCAGGGCGCGGTCCATGATCACGTACATGGAATAGTTCAGATAGGCCTGCTCGGTGAACTCGGCCAACGACCGGCGTTCGACCCCTTCCAGGCTCAGATCGAGGGATTCGCTCATGCGTACCTCACGGAGAAGTGTTTTGGCGCAGCACCAGGGTGCCGTCGCGCTGGGTGAATTCGAGTTGTTTCAGGGCGCTCATGCCGAGTAGCACCTCATCGCCGTCCATGCCCGGCGCAATCAGCGCCGCGACCCCGGACAGGCGGATATCGCCGAGTTGCAGCTGGTCCAGCCGCGTGCGCCAGCCCGTGGCGCGGCCGTTGGCCGTGCTCAGGGTGATCGGCGCGCCGCGCTCCAGCGCGAGTCTTGCCGCCAGGGCTTCCGGCACCGCCACCTGGGTCGCCCCGGTATCGAGCAGGAAGGTCACGCCCTGGCCGTTGATCTGCCCGTTCAGCAGGTAATGGCCCTGCCGGCTGCTGGCCAGGCGCAACTCGACGTAGCCGTCGCCATGGATCGATTGCGGCGCCTGGTTCGGGTTGCGCTGTCGATCTTCCCAGACGCCGAAATAGCGCGTCGCCAGCGCCAGCCCGGCGACCCAGGCCAGCACCAGCATGATCCGTCCCAGCCGCTGACCGGGCGCCTGTTGCGTCACTTGTCCCCCAACCAGCCGCCGGCGGGCGCGGCGAAGCGCAGGACGAAGGGCCGCACATCGCCATCGGCGCGCGCATGGTCGCCATTGTCGATGCCCAGCCAGGCGCCCTTGTCGTCCAGCGACAGGGCTTCCGCGACGCCATAAGGCAGCTCGTAGCGACGCTCCGGCGCCAGGACCGCCGAGGCGAACGACCAGCAGCGCTCGACCTTGGCCTGGGCCAGGTCGCGGCGGCAGATCTGATGCGCCAGGCGCTCCAGGGTGAACAGCTTGCCGCGGTAGAAGGCGAGGTCGGAGAAATCCTTCGGCAGCTTGCGCGCGCTGCCCAGTTCCGGCGGCGGCTCGATCTTGCCGCCCTCGGCGAGCAGTACGCAGCTGCCCTCGCAGCGCCAGGCACTGTTGTCGCGGTGGGCCACCAGCAGGCCGCGGCGCTCGCGCTCGGCAGCCAGCCAGAGGCGCTTGCCCTCGGGGTCGACGGCGATCCCTTCGAAGAGCGCGTTGAAATTCATCAGCATGCCGCTGGCCCGCGCTTGCGGCAGCAGGCCGGGCGGCAGGCGCAGCCAGTTCGGCGCGCCGCTCACCGGCAGTTGCAGGACCGCCGCGTGCGCCTCGCTGACCAGGTAGCGATTGCCGGCGGCATCGCAGGCGATGCCTTCGAAGTCGAGGTTGCCGCCGCGCACCAGGCCACTGAGCCAGACCCGCGTGCTCATGCCCCAGGGCAACCCGCTGTCCGGCGGGGTCGGAGCGATGAAACTCTCGGCCTCGGCCTGCCAGGGCTGGTCGGAGCCTTCGGCCGAGGGTTGCAGGCGATACAGGCGGTCGTCGTCGCGGTCGGAAACCGTCCACAGCGCGCCGCCACACCAGGCCAGCCCGGAGAGGTTGCCGCCGCGCATGCCCTCCACCGCATGTTCGGAGATGAAGCTCAAGGCTGCCGGAACCGGTGGCTCTGGCGGCGCCTCGGCCGCCTGGACCAGGCCCCCGAACAGGCCGAGGATGGCCAGCAGGCGGCGCATCAGACCAGCACCTCGGCCAGGTTGCCCTTGCTTTCCAGCCAGGACTTGCGGTCACCGGCGCGCTTCTTGGCCAGCAGCATGTCCATGATCTCCAGGGTACCGGTGGCGTCCTCCAGGGTGAGCTGGACCAGCCGCCGGGTATTCGGATCCATGGTGGTCTCGCGCAGTTGCAGCGGATTCATTTCGCCAAGGCCCTTGAAGCGGGTGACCTGCGGCTTGCCGCGCTTCTTCTCGGCGGCCAGGCGCTCGAGGATGCCGTCGCGCTCGGCTTCGTCGAGGGCGTAGTAGATTTCCTTGCCGAGGTCGATGCGGTACAGCGGCGGCATCGCCACGTAGACGTGGCCGGCTTCCACCAGCGGGCGGAAATGACGGACGAACAGCGCGCAGAGCAGCGTGGCGATGTGCAGGCCGTCGGAGTCGGCATCCGCGAGGATACAGATCTTGCCGTAGCGCAGCTGGGCCAGGTCGCTGGCGCCCGGATCGACGCCGATGGCTACCGCGATGTCGTGGACCTCCTGGCTGGCGAGCACCTCGCCGCCGTCCACTTCCCAGGTGTTCAGGATCTTTCCGCGCAGCGGCATGATCGCCTGGAATTCCTTGTCCCGCGCCTGCTTCGCCGAGCCGCCGGCGGAGTTGCCCTCGACCAGGAACAGTTCCGCGCGCATCGGTTCCTGTCCGGCGCAGTCGGCCAGTTTGCCGGGCAGCGCCGGCCCCTGGGTGATCTTCTTGCGCTCGACCTTCTTGCCCGCCTTGAGGCGACGCCCGGCGTTGCTGATCGCCAGTTCCGCCAGTTGCAGGCCGATTTCGGCGTGCTCGTTGAGCCACAGGCTGAAGGCGTCCTTCACCACGCCCGAGACGAACGCCGCCGCCTCGCGGGACGACAGGCGCTCCTTGGTCTGCCCGGAGAACTGCGGTTCCTGCATCTTCATCGAGAGGACGAAGGCGATCCGTTCCCAGACGTCCTCGGGCGCCAGCTTGACGCCGCGCGGCAACAGGTTGCGGAACTCGCAGAATTCGCGCATGGCGTCGAGCAGGCCCTGGCGCAGGCCGTTCACATGGGTGCCGCCCTGGGCCGTGGGAATCAGGTTGACGTAGCTTTCCTGCACCGACTCACCGCCCTCGGGCAGCCACAGCAGGGCCCAGCTCACCGCTTCCTTGGAACCTTCGAGGTTGCCGCAGAAGGGTTCATCGGGCAGGCGCGGCAGCTCGGCGACCGCGTCGGTCAGGTAGGAGCGCAGGCCGTCCTCGAAGTGCCACTCGACGCGCTCGCCGGTGTTCTTGTCCTCGAACACCACGCTCAGGCCCGGGCACAGCACCGCCTTGGCCTTGAGCACATGCTTGAGGCGGCTGACCGAGAACTTCGCCGAATCGAAATACTTCGGATCCGGCCAGAAATGCACGCTGGTACCGGTATTGCGCTTGCCGACCGTGCCGATGACTTCCAGATCGCTGTCCTTGAAGCCGTCGGCGAAGGTCATCCGGTACTCGTTGGCGTCGCGCTTGACGCGTACCTCGACCCGGGTCGAGAGCGCGTTCACCACCGAGATGCCGACCCCGTGCAAGCCGCCGGAGAACTGGTAGTTCTTGTTCGAGAACTTGCCGCCGGCATGCAGCTTGGTAAGGATCAGCTCGACGCCCGGCACGCCCTCTTCCGGGTGGATGTCCACCGGCATGCCGCGGCCATCGTCTATGACTTCCAGCGAGTTGTCCTGGTGCAGGATCACCTGCACGCTCTTCGCGTGGCCGGCCAGGGCTTCGTCGACGCTGTTGTCGATGACTTCCTGGGCCAGGTGGTTGGGGCGGGTGGTGTCGGTGTACATCCCCGGGCGCTTGCGCACCGGGTCGAGGCCGGAAAGGACTTCGATGGCGTCTGCGTTGTAAGTAGCCATGGGGTCTCTATTCAGTCAAAAGTCGAAAAGTCGGTGTCGCGCCACAGCGCCGACGGGTAGCCGGCGAACGCCAGCAGCGCCGGCAGGTGCCGGGCGAAGCCCTGGAAACCGTGGTCGCCGCCGGCCTGGATACGTAGCGCGCAGGCTCGGTAGAAGGCCTGCGCGACGCGATAATCGAGGGTTTCGTCGGCGGTCTGCAGCCATACCTGGTAGCGTTCGGGACGTTGCAGGTGCGTGACTTCCAGTTCGGCCAGCGCCGCCACGTGGTCCTCGGTGAGTTCCCAGGTCTCGCCGCTGTAGTGGTTGGTCTGCGCGCCCAGGTAGCCGTCGAAGGAGCGATGCGGGGCGACCGCCGGATTGACCAGGATCGCCGCCAGGCCATGGCGCTCCGCCAAATGGGTCGCATAGTAGCCACCCAGGGAGCTGCCGACCAGCACCGGTCGCCCGAGCTCGGCGATGGCCCGCTCCAACTGGGCGATAGCCTGCCGTGGGTGATGGTGCAGGGCCGGGACGCGCAGGCCTTCGGCCAGGCCCAAGTGGCCGAAGGCCGCCTGCAGCTGACGCGCCTTGTGCGATTCGGGCGAACTGTTGAAGCCGTGGATATACAGCAGGGATGGGCTGGTCGCGGTCATCGGGAACGGGCTAATGGGCTTCAACTCGGTAGGGAAAGCCGAACGGTACCAGCTTCCAGGCTTCATCTTCCAGCCTGCGCGCCGATCGGCAACGACGCACGTGGCCGCGGTATCCCGCGACCGGGGGCATGTCAGTATCCGGCGGTGTCGTAGTCCACTTCGAAGACGACGTCGTCGACCCGCGAGATCCCCGTTTCCAGGCGCCCGTCGTCGTGCAGGCGCAACCAGCGGTAGCCCGGCGCCAGGCGGTCGAGGGTGAAGTCGCTGCTGCCGGGGGCGAACTGTACGCAGGTGGACGGCGAAGCCAGCAGGCGCAGCGGGCCGCGCTGGCGGTCGAACTCCTGGTGAATGTGCCCCCACAGCAGGCAGCGTACCTGCGGATAGGGCGCCAGCAGGTCGAACAGCGCCTGCGGGTTGCGCAGGCCGATGGGATCCATCCAGTCGCTGCCGATCGGCACCGGGTGGTGATGGAAGGAAACCAGCAGGAAGCGTTCGCCGGCGCTGTCGATGGCGCGCCGCAGCAGCTCCAGCTGATCCTCCTCGAGATAGCCCGGCACCGCGCCGGGAATGCTCGAGTCGAGCAACACCACGCGCCAGTTGCCGACGTCGACGACCTGCTCCAGCAGGTCGCTGCCCTCGGTCGCCCTTTGCATCGGCTCGCGTTCGTCGTGGTTACCGGCGAACCAGCGCAACGGCGCGTCCAGGGGGGAGCTCAACCTGCGGAAGCGTGTGTAGGAATCGAGGCTGCCGTCCTGGGAGACGTCGCCGGTGGCGAGAATCAGGTCGATCCGCGGCTGCTCCCGGGCGACCCGCTCGACCACCTTCTCCAGGCTATGGGCGGTATCCATGCCAAGCAGGCGCGCGCCATCCTCGGCGAACAGGTGGCTGTCCGAGAGCTGCACCAGCAGTACGGAGGCGTCGGTGGCGGGAGTGTTCGAATGGCGTGACAAGGGGCCGTCTCCTGAAGGCGAGGCGTCCGCGGTGAAAGGGATGATTATGGTGACCGACGAAAGTGGCGGCAAACCCGGAAAGCGGAACAGATCACAGTTGCGAGGACTACTTTTGGCTTGATGTCATTCAACTGGCCTTTTGCCTGCAACCGCTCAGCGCTGGGCCACCGGCTCCATTTCGTGGCCGCAGGCCAGGCAATGGGCGAGCCACTCGCCGAGGAACAGGTTGAGCTGGTTCTTCTCGTCGGGCTGGTGCATCGCCTGGTTCGGGTAGGGATAGATCGCCATCAGCCGCCGCGCCTGTTCGGCGCCGATCACCTCGGCCATCCGCGCATCGTGGTAGACCCGCACTTCCAGCCGCGGCGCCGGCAACCAGGGCAGGCCCAGTTCCTGGCGCACCTGAAGGGTGGTGGTGTAGGGGCAGGCCTCGGTCACTTCCAGCGCAAGTACGCCGAGCAGCCGCTCCCCTTCGCTCAGCGCGACCCGGCGCGAGGCCTGCGCCTCGCGCATGTCCGGGAGCAGGCGCATGAGTCGCGCGTAGTTCGCTTCGCAGGTCGCCTGCAGGCTGGCCAGGTCGACCCGGTAGCGCTCGCGCAGCAGGTTCAGGCCCATAGCCCACGCACCTCGGCCCGGTTCAGGGCCAGCCACTGCAGGGCGATGATGCTCGCCGCGTTGTTGATCCGCCCGTCGCGCACGGCCTGCAGCGCATCTTCCAACGGCCAGACGTGGACGCGGATGTCCTCGCCCTCCTCCGGCAAGCCATGCACGCCGCCGACGCCTTCGCTGTCGCAACGGCCGACGAACAGGTGCACCACTTCGTCGGTGCCGCCCGGCGACGGCAGGTACTGGGTTATCGGCCAGAGCGCACCAAGAGTCAGCCCGGCCTCCTCCATCGCCTCGCGATGGGCCACTTCCTCCGGTTGCTCGTCCTTGTCGATCAGGCCGGCGACCAGCTCCAGCAGCCAGGGGTTGGCGAGCTTCTGCATCGCCCCGACGCGGAATTGCTCGATGAGCACCACGCAATCGCGCTGCGGGTCGTAGGGCAGCACGCAGACCGCGTCATGGCGGACGAACAGTTCCCGACTGATTTCCCGGCCCATGCTGCCGTCGAACTGGCGATGCCGCAGGCGCAGGCGATCGAGACGATAGAAGCCGCGGAAGCATTCCTCGCGCTGCACGAGCTCGACGTCACCGGGGGCGGGTTTGAAGGTTTCGGACATCCTCGACTCACTTCACTCGGGTATGTGGGTTTCGCGCCATCCTATCGCGGCCCGGCGCAGGGCGCAGCCACTTTCAGGACAGCTCGGGAAAACTTCGTGGCGCTCGCCGCACGGGCGTGTTTCCCGGCCACGGCTAGGCCATACTTGGGGTTTGCGCGGGCCGAACTCAAGCGCGACGCCAGGGTCGAAACGGACTGGTCGACGCTTCGAGCCCGCCCATCCACCGTCGCAAAAGGAATCCCATGCGCCTTCTGAAATTCGCCGCCCTCGGCAGCCTGGTCGTTCTGCTGAGCGCCTGCCAGAGCCTCTTCAAGCCCGGCCTCGACGACCCGCTGCCCACCGAGCGCCTCGCCAGCGAGCACCTGAAGCCCGGCTGTCAGGGCGAACAGTGTCCCTTGGTAAACATCGACACCTTGAAGTTCCCCGACGAACCGCAGTTGGACCCGATCGTCGAGCGCGCCCTGCTGGAAATGACCCGGGAAAACAACGAAACACCCCTGCCGGCATCGCTGGCGGCCTACGAGCGGCAGTTCCTGGACAGCGCCGAGCCGGGCTGGAGCAGCTACCTGCAAGCCAAGGTGCGCGAACAACATGACGGTCTGGTGATCATCGAGCTTTCCAGCTACCTGTTCACCGGCGGCGCCCACGGCATGCCCGGTCGCGGCTTCATCAACTACGACCGCAGGCAGCACAAGGTGCTGAGCCTGCAGGACATGCTGGTTCCCGGCCAGGAAGAAGCCTTCTGGAAACAGGCCGAGCTGGCGCACAAGGCCTGGCTGCTGGCCAACAAGCTCGACCAGGACGCCGATTTCCAGAAGACCTGGCCGTTCCAGCGCACCCCGCACGTGGCATTGACCTTCGGCGCGGTGACGCTGAAGTACGACGCCTACTCCATCGCGCCGTATTCCTATGCCCACCCCGAACTGAAGATCCCGTATCCGCGCCTGAACGGCATCGTCAAGCCGAACCTGTTCCCCGGCCGCGGCTGACGCTTCCGACGCTCCGCAGCCCCTCGTCACGGCGAGGGGCCCCGTGGCGCGGCCTAGACCTGCCTGTAGATCACCGATCCTTCGTCCTTGAAGCGCGCCGCCTGCTCCTGGAAGCCGGCCTCGATGGCCTTGCTCTCGTCGGACAGGCCGTTCTCCTTGGCGTAGTCGCGGACTTCCTGGGTGATCTTCATCGAGCAGAACTTCGGTCCGCACATGGAGCAGAAGTGCGCGACCTTGGCCGAGTCCTTCGGCAGGGTCTCGTCATGGAACGCCCGCGCGGTGTCCGGGTCCAGGCCAAGGTTGAACTGGTCCTCCCAACGGAACTCGAAGCGCGCCTTGGATAGCGCGTTGTCGCGGATCTGCGCGCCCGGGTGGCCCTTGGCGAGGTCGGCGGCATGGGCGGCGATCTTGTAGGTGATGATCCCGGTCTTCACATCATCCTTGTTCGGCAGACCCAGGTGCTCCTTGGGCGTGACGTAGCAGAGCATGGCGCAGCCGAACCAGCCGATCATCGCCGCGCCGATGCCGGAGGTGATGTGGTCGTAGCCGGGGGCGATGTCGGTGGTCAGCGGGCCGAGGGTGTAGAACGGCGCCTCGTCACAGCACTCCAGCTGCTTGTCCATGTTTTCCTTGATCAATTGCATCGGCACGTGGCCGGGACCTTCGATCATCACCTGCACGTCGTGCTTCCAGGCGATCTTGGTCAGCTCGCCGAGGGTTTCCAGCTCGCCGAACTGGGCGGCGTCGTTGGCGTCGGCCACCGAGCCCGGACGCAGGCCATCGCCCAGCGAGAAGCTGACGTCGTAGGCCTTCATGATTTCGCAGATCTCTTCGAAATGCGTGTAGAGGAAGTTCTCCTGGTGGTGCGCCAGGCACCACTTGGCCATGATCGAGCCGCCGCGGGAAACGATGCCGGTGACCCGCTTGGCGGTCAGCGGCACATAGCGCAGCAGCACGCCGGCGTGGATGGTGAAGTAGTCGACGCCCTGCTCGGCCTGTTCGATCAGGGTGTCGCGGAAGATTTCCCAGGTCAGGTCCTCGGCGACGCCGTTGACCTTCTCCAGCGCCTGGTAGATCGGTACGGTGCCGATCGGTACCGGGCTGTTGCGCAGGATCCACTCGCGGGTTTCATGGATGTGCTTGCCGGTGGACAGGTCCATCACCGTGTCGGCGCCCCAGCGGATGCCCCAGGTGAGCTTCTCCACCTCTTCCTCGATCGACGAGCCCAGCGCGCTGTTGCCGATGTTGCCGTTGATCTTCACCAGGAAGTTGCGGCCGATGATCATCGGCTCAAGCTCGGTGTGGTTGATGTTCGCCGGAATGATCGCGCGGCCGCGGGCGACTTCCTCGCGGACGAACTCGGGGGTGATTTCCTTCGGGATGTTGGCGCCGAAGCTGTGCCCCGGGTGCTGCTGGTCGAGCAGGCCGGCGGCCCGGGCTTCCTGCAGCTTCATGTTCTCGCGGATGGCGATGTATTCCATCTCCGGGGTGATGATGCCTTTCTTCGCGTAGTGCATCTGCGAGACGTTGGCGCCCGCCTTGGCCCGGCGCGGCGTGCGCACGTGGGCGAAGCGCAGGGCGTCGAGGCTGGCGTCGGCCAGGCGGGCCTGGCCGAACTCGGAGGTCAGGCCGGGGAGGATCTCGGTGTCGCCGCGCTCGTCGATCCAGCGCGAACGCACGTCAGGCAGGCCCTTGCGCAGGTCGATGCGGACCTCAGGGTCGGTATACGGGCCGGAGGTGTCGTAGACGAACACCGGCGGGTTTTTTTCGCCGCCGAAGGCGGTGGGGGTGTCGGCGAGGGAGATTTCCCGCACCGGGACGCGGATGTCCGGGCGCGAGCCGGTCAGGTAGACCTTGCGCGAGTTCGGGAAAGGCTGCGTCGACTGGCGGTCGAGCTGCTCAAGGCGGGTGATGTTGTTCTTCTGCGTTGCGCTCATCGATGGCTCTCCTGGGTGATTGTCGGGAGAACCTGGCACGCGGGGCCACCGGGACTGGTGGCGAGAAGGACGCGCCGGCAAGGCAGGCATGGCGCGGACATCTTGTTCCCTACGCGGGTTGCTGCGGTCCGCGCGAGGCGGAACCGGACGCTAGCCCGATCAGGTTCAACGGGATCCGGAACTATCCGATCTCAGCCCCTCGTATAGGGCACCCCGACAAGAACCCCGGCAGTCTAATCAACACCGGCGGGATACGCCAACGGGAAAACGCCCCGCCCGACCGGCAGTCATGGTCCGGTCCGGCGCCCTCTCGCCAGGGAAGACGCAGATCCCCGCACGTTCGCCGGCACATCGATCCGGACTGGCTCTTCGATCAGTTGCCGCGCAGGTGCCTTGACCGCCACCGGTAGCGACCTTAGCCTTGCCCCACCTCGCATCTTTTCCAGGACGAACGAATGCTGCGCAGACTCTCCCTGGCGGCCGCCGTGGCCGCTGCTACCGGTGTCGCCTGGGCCGCCCAGCCGACCCCGCTGCCGACCAAGACCGACCTGATCAGCGTCTACAAGGAAGCCGTCGACAACAACGCCGACCTCGCCGCCGCCCAGGCCGACTACCTGGCGCGCAAGGAAGTGGTGCCCCAGGCCCGCGCCGGCCTGCTGCCGCAACTCGGCGCCGGCGCCCGCGTCGGAGACACCCGGATCGCATTCGACGAGCGTCCGGCGACCGTCAAGCGCAACAGCCAGGTCGTCCAGGCCACCCTCAGCCAGCCGTTGTTCCGCGCCGACCGCTGGTTCCAGTGGCAGGCCGCCAAGGAAACCAGCGACCAGGCCCGGCTGGAATTCTCCGCGACCCAGCAGGACCTGATCCTGCGCAGCGCCGAGACCTACTTCACGGTGCTCCGCGCCCAGGACAACCTGGCCACCAGCAAGGCCGAGGAAGCCGCCTTCAAGCGCCAGCTGGACCAGGCCAACGAGCGCTTCGACGTGGGCCTTTCCGACAAGACCGACGTGCTCGAGGCCCAGGCCAGCTACGACACCGCCCGCGCCAACCGGTTGATCGCCGAACAGCGCGTGGACGATGCCTTCCAGGCCCTGGTGACCCTGACCAACCGCGACTACAGCGCCATCGAGGGCATGCGCCACACCCTGCCGGTGGTGCCGCCGGCGCCGAACGACGCCAAGGCCTGGGTCGACACCGCGGTGCAGCAGAACCTGCGCCTGCTGGCCAGCAACTACGCGGTCAACGCCGCCGAGGAAACCCTCCGCCAGCGCAAGGCCGGGCACCTGCCGACCCTCGATGCCGTGGCCCAGTACCAGAAGGGCGACAACGACGCCCTCGGCTTCGCCAACAGCGCCGCCAATCCGCTGGTGCACTATGGCAAGTATGTCGACGAGCGCAGCATTGGCCTGGAACTGAACATCCCGATCTACAGCGGCGGCCTGACCTCCTCCCAGGTCCGCGAGTCCTACCAGCGCCTCAACCAGAGCGAGCAATCCCGCGAAGGCCAGCGCCGCCAGGTGGTGCAGGATACCCGCAACCTGCACCGCGCGGTGAATACCGACGTCGAGCAGGTCCAGGCGCGGCGCCAGGCGATCATCTCCAACCAGAGTTCGCTGGAAGCCACCGAGATCGGCTACCAGGTCGGCACCCGTAACATCGTCGACGTGCTCAACGCCCAGCGCCAGCTGTACGCCGCCGTGCGCGACTACAACAACAGCCGCTACGACTACATCCTCGATACCCTGCGCCTGAAGCAGGCGGCCGGCACCCTCAGCCCGGCCGACCTGGAGGCGCTCAGCGCCTACCTGAAGCAGGACTACGATCCGGACAAGGACTTCCTCCCGCCGGACCTGGCCAAGGCCGCCGCCGAGCAGTTACAGAGCAAGCCGCGCCAGCAGTACTAGCACGAGCCAAGACGCCCCCGGTCGGGGGCGTCTTCGCTTGACTGGCCTGGCGCGCGTCGCCCGGGTCAGCGCGCCAGCGGCTGGAGCAGCGCGTCGAACTGCTCCAGCCGCGGGAACCGCAGGGGTACATCCTGCTCGAGATTTTCCAGCCGCGCCCGGTAGGCGCGCAGGAAGTTGCCGCGCGCTTCCTCGCTGATGTATGGCACGTGCCAGGCGACGAAGGGCTCCAGCACCTGCATGCCGACATAGGCCAGGGTGCCGCGCAGGATCGGCCGCAGCATGTCCTCCAGCGGTCCGTGGATGGCACCCTCGCCGAACATGTGCTGGCGCCCGCCCAGGGTCAGGCTGACCAGCGCCTTCTTGCCGGCCAGGCCACCCTGGTCGTAGAAGCGCTTGCCGCCATAGCAGACCCCGGACACCAGTACCCGGTCGAACCACCCCTTGAGGATCGCCGGCACCGAGAACCAGTAGATCGGAAAGTTGAGGATCAGCAGGTCGGCCCACAGCAGCTTGTCCAGCTCGGCCTGGATGTCGGCGGCCAGGCTCTGGCGCTTGACGCTCTCGCGCTGCTCCAGGGCGTACACCAGGTAGTCGGGATCGGCACGCTCGGCGAAGTCGGCGGCACTGGCCACCGGATTCCAGTTCATCGCGTAGAGATCCGAGACCTGCACCGCGTGGCCCTGGCCTGCCAGGGTCTCGCATGCCTGGTCACAGAGCGCGCGGGTGAAGGATTGCGGTTCGTTGTGGGCGTGGACGATCAGTACGTTCATCGTGGTTTCCGAATCGTGGTGACCGGCCGCATCGCTCGCGGCCGAGGGGTTCAGGCCTGGCCGAGCAACTCGGCGGCGCACAGCGCAATGCGCCGACAGGCTTCGCGCAGCGGTTCGGCGCCCAACACCAGGCCGAGGCGGATGTGACCGGCGGCGCTCGGGCCGAAGGCTTCGCCGGCGAGCACCGATACGCCATGGCGGTCCAGCAGGCGGTCGGCGAAGGCCTGGGCGGAAAGTCCGGTGGGACGGATGTCGACCATCACGAACATGCCGCCGTCCGGGCGCAGTGGACGCAGGCCGGGGCTGTCGGCCAGGCACTCGATTACCAGGTCGCGGCGGCGGCGGTAGGCCTCGCGCATCGCCTCCAACTCCGGCAGCGGCGCTTCCAGCGCGGTGCAGGCGGCATCCTGGATGAATTCCGGCGAGCCATAGAGCATGCACAGGGCGAGATTCTCCAGGTGCGCGCAGAGTGCTGCGGGACCGACCACCCAGCCGACCCGCCAGCCGGTCATGGCGTGGGATTTCGACAGGCTGTTGAGGGTCGCGGTACGGTCGGCCATCCCCGGCAGGCTGGCCGGGCTGACATGCTCGCCGTCGAACAGCAGTTCGCTGTAGACCTCGTCGGAGATCATCCACAGGTCATGGGCCATGCACAGCTCGGCCAGGGCTTCCCAGGTGGCCCGCGGCAGGCTGGCGCCGGACGGGTTGTGCGGGCTGTTCAGCGCCATCGCGCGCGTGCGCGGGGTGATCAGTGCGGCGACCTCCTCGGCCTGCACGCGGAAGCCATTCTCGGAGCGCACCGGCACCGGCACCACCCGCGCGCCACAGGCGCCGAACACCGCTTCGTAGGTAACGTACATCGGCTCGGCGACTATCACCTCGTCGCCCGGATTCAGCAGGCACTGCACCACCGCGTACAGCGCGCACTGGGCGCCTGCCAGCACCACCACCTGCTCCGCGTCCACCGCCTGGCCGCTGCGCCGCCGGTGGCGCTCGGCGATGCGCTGGCGCAGGGCGCGCTTGCCGCGCACGTCGGCGTAGTGGGTGTTGCCGGCCAGCAGGCTGTCGATGGCCGCCTGGACGATGGGCGCCGGGGTATCGAAGTCGGGGTCGCCGACCGACAGCAGGAGGATTTCCTCGCCCTGCTCGACCCGCGCCAGCGCGCGATAGTGGATGTCCCAGGCAGCGGCGCCGTCGCCGGCGATACGTTGAGTGAAGTCGGAATAGCGCATGGATGCTCTCCTTGTCCGGCGGTCAGCGCGCACAGGCGTGCCGCAGTTCGATCAGGGTCACGCCGGGCTGCCCGAAGCCGGCGCGCAGGTCGCGCTCCAGTTCGTCCAGGTCCTGCGGCTGGCGCACCGCGCAACCGTAGGCGCGGCCCAGCAGGGCGAAGTCGGGGTTGCGCGGCAGCACGCCGACCGGCTCGATGTCCAGGCCGAGCATGTCGTCGCGGATCTGGCCGAGCGCGTCGTTGTTCCACAGTAGCACCACCAGCGGACTGTCCAGTTCCTCGCTGGCGGTGGCCAGTTCCTGCGCGGTGTAGAGGAAGCCGCCATCGCCGACCAGCACCAGGCCCGGGCGCTGCGGGGCGCCGAGCTTGGCGCCGATGCCGGCCGGCAGGCCGTAGCCGAGGGTGCCGTAGCCGGTGGGATGCAGCCAGCTGCGCGGCGCTCGGCTGGCGAACGCGTAGTTGCCGGTATAGGCCAGTTGGGTCATGTCGGTGCTGACGAAAGCATCGGCCGGCAGCGCGGCGGCGATCCGGTCGAGGATCGCCTGGTGCAGCGCCTGCAGCGGCGCGTGTGCCGCGCGGATCTCCGCGCGCAGGCGCGCCACCCTCGCGGCGGCCGGCGCGGCGTCGCGGGCCTCCTGCGGCAGGCGCGCCAGCAGCGCCTCAAGGGTCTGCCGGGCATCGCCCCTGAGCGCTACGGCAGAGGGATAGAAGTCGTTGAACTTGCGCGGGTCGATATCGACGCGGATCAGTTCGCCGGACAGCGGCAGGCGTTCGCGCCAGAAGTCGGTGTCGGCCATCTCGGTGCCCACCGCCAGCACCAGATCGGCCTCGGCGATCATCTCCCAGCCCGGCGCTACGCACAGGCTGGCCCCGGCGTTGAGCGGCGCGTCCGGCGGCAGCAGGCCCTTGCCGGCGACGCTGGTGAACAGCGGCGCGGCCAGGCGCTCGCTCAGCGCGGCAAGCGCATCGCCGGCCGCCAGCGCGCCGCCGCCGGCGATGAGCATTGGTCGCCGGGCCGCAGCCAGGCGCTCCGCCGCCGCCCGCAATGCCTCGGTGCACGGCACGCCACGACCAGGGCGGCGCGCCACGGCAGCGCTCCAGTCATGGGCCACCGGCGCGGCGAGCACGTCGAGCGGGATCGAGATATGCACCGGGCGCGGACGCTCGCTGTCGAACACCGCGTAGGCCCGGGCGATCAGTTCGGGCAGCTGTTCCGGGCTCAAGGCCAGGGCGGAGAAGGCAGTGATCGGCGCGGTCATGGCACGCTGGTCCTGGGTCTCGTGCAGGCAGCCCCAGCCCTTGCCCAGGCTGGCGCTGTGGTTGACGCTGGAAATCACCAGCAGCGGCACCGAGTCGGCGTAGGCCTGGCCGATGGCGGTGGCGACGTTGGTCACGCCCGGCCCGGTGATGACGAAGCACACTCCCGGCTTGCCGCTGACCCGCGCATAACCGTCGGCCATGAAGCCGGCGCCCTGCTCGTGGCGGGTCAGCACGTGGCGGATGCCGCTGCCCGGAAGTCCGCGGTACAGCTCCAGGGTATGCACGCCGGGGATGCCGAAAACGGTATCCACGCCGTAGTTGGCCAGCAAGCGGACCAGGGCCTGGCCGGCGGTGAGGGTCTTCTGTGGTTGCATGGGCAATATCCTCGTCCAGTTCGGCGACCATCGGAGTCGCCGTTCGCGCCGCAGCGCTCTTGCTCCCATTCCCACAAGCGGGAGGGGGAGCCGTCGTGTCCCCCCCGGCCTTCAGCCATTGGCCAGCCGGATCAACGCATCCACCGCCAGCGCTCCCTCGGCATCCGCCAGCAACGGATTGACGTCCAGCTCCAGCAAGCGCTCGGCATGTTCGCAGGCGAATTCGGCGACCGCGCGGATCGCCGCCACCAGGGCCTCCATGCACACTGCCGGGCGACCGCGGAAGCCGCTGAGCAACGGCGCGCTGCGCAGGCTCAGCAGGGCATCGCGGATCGCCGCGTCGGTGGTTGGCAGGAGCAGGCTGCGACTGTCACGCAGCAGCTCCACGAGTATCCCGCCGGCACCGATCACCAATGCCAGGCCGAAGCCCTCCTCGCGCTTGACCCCGACGATCAGCTCGGCCAGCGGCGCGCCAGCCATGCGCTCCAATAACACACGCTCGAAGACCAGTTGCGGCGCGTGCCGGGCCAGGCTTTCGCGCATGTCGAACAATGCCGCCTCCAACGCCGCCTCGTTGCGTAGGCCGAGCGCCACGCCACCGGCCTCGGTCTTGTGCGGCAGTGCGGCGCTGACCGCCTTGAGCACCAGCGGGAAGCCGAGGTCGAGGGCCGCTTCGCGGGCCTGGCCGGGGGTGCTCAGCACCCCCTGGGGCAGTGGCAGGCCGAAGGGTTTCAGCGCCTGCTTGGATTGCCACTCGTCGAGCAGGTAGCCGTCGCCCGCCAGCGGCCCTGGGCAGATCGGCACCAACGCCGCCTCACCGCGCTCCAGCAGCGCCGCGCGGCGCTGGCGGTAGCGGGCGATCCGTCCCCAGGCGGCGAGACCATCCTCGACGCCCTGCAGCGCGGCGACGCCCTCGCCGTGCAACAGCTCGCGGGCCCGGGCCGGCAGCAATTCCGGGAACGCCGAGGCGATGAAGCCGACTTTTCCGTGGCGCTTCAGCGCGGCGCAGTAGCGTTGCAGAAGCAGGTCGCACTGCGGCCGCTCGCCGGTTTCCTCGCCCGGATAGTCGAGCACCAGCAGGGCGGCGTCGGCAGGGCTGCGCAAAGCGCTGTCGAGCATTTCCTCCAGGGCCGCGGCATCGCCCCAGATGGCGGTGGTGAAGTCCAGCGGGTTGGCGATGTTGGCGTAGTCGGGCAGCACCCCGGCCAGTTCGTCGCGCTGTTCGGCGTCGAAAGACGGCAACCCCAGGCCGTTGCGCTCGGCGTAATCGGCGATCAACCCGGCGTCGCCGCCGGAACAGGCCAGCGCGACCAGGCTCGGCCCGCCAGGCAGGTGGCCGCAGGCGGCGGCCTTGAGGGTTTCGACGAAGCTCACCGGGCCGCTCACGCGGATCACCCCGAGGCGCTCGAACAGGCTGTCGTAGAGCGCGTCGGAACCGGCCAGGGAACTGGTGTGGCTGAGCGCGAGGGCCGCGCCGATCTCCGACACCCCGGTCTTCAGGGCGATCACCGGCACGCCTTTCTGCAACGCCTTGTGGGCTGCGCGGGCGAACCCCGGGACGTTCTTCAGCCCTTCCAGATGCAGGCCGATGGCAGTCACCCGCGGCTCGTCGAGCAGCACGTCCATCAGCTCGGCGATGCCCAGCTGCGCCTGGTTGCCCACCGATGCCATATAGGCCACCGGCAGCGAACGGTCGCTCATCGACAGGTTGTAGGCGAAGTTGCCACTCTGCGTCAGCACCGCGACGCCCCGCTCCACCTGCCGACCGCCATGTGCCACCGGCCATAGCGCGGCGCCGTGCAGGTAGTCGAGCAAGCCGTAGCAGTTCGGGCCGAGCAGCGCCATTTCGCCGGCGGCGGCCAGCAGCCGGCGTTGCACGGCCAGGCCCTGTTCGCCGGTTTCGGCGAAGCCGGAGGCATAGCAGATCGCCCCGCCGGCGCCTTTGGCGGCGAGCGCGGCGACCGCGTCGAGGGTCAGTTCGCGGTTGGTGGCGACGAACGCCGCGTCCGGGCCGCACGGCAGGTCGGCGACGCTGGCCACGCAGGGTACGCCTTCGAGTTCGGCGTGCTGCGGATTGACCAGCCACAACTGGCCGGCGAAACCGCCTTCGGCACAGCGTTTCAGGGCACGCGCCATGCCACGGCCGCCAATGAAGGCGAGATGCCTGGGTGCCAGCAGGCGCTTGAGGTTTTCACGATTCATGTCGGTTCTCGATTCGGAACATGGCAGCCTTCCCCTCTCCCCTGGAGGAAGAGGGGAGCCAGGACTTCAACGCAGCAACGGCCGCAGCAGTTCGCGGGAAACGATGTGCCGCTGGATTTCCGAAGTGCCCTCCCAGATCCGTTCGATCCGCGCGTTGCGCCAGATGCGTTCGACCGGTCCTTCATCCATCAGGCCCATGCCGCCGAAGATCTGCACCGCTTCGTCGGCGACCTTGCCGAGGGTCTCGCTGGCGAACAGCTTGGCCATGCCGGCCTCGCCGTCGGTCATGGTGCCCTGGTCCATCTTCCAGGCGGTGTGCAGGGTCATCAGCTCGGCGGCACGGATCTGCGTGGCCATGTCGGCGAGCTTGAAGGAAACGCCCTGGTAGCTGCCGATCGGCTGGCCGAACTGCTTGCGATCGGCCGCCCAGCGCAGCGACAGGTCGAGGGCGCGCTGGGCCTGGCCGACACAGTTGGCGGCGACCATCACCCGTCCGGCGGTGAGCCAGGCGTTGGCCACTTCCCAGCCCTTGCCGACCTCGCCGAGCACCTTGGAGGCCGGCACCCGGCAATCGTCGAAGAAGATCTCGTAGGTGTGGTAGCCACGGTTGCTCACGCATTTCGGCCCGCGGCGCACGGTCATCCCGGGCGTGCCCTTGTCCACCAGGAAGGCGGTCACCGCGTTGCGCTTGCGGCCGTTGTGCTCGTAGCTGTCGGTGACGGCGAAGACGATGGCGAAGTCGGCGTGCCCGGCGTGGCTGATGAAGTGCTTGCTACCGTTGATCACGAAGGCGTCGCCGTCGCGCACCGCGCGGGTCTTGATCGAATTGGCGTCGGAGCCGGCGCCCGGCTCGGTGAGGGCGAAGCAATCGGTCTTTTCGCCCTGCACGCAGGGCAACAGGTAGTCGCCGAGCTGTTCTCCGGTGCAGGCCATGAGGATCTTCGAGGGCCGCGCGACGAATACGTGGAGGGCCCAGGAGACCTTCGACAGCTCGCGTTCGACCAGCGCCTGGGACAGGTAGTCGAGGCCGCCGCCACCCACTTCCTCGGGCATGTTGAAGGCATAGAAACCGGCGGCGAGGGCCTTGCCGCGAATCTGTGCGGCCAGCTCCGGCGACACCGCGTCGGCGCGGTCGACATCGTCCTCGTGGGGCAGCAGTTCCTTCTCGACGAAGCTGCGCACCGCCTCGACCAGCATGTCCTGTTCCTGGGTCAGCCTGAAATCCATGGGAATCACCTGCTCGGCGCCTAGCGCCCGCTGAATTGAGGGGAACGTTTCTCGGCCACGGCGCGCAGCGCCTCGGCGGCATCCTCGCTGCGCCCGCAGAGCAGCCCGGCGGCCTGCTCGGCACGCAACTGCTCGGCCAGCGAGCGCCCGGCGCCGTCGCGCAGCAGGCGCTTGGTCTGGGCGAAGGCGAAGGTCGGGCCGCTGGCGAGACGCGCAGCGAAGGCGCCGACCGTCTCAACCAGGCGCTCGTCGGCGACCACCTCGCCGACCAGTCCGGCGCCCAGAGCGCGCTCCGCGCTCCAGGCTTCGTCGAGGAACAGCAGGCGCTTGGCCGCCTCGCTGCCGAGCAGCCGTGGCAGATGCCAACTGGCGCCGGCGTCCGGGCAGTAGGCCATGCCGGTGTAGCCGGCCTTGAAGCGCGCCGAGGCGGCGGCGATGCGGAAATCGCAGCACAGCGCCAGGTCCATGCCAGCGCCCACGGCGCTGCCGTTGACGGCGGCGACTGTGGGTTTGTCGAGGGCGTGCAGGCGCCCCATCAGGGCGTGGGCGGCCTCGGTCCAGCCATAGCTTTCCAGCTCGCCACGGGCTTCAGCCGCCGCCCATTCGGCGAGATCGGCCCCGGCGCAGAAACTGCGTCCGCTGCCGCCGAGGACCACGGCGCGCACTGCCGGGTCGCGCTCGCAGGCATCGAGTCGGACGTGCAGGGCCTCCAGGGTGGGGATATCCAGTGCATTGCGCTGTTGCGGACGATTCAGGACGAGCCAGGCGATCCCGGCTTCGACCCGCGTCTGCAATGGGGAAAGGTCAGTCATGCGGCCCTCGTTCTTATTGTTGGTTGATGGCGATCGCGGCTTTCAGGCAATACTAAACACTCGTTCAATAAGACCACAATCCACCCATTCGGGTGTATGTAACGGCCCTGCGGCAGGCGCAAAGCCACACGCCATGCGATCCGCCGAAAAGCGGCGAAGGCCCGCGCGAGCCGGCTGTTACAACTTCGAACAAACCAACCAGGCGAAAACGAAAACGCCCGCCGGATGCGGCGGGCGTCGGGTCCTGCGAATGGCCGTTCAGCCGGCCCGTCCCAGGGCGGGGTCGCCCAGTCCCTGCGGCTGCCGGCGACGAACCACGTAATAGGCCAGGTAGCAGGCGGCGATGAAGCCGAAGCCCCAGTACAAGGACGGCCGCTGGGTGGGATCGAGGGCGAGGAAGACGAACAGCGAGCAGCACACGGCGATGCAGGCCAGCGGCACCAGCGGGAACAGCGGCGCGGCATATTTCAGTTCGGCGACCGTGCCGCCGCTGGCCATGTGCTCGCGGCGGAAGCGGTATTGGGCGTAGGCGATGACGATCCAGGTGACGGTGCCGGACATCCCGCTCACCGCCATCAGCACCATGAACAGGGTGTCGGCGGCGACCACGCTGGTCAGCAACGAGAGCAGGGCGAAGCACAGGGTGATCAGCAACGCGTAGAGCGGTACGCCGCGCGCGCTGAGCTTCGACAGGCCGCGCGGGGCCATGCCGGTCCTGGACATCGCCCAGAGGATCCGCGTCGAGGCGTACAGGCCCGAGTTGCCTACCGAGAGGATGGCGGTGAGGATGACGAAGTTCATCAGGTCCGCCGCGTAGGGAATCCCGACCATGTCGAACACCTGCACGAACGGGCTTTCCATCAGCCCGGCCTGTTGCCAGGGAATGATGGCGGAAAGCACGACGATGGCCAGCACGTAGAAGATCAGTACGCGGAACACCACGTTGCGCACCGCCCGCGGGATGCTCTTCTCCGGTCGCTCGGTCTCGCCGGCGGCGACGCCCATGATCTCGCAACCCTGGAAGGCATAGACCACCGTCATCATCACCGCGAACACCGCCGACAGGCCGTTGGGGAACAGCCGCTCGCCGACCAGGTTGGAGAACATCGGCGCCGGCGCACCGCTCTTCAGTTCGATACCGCCGAAGATCACCAGCCCCCCGACCACGATGAACACCAGGATCGCCGCCACCTTGATCCCGGCGAACCAGTACTCGGCCTCGCCGAAGGCGCGGGTCGCCAGGGCATTGAGGGAGAACAGCACGACCACGAAGAAACCCGACCATAGCCACACGGGCACCTCCGGGAACCAGCGGGTCATGAGCATCCCGGCCGCGGTGAATTCCAGGCCTACCGTGGAGGCCCAGCTCATCCAGTAGACCCAGCCGATCATGAAGCCAGTCGCCGGGCCGATGAAACGCGTCGCGTGGGCCTGGAACGAACCGGAGACCGGCATCTGCACCGACAGCTCGCCGAGGCAGACCATCACCAGGTACATCAGCACCCCGGCCACCAGGTAGGCCAGCACCGCGCCGGCCGGGCCGCCCTGGTTGATGGTCACGCCGGAGCCCATGAACAGCCCGGTGCCGATCACCCCGCCGAGGGACAGCATGAAGATGTGGCGGCTCGCCAGGGCCCGGGTGAGTTGCAGCCTTTCCTTGCCGTCAGCCATGGCGCACCTCCGGATGAGGGTACGCACAGGGGTCTTCGAGATGGCTCATTATTCTTGTCTCCACTCTGTCAGAGGCCGTGTCTTGCGCACGGATGAGCGGATTATTGGCGGCGGATGTAAGACGCCGTTGAACGCGCGGATCGAAGATGTAAAAAGCTGTAAGGAAGTTGTTCGCCGCGCCGCTCAACCGGCCGCTGAGTCGGCTTCGCCGAGGAAGCCGGCGCGGCGCAGGGCTTCGGCGCCGTCGCGGCGCAGGCTACCCAGGCGTGCGCCCCAGGCTCGCGGGTCGACCCCGGCCGCGCCCAGGGCCTCGCGCTCCAGCTCGCCCAGGCCGGCGCCGAGCGCCACCAGGCCCATGGAGTGGCAGCTTCCGGACAGGCGATGGGCGATGTTCGCCGCCTCGGCCAGGTCCGCCTGGTCCAGGGCTTCGGCCAGCAGCGGCAACTGCTCGTCCAGGCTTCCCAGCAGGTTGCCCAGCAGTCCGGCGAGCTTGTGCCGCCCCAGCAGGCGGCGGTGGGTCTCGAGCATTTGCCGGTCCAGCGCGGCCTCCACCGCAAGCGCAGGCACGCTGGTGCCGACCTCGCCCAGCGCGCGGCGCAGCTCGTCCATCCGCAGGGGCTTGCCGAGCACGCCCTGCATGCCCGCGGCGAAGTACCGACGCACCATGTCCGGCTGGATGCTGGCGGTGAAGGCGAAGATCGGCGTGGAGCGGTTCAGGCCGTCGAGCTGCCGGCGAATCCCGGCGCAAAGCTCGAGGCCAGCCATCCCCGGCAGGTGCATGTCCAGCAGGATCAGGTCGAAGCGCCGCTGCCGGCACAACGCCAGGGCCGGCCCCGCGTCCTCGGCCAGCATCACCCGGTGGCCGTCCCGCTCGAGCAGGCCCTGGGCCACCTCGCGGTTGAGCGCCACGTCCTCCACCAGCAGCACCTCCAGCGCAGACACCGATGCCGCCGGCGGCGTCGCGCCGGACAAGCTCGCCAGCGCCAGCTCGATCTCGAACCAGAACGTGCTGCCCTGGCCGACCCGGCTTTCCACGCCGATCCGTCCCCCCAGCGCTTCCACCAGCCGCTTGCTGATCGCCAGGCCCAGGCCGGTTCCGCCGTAACGGCGGGTCACGGCGTCGCCGCCCTGGGTGAAGCGTTCGAAGATGCGTTCGCGCATTTCCTCGGGAATGCCGATTCCATCGTCCGCGACGCTCAGCCGCAGGCGCTCGCTTCCTGCGCTGCGCGCCAGCCGCTCGACGCGAACGCGCACCTCGCCGGCCTCGGTGAACTTCACCGCGTTGCCCAGCAGGTTGGTCAACACCTGGCGCAGGAACTGCTCGGCGCCGCGATGGCCGTCATGAACCTGTGGGTCCAGCCACAGGTCCAGCCGCGTGGCGTTCTCCCGCGCCCGTGGTTCGAGCAGGGTGAGGACGTCCTCGAGCAGGCTCCGCAAGGAAAAGTCCACCGCTTCCGGCACATCCGGCGCTTCCTCCAGCCGGGCGAAGTGGAGGACCTCGTTGAGGATCGCCAGCAGTCCCTCCCCCGCTGTCGCCAGTGCCCGCAGGCGCTGGCGGTCACGCTCGCCGAGCGATGCCTCGCGCAGCAGCTCGGCCATGCCCAGGATGCCGTTCAGCGGGGTACGGATCTCATGGCTCATGGTCGCGAGAAAACGGCTCTTGGCGCGGTCGGCGGCTTCCGCCTGGTCCTTCGCCCGGCGCAGGCTGGCGGTGCGCCGCTCGACCTGCCGACGCAACTCGTCGCGATCGGCATCGCGCCGGCGGCGGTCGGTGCGCAGGGCCTGGCGCATGTCTTCCAGGGCGGCGGCGACGGCGTCGATCTCATCGCGCTCGCGGTCCACCTTGTCCAGTCGCAGCGGCTGTTGCAGGTCGCCTTCGGCGATATGCCCGGCGAACTCGGACATGCGCCACAGATGGCGAGTGACCAGGCTGTGGAACAGCCAACTGAGGGCCACCGCCAGGCCGCAAAGGAAACTGCCCATCCACAAGAGGCTGGCCAGGCCGCCGGAAACCAGCCGGCGATAGACCGCCGCCAGGTCGATGGCGATCTCCAGCTCGCCCAGTTGCCGACGCTCGCCCCCCGGCGGCTGGTAGCTCAAGGGAAAGCGCTCGACCCGCAGCATGCCGCGTGGACGCTGGTCGCCCTGCAACAGGTTGAAGTCGGCGCTTTGCAGGCTGACACGGGCGATGTCGGGGAAATCCCCGAGGCCGCGCAACTGCACGTTCAACTGCTCCTGGTTGAGATCCCACAGGCTGCGCTCGAAGCTGGCCAGGTAGCCGCTGCGGATCAGTTCCAGGCGCGCCTCGATCTCGCGCATTTCGCGGCGGTATTCGAAGAACAGCTGCACGGCGCCGGCGAGGACGGTGAAACACAGGCTGAACAGCAGCACCCGCCACAGCAGGCGCCGCGCCAACACTCCGCCGTGGCCGCTCACCAGGCGTCCGCGCGGTTGCCGGCGAGGCGCCGATAGTCGCGCACGCTGTCGTCCAGCCAACGCTGGATGCTGCCGTCGTCGCGATAGCCACGCAGGGCCCGGTCGATCTCGTCCATCTTCGCCGCCAGCGGCGAGTGCCGCGAGACCGCCACCCGCAGGTAGTCCACCGTCAGCGGTTCGGGCAGCGCACGGATGTTCTCGCCGCCGGCCAGGCGCTCGGCGAACAGCGTGCCGGTGCGTCGTTCGTGGGCGATGTAGTCGATGCGCTGGCGCACCAGCTTGCCGAAGTTCTGTCGGCTGTCGGAAACCCATTCGACGTTGCCGTGGCGGCCGACGAAGCGGTCGAAGTCCGCCCCGTAGCTTTCGCCGAACAACAGCCCGCCGCGATAGCCGGCGAGGTCGCCGAGGGATTGGATACGCACCGGCCGCTGGCGGTTGTAGAAGATCGCCACCTCCTCGCGCAGCACCGGCTCGGCGGAAAACGCCAGGTCGCGATCGCGCGCGGGCGTGCGGTAGGCCAGTATCAGGTCGACCCGTCCGGCGGCGGCGTCGAGCAGGCAGCGCCGCCAGTTGCCCAGCACCACCACCTCGACCCGGTAGCCCAGCGCGCCGAACAGCCGCTTCACCAGCTCCGGCGCCAGCCCCCGGACCTGCTGGCCGTCGCTCCAGGAAATCGGCGGGTATACCGGATAGTCGCAATAGCGGATGGTCTCCGCAGCCTGTGCCAGGCCGCCCAGCAGCCATCCGCAGAGCGCCAGCCAGCAGGCCTGCATGGCTCAGGCGTCGCTGGCCGCGGCGGTGAACAGGTAGCCGGCGCCGTGGATGGTGATGATCAGTTGCGGTTCGGCCGGGTCGTCGCGCAGCTTGCGACGCAGGCGGCCGACCAGCACGTCGATGGAGCGATCGCTGGGCAGCCACTCGCGGTTGCGGATCTGGTCCATCAACTGGTCGCGGCTCAGGGTATGCCCGCTGTTGCGCAGGAAAGCGCCGAGCAATTGGAATTCGCCATGGGTGAGCAGGGTTTCGTTGCCCGCGTGGTCGATCAGGCGGCGCCGGTCGGCGTCCAGCAGCCAGTCGCCGAACTGCCTGAGGGCCTGCCGGGCGGGGCCGGCGCTGGCCTGGGCATGGCGCACCCGGCGGATCAGGTTCTTCGCCCGCGACACCAGTTCGCGCGGGTTCAGCGGCTTGATCACGTAATCGTCGGCGCCGCACTCCAGGCCGACGATGCGATCGATCTCGTCGTTGCGCCCGGTGATCAGGATGATCCCCACCTCGGAGCGCACCCGCAGCTCGCGGGTCAGGGTCAGGCCGTCCTTGCCGGGCAGGCGGATGTCCAGCAGCACCAGCTCGACCGGCTGGCCGAGATGGGCGCACTCGGCAAGGCAGGCTTCCGCCTGCTCGGCGTTGCCGGCGCAGAGGACGTCATAGCCCTCCTCGCCGAGATAGGCCTGGAGAAGCTCACGAATCACCGGGTCGTCGTCGACCACCAATACGCGCGGAACCATCGCCATCACCTTGCGCCTCCGGCGGTCCGGGGCGTTTCTTGTTCTGGGTTGTCGGACGGTGGGCGGAAGGGGCCGGGGCGCCTTCCGCTGCCAGCAGCAGCCTATCCACTACTGAACGGACGATCAACAAGCTTCCATCGCACGCCGGAAGCGGCGATGGGCGCCCGCCTCCAGGCCATCCACCCAGGCCTCGCAAATCTGCACGCCCTGCCGCGGCGTGAAGGTCGCGGGATTCAGCCCAGACTCCAGCCACAGCCCGTCGAGCAGGGCGCTGAGGCTGATGGCCGCCAGTTCCGCGTCGAAGTCCGCCCAGCCGCCCTCCTCCGCCAGTTGCCGCAGCACGCCGACCAGCAGCGCCCGGTACTCGCCATAGGAATGGTCGTGGACCCGCCCGATCGCTTCGATGCTGCCCACCGCACCCCAGAACGCCAGCCAGGCGTCGAGCAATTGCGGATCGAGCAGCTCGGCGGAGAAGGATGCCTCGAAGAACGCCGAGAGCCGCGGGCGGGCGCCGCCCGGCGCGGTGTCGATGGCACCGCGGAGCAGGCGCATGACGCGTCCGGTGACCGCCAGGTAGGCCTCGGCCACCAGCGCGTCCTTGCCATCGTAGTGGTGATTGATCAGGCCCACCGATACCCCGGCCTCGGCGCAGATCTTGCGCACCGAGGCGCCCCGGAAGCCATGACGCTTCAGGCAGGCCAGGGTCGCCTCGATCAGCAGCGCCTTGCGCTGCTCTGGCTCCAGACGGGAAAAGCGCACTTCTTGGTTCATCCTTTCGCGGCTCCTGCTCGTCGCCCGCGACCACCGGCGGGCAGCCCCGATGATCGCAGGTTACGTGGCGCCCGTCTCACTGGCTGGCCCAGGCGTTGAAGCGCTCCTCCAGCTCCTCGCCGTGCTCGACCCAGAATTCGTCGTCCATCGCCAGGCCCTGCTCCAGGTTCGCCGGCGCGGTCGGCACCCAGCTCGCCAGTTGCGCGGGCAGGCGCTGGGCGGCCTGGCGGTTGGTCGGCCCGTAGGGAATGTTCTCGACGTAGCGCACCTGGGCATCCGGGGCATTGGCGAAGGCGATGAAGCGACGCGCCTCGGCGCCGCGCTTCGAACCCTTGACCACCGCCCAGTAGTCCATGCCGTACAGGCTGCCCGGCCATACCAGGGCCAGGTTGCGCCCCGCGCGGTGGGCGTCGGCGATGCGCCCGGTGTAGGTGGACGTCATCACCACGTCGCCGGCGGCCAGCCACTGCGCCGGCTGCGCTCCCGCCTCCCACCACTGGATGTAGGGCTTGAGCTGGCCCAGCTTGGCGAAGGCACGGTCGGCACCGGCGCGGGTCGCCAGCAGCGGATAGACCTGCTCGCGTGGCACGCCGTCGGCGAGCAGGGCGAACTCCAGGTTGTAGATCGCCCGCTTGCGCAGGCCGCGCTTGCCGGGGAAGCGCTGGACGTCCCAGAAGTCGGCCCAGGACGCCGGCGGCTGTTGCAGCCGGTCGGCGTCGTAGCCGATCGCCACGCCCCAGACCAGCGCGGCGGAACCGCATTCCTGGGCGGCATTGGCGATCAACTGCTGCTTACCGCCGATGGCCTGCCAGTCCAGACGCTCGAACAGGCCGTCGTCGCAACCGCGCGCCAGGTCCGGCCCCTCGACCTGGACCAGGTCCCAGTCGGCGTGACCGGTATCGGCCATCACCTTGATCCGGGCCATCTCGCCGTTGTACTCGCTCTGCACCACGGGAATCCCGGTCTGCTGCGTGAACGGCTGGAAGAACGCCACCTCCTGGGCCTTCTGTCCGGCGCCGCCGTAGCCGACCACCACCAGGCCATCATCGGCCTGGACCGGCGCGAGGCCGCCGAACGCCAGCAGGACGGCGCCGAGCAGGACGCGGCAAGGAAAAACCGGATGCGGACGGGCGCTGGCCGCGCGGCGCAATGGAAAGGAACGGTTCATGTGCGTCTCCTCTTGTTCTTGTTGTGGAGTGGATCGCAGCGAGCCGCCGGGAAGCGGCCACGGGACAGAAACTATCCAGTCGATTTTAAAAAAACAAGTTGATTTTTTACTGATGGTAAATTCATATCCTGTTTCTGAAGCGCGCCGCGAGAACAACAAGAAGGACGCCAACCGTGAATTTCCCGCACCTGTTCAGCCCCCTGGAAATCCGGGGCAAACGCCTGAAAAACCGCATCATGTCGAGCGGCCACGACACGTCGATGCCTACCGACAACCTGGTCAACGAGCCACTCGTCGCCTATCACCGCGCCCGGGCCCGCGGCGGCGCCGGACTGATCGTCATGCAGGTGGCCGGGGTCCACGACAGCGCGCGCTACACCTCGCACGTGCTGATGGCCACCGACGATGCCTGCATCCCCGGCTACCGGCGGGTCGCCGAGGCCTGCCACGCCGAAGGCTGCGTGGTGCTGTCGCAGATCTTCCATCCCGGGCGCGAGATCATGGAGTCCGCCGACGGCCTGCTGGCGGTGGCCTATTCCGCCTCGGCCTCGCCCAACGAACGGTTCCGGGTGATGCCACGCGAACTCGACCAGCCGCTGATCGACGAGATCGTCGCCGGCTACGCCGCCGCCGCGCGCCGCCTGCACGAGGCAGGACTGGACGGGGTGGAGGTGGTCGCCAGCCACGGCTACCTGCCGGCGCAATTCCTCAACCCGCGGGTGAACCGCCGCAAGGATGGCTACAACGGCGACCTCGATGCCCGCCTGCGTTTCCTCCGCGAAGTGCTGGCAGCGGTGCGCGCGGCCACCTCCGAGGACTTCATCGTCGGCCTGCGCCTGTCCGCCGACGAGCGCGACCCCGAGGGTCTCAGCGAAAGCGAGTCGCTGCAGGCGGCCGAGGCGGTCCAGGGCGAGCTGGACTACCTGCACATCGTCGCCGGCACTTCGGCCTCCCTCGGCGGCGCCATCCATATCGTCCCGCCGATGGCCATCGAGCCGGCCTACCTGGCCCGCGAAGCCGGTACCTTCAAGGCGCGCCTGGCGATCCCGCTGTTCGTCACCGGGCGCATCAACCAGCCCCAGGAGGCCGAGGCCATCCTCGCCCGAGGCCAGGCCGACGTCTGCGGCATGACCCGCGCGCTGATCTGCGACCCGCAGATGCCGAACAAGGCCGAGGCCGGGCGCAGCGACGACGTGCGCGCCTGCATCGCCTGCAACCAGGCCTGCATCGGACATTTCCACCGAGGCTATCCGATCTCCTGCATCCAGCACCCGGAAACCGGCCGCGAGCTGACCTACGCAACGCCCAATCCGGCCTCGCGGCGCAAGCGCGTGCTGGTCGCCGGCGGCGGCCCGGCGGGGATGAAGGCGGCGGCGGTGGCGGCACAGCGCGGCCACGAGGTAGTGCTCTGCGAGGCCGGCGCCCAGCTCGGCGGCCAGGTCAACCTGGCGCAACTGCTGCCGCGCCGCGCGGAATTCGGCGGCGCCTCCACCAACCTGCAACGGGAGATGCAACTGGCCGGCGTCGAGGTACGCCGCAACACGCCGGTCGACCGCGCGCTGGTGGAGCGCGAACGGCCGGACCTGGTGATCGTCGCTACCGGCGCCGAACCCTATTGGCCGCCTTTCGAGCGCGGCGGCGAGCTGCAGGTGGTGGATGCCTGGCAGGTGCTGCGCGGCGAGGTGCGGGTCGGTCGTTCGGTGCTGGTCACCGACTGGCGGGGCGACTGGATCGGCCCCGGTATCGCGGAAAAGCTTGTACGCGAGGGCCACCAGGTGCGCCTGGCGGTGAACGGCACCCACTGCGGCGAGAGCCTGCCGCTGTATGTGCGCGACCAGTTGGCCGGCGAGCTGCACCGCCTGGGTATCCCGGTCACGCCCTACGCCCGCCTGTACGGCTGCGACGATACCACGGTGTACATGCAGCACAGCGCCAGCGGCGAGGCGATGCTGTTCGAGGAGGTCGATACCCTGGTGCTATGCCAGGGCCACCAGCCGGTGGACCGCCTGGCCGACAGCCTGCACGGCCTGGCGGAGGTGTTGCGGATCGGCGACTGCCTGGCCCCCCGCACCGCCGAGGAGGCGATCTACGAAGGGCTCAAGGCCGCCTGGAGCATCTGAGCGGCGCGGCCGCGGCTCCCTCGACGGGTCCCGGCCCAGCCCCTAGAATGCCGCAAACGCAGCCAGGACCCCGCCGCATGCCCCGCCCGTCACCGCCGGACGCCACCGACACGCCGCGCAGCGAAACGCACTTCCTCGGCACCCGCATCCGCGGCCTGCGCAAGCGCCGCGGCCTGACCCTGGCCGAGCTGGCCGCACAGAGCGAACTCACCGCCGGCTACATCAGCCAGTTGGAACGCAACCTGGCGTATCCGTCGATTCCGGCGCTGTTCAACATCGCCCGCAGCCTCGGCGTGACCATCCAGTGGTTCTTCGCCAGCGAGGCCGCGGTGGACCCGGCGGACGCCGGCTACGTGGTGCGGCGCAACACGCGCATGAGCGTGCATTACGAAGACGGCATCATCGACGAACTGCTCACCCCGCAGCCCAGCCGCCAGTTGGAGATCCTCCACTCGCGTTTCCCGCCGGGCACCTACAGCCAGCAGAGCTACAGCCATGAGGGCGAGGAAGCCGGCTACATCCTCAGCGGAATCTTCGAACTCTGGGTCGGCGACCGCCATTTCCAGCTCCGCGAGGGCGACAGCTTCAGCTACTCCAGCCAGGAACCGCATCGCTACGGCAACCCGGGCGACAGCGATACCCTGGTGCTCTGGGTGATCACCCCGCCGACGTTCTGAAACGCCCTGTCGCGATGCAGGGCCAGGGGAGGGCCGACGGGGCGAGCTCTACCCGCCGCGCCCGAGCAACCGCGCCAACCCCGCCAGCAGCCGCTCCAGGGCGCCCTGGTTGTTGCGCAGCACCTTCTCTCCGGCAGTGGCCATGGCCGTCGCGACCTCCGGCTGCGCCCACAGGCGCGCGAGGCCGTCGCACAGCTCGCCGGCATCCGTCACCTCGAGCAGCGCCCCGGCGTCGCGCAATTGCGCGGCGATGTCGAGGAAGTTGAACAGGTGCGGACCGGCGAACACCGGCTTGCCCAGGGCCGCCGGCTCCAGCAGGTTGTGCCCGCCGTTGGGCACCAGGCTGCCGCCGACGAAAGCGATGTCGGCCAGGGCATAGAGGAACAGCAGCTCGCCCATGGTATCGCCGAGCAGCACCTGGGTCGCGCGTGCCACCGGCTCGCCGCCGGAGCGCCGGACCGTGGCGAAGCCTTCGCGGCGGCATAGCTCGTGGACGCCGGCGAAGCGTTCCGGATGGCGCGGCACCAGGATCAGCAACGCGTCGGGACGCGTTTCCAGCAGGCGCCGGTGGGCTGCCAGGACGATCTCGTCCTCGCCGGCATGGGTGCTGGCGGCGATCCACAGCGGTCGCGCCGTCGCGTCCCATTCCTCGCGCAGGGCGGCAGCGGCCAGCGGCAGCTGCGGGTCGATGCGCAGGTCGAACTTGATCGAGCCGGTCACGCTGACGCACTCAGGACGCGCGCCGAGACGACGGAAGCGCTCGGCCTCGGCCTCGGTCTGCACGGCGATCCAGGACAGCTCGGCGAGCATCGGCCGGGTCAGCCCGGCGAAGCGCGCGTAGCCACGCGCCGAGCGCTCGGACAGGCGCGCATTGGCCAGCGCCACCGGGATCCCGCGCACGGCGCAGGCATGGATATGGTTGGGCCACAGCTCGGTTTCCATGATCACCGCCAGGCGCGGCCGCACCCGGTCGAGGAAGCGCGCCGCCGCCCAGGGCAGGTCGTAGGGCAGGTAGCAGTGCCGGACCTGCTCGCCGAACAATGCGCGGATGCGCTCCGAGCCGGTCGGGGTCATGCAGGTGACGGTGACCGGCAGCTGCGGATGGCGCTCCAGCAGCGCCCGCACCATCGGCGCGGCGGCGATGCTCTCGCCCACCGAGACGGCGTGCACCCAGATGCCGCCGGGCGGCACCTCGGGCAAGGACAGGGAAAAACGCTCGCCGATGCGCTTGGCATAGGCCGGCGCCTGGCGCGCGCGCCACCACAGGCGCAACGCCACCAGCGGCAAGCCGAGGTGGAACAGCAGGGTATAGAGGGTACGGTTCATGGGCGCGCAGCTTAGCAAAACTCCCGCCGACCGGCTCAGCCGATGGCGCGCAGGTGGCGGGTGAAGGTTTCGCCGAGCCAGGCCGCCGCCGGGCCGAGCACCTCGTTGCGCCGCCAGACCAGTTCGACCACCAGCGCCGGCGGCGTCCAGTCGCTGGTCAGCTCCACCATCAGCCGGTCGTAGGTGGGGTACTGCACCACGTGCCGCGGTAGCCAGGCCCAGCCGAGGTTGCGCATCAGCAGCTCGGCCATGGAATAGAAGCTGTCCAGCCGCCAGACCTGCGGGCTGATCTGCTCGCCGCCCGGATAGCCGCTCTGCTGGGGCACGATCAAAAGTTGCCGGTGCTGTGCCAGCTCGCGGCGACTGACCCGTTGCAGCCCGGCCAGCGGGTGGCCGGCACCGCACACCGTGACCATCTCGACGCTGCCGAGGCGCCGCCGCTCCAGCGACTCAGGCATGCGCTCATGGTGGAACAGCAGGCCGAGGTCAGCCTGCTCCTCGAGCAAACGACGGGTGACGTCACCCTGGCCGCCGCTGGACACCTGCACCTCCAGACTGGGAAAGCGCTGCGCCAGCGCTTCCAGGCTGTCCAGCACCGGCTGGTAGGGCATCGCCTCGTCCTGGGCCAGGCGCAGCCGCGGCTCCTCGCCGCGCGCCAGCCCCAGCGCGCGCCCCTGCAGGCGCTCGCACTGGCGCAGCACCTCGCGCGCCTCCGCCAGCAGCACCCGGCCCTCGTCGGTCAGGCGCGGCTGGCGTCCGCTGCTGCGTTCGAACAGGGTGACGCCGAGGTCCGCCTCCAGCAGCGCGATGCCGTTGCTCACCGCCGATTGCACCCGCTTCAGTTCGCGGGCGGCGGCAGAGAACGACTGGCGCTCGGCGACGCTGACGAACAGGCGGATCTGCTCCAGGTTCCACTGCATAACCTATCTCCAATACAGATAGGTAACGACTTTATCCCATCCGCCGGCTCCCTAGAATGGCCGCAGTTTCCGGAGGACCCCGCCATGACCAATTATCTCTACCTCGCCATCGCCATCGCCGCCGAAGTGGTCGCCACCACCTCGCTGAAAGCCGTCGCCGGATTCAGCAAGCCACTGCCGCTGCTGCTGGTGGTGGGCGGCTACGTGCTCGCCTTCAGCATGCTCGTGCTGGTCATGCGCACCCTGCCGGTCGGCGTGGTCTACGCCATCTGGTCCGGGCTCGGCATCGTCCTGGTCAGCCTGGTGGCGATGTTCGTCTACGGCCAGCGCCTGGACCCCGCGGCCCTCCTCGGTATCGGCCTGATCATCGCCGGCGTGCTGGTGATCCAGTTGTTCTCCCGCGCTTCGGGGCACTGAACGACCGTCGCGGGCGCAGGTTGTATACTGCGCCCTTTCCGTTCCCGATAAGGCAGCCCCATGCCCCAAGCCCTTTCCACCGACATCCTCATCGTTGGCGGCGGTATCGCCGGCCTCTGGCTGAACGCCCGCTTGCGCCGGGCCGGCTACGCCACCGTGCTGGTGGAAAGCGCCAGCCTCGGCGGCGGACAGAGCGTGAAGTCGCAGGGGATCATCCACGGCGGCGCCAAGTACGCCCTGCATGGTGCCCTGACCGGCGCCTCCGAAGCCATCGCCGACATGCCGCGGCGCTGGCGCGCCTGTCTCGGCAGCGACGGCGAACTCGACCTGCGGGGCGTGCGCCTGCTTTCCGAGGCGCACTACCTGTGGTCGCCGGGCGGCCTGGCCGGCAGCCTTACCAGCTTCTTCGCCAGCAAGGCGGTGCGCAGCCGGGTCGAGCAGGCCAAGGGCGAGGATTTGCCTCCGGCGCTGCGCGACAAGGGGTTCAAGGGCAAGGCCTACCGCCTCACGGAAATCGTCTTCGACGTCCCCGACCTGATTCGCCGCCTGGCGGAACTGGCCGGCGACAGCCTGCTCGCCGGCGAACGCATCGAACCGCTGCGCGAAGGCCGGGAACTGGCCGGCCTGTGCGTCGACGGCCGGGAGATCCGTGCCCAGCGCGTGGTGCTCAGCGCCGGTGCCGGCAACGAGGCGCTGCTCCGCGAACTGGGCCTGGAACAACCGGCCATGCAGCGGCGGCCGCTGCACATGGTGATGGTCAAGGCGGCGACCCTGAAACCGCTGTACGCCCACTGCCTGGGGGCAGGGCCGAAGCCACGGATCACCGTGACCACCCATCCGACCCGCGACGGCCAGTCGGTCTGGTACCTCGGCGGCGACATCGCCGAAACCGATGGCGTGGCCCGCGACGAAGCCGCGCAGATCGCCGAAGCACGCCGCGAACTGGCAAAGCTGCTGCCCTGGATCGACCTCGGCCAGGCGCAGTGGGCCACCTTGCGGGTGGATCGCGCCGAGCCGGCACAGTCCAACCTGTTGCGCCCGGACAACGCCTTCCTCGCCGAACAGGGACGCCTGCTGGTCGGCTGGCCGACCAAGCTGGCGCTGGCCCCTGACTTCGCCGACCGGGTCTGCGCCCGCCTGGAAGAAGACGGCATCCGCCCCAGCGAACATGCCGCGCTGCCGCAACTGCCGCGTCCGCCGCTCGCCGAACCGGCCTGGGAGGTGGCCTTCGCATGATCAGGGATACCCTCCACGACCTGCACCGCCCGCTGGGCGACACCGGCCTGGCCGTTTCGCCGCTGGGCCTGGGCACCGTCAAGTTCGGCCGCGACCAGGGAGTGAAGTACCCTTCCGGCTTCACCATCCCCGACGACCGCGAAGCCGCCGACCTGCTGGCCCTGGCCCGCGACCTCGGCATCAACCTGATCGACACCGCCCCGGCCTACGGCCGCAGCGAGGAACGCCTCGGCCCGCTGCTGCGCGGCCAGCGCGAGCATTGGGTGATCGTCAGCAAGGTCGGCGAAGAGTTCGTCGACGGCCAGTCAGTCTTCGACTTCTCCGCCACGCATACCCGGCGCTCCGTCGAACGCAGCCTGAAGCGCCTGGAGACCGAGCGGATCGAGCTGGTGCTGGTGCATTCCGATGGCAACGACCTGGATATCCTCGAGAACAGCGAGGTCTACCCGACTCTCGCCGCGCTCAAGCGCGAGGGCCTGATCGGCGCCTACGGACTCTCCGGCAAGACCGTCGAAGGTGGCCTGCGCGCCCTGCGCGAGGGCGATTGCGCGATGGTCACCTACAACCTGAACGAGCGCGCCGAACGCCCGGTCATCGAGTACGCCGCGGCCCATGCCAAGGGCATCCTGGTGAAGAAGGCGCTGGCCAGCGGGCATGCCTGCCTGGGCGCCGGACAGGACCCGGTGCGTGCCAGCTTCGAACTGGTCTTCGACCAGCCGGGCGTCGCCGCCGCCATCGTCGGCACCATCAATCCGCTGCACCTGGCCCATAATGTCGCGATGGCCGCGCAAGCCCTAAAAAAGGCCTGAACCATACATCGGCTGCAACATCCGCGGGTTGACACCCGCGGTGCATTCCGCTGCCATGTTCCTCCCGAACGAGCCGTATCCTGCCTGCCGCCCTCGCCTCCGGTGGCCGGTGCATCGAACGTGAGCCTCCGTCCCGCCCCGGCGCGATGACCCGACAAGGAGCCCCGTATGCCCCGTATGCTCGCCCGCAAGGATCCGTCCGCCTTCAAGACCCTGCCGCTGCTGGTAGAGGCCTCCCCGGACGGGCTGGTCTACCAGGCCCTCGGCCTGCCGCTGAACTTCCAGCAGATGCTCGTACGCCGCCGCCGCATGGAGGTAGCCGACCCGCAGCGCTTCGTCGCCGAGCTGGCCAACCTGGGGGTCTCGGTGCGCTTGACCCTGAACTGGCAGGGCCGCGACTACTGGGTGCTGGTCCGTCAGCGCCGGCTGGACCGCGGCGATACCGTGCTCAAGCTGATCTCCGGCTACGTACCAGCCCACGAACTGAACCTGCCGCTGCTCACGGCGATCCAGGAAGTCGCCGAGGAATGCCTGGTGGAGACCGCCGGCGGCTGGCTCGGCGGGCGCTTCGGCGACACCTGGCTGCCGACGCCCTACCAGGGTTCGCTGCGCTACCGGGAGAACAGCCACTTCGTCCTCACCCCGCTGTCCGGCGCCGCCCGTCCGGTGCAAGCCGGCAGCCTGCGCTTGCTGGAGCGCCCACGCGCCTACGTACACCTGCCCACGGCCTCGCTGCAACTGGTCTACGACATGCGCCTGGAGCTGCCGCGCGATGCGCGCGAGCCGAGCCTCTACCATGTCGACGAGCGGCTCGAGAGCGGTCCGCTGGTGGCGCGTCTGGACCGTCGGCGCCCCGATCTCTACCTGCTGCCGCTGGACCAGGGGCGCCCCACCGGCGACCTGTTCACCCTGCGCAAGGGCCAGTTGCGCCCTGCGGCCACCCGCGGCCTGTGGTTGGCCGAGAGCTTTGCCGTACAGGACGGCTGGCTGGTGCATGAAGAACGCATCCGTTTCCGCGACTGGCTGGCACTGTGGCCATCCAGCAACGGCGACCAGGCCGGCGGTGGACGCGACCGCGCCAGCGCCTGAACCGGGCGGGCTTTGCCGCCCTTTCTACTTCAACTGGCTGGAAGACTTGCCGAGCAGGCGGCGAGCGACGATGAGCAGCTGGATCTGCTGGGTGCCCTCGAAGATGTCGAGGATCTTCGAGTCCCGCGCCCACTTCTCCAACAGCTCATCCTCGGCGTAGCCGAGGGCGCCAGCCAGCTCCACGCACTTCAGGGTGATCTCGTTGGCCACCCGTCCAGCCTTGGCCTTGGCGATGGACGCTTCCTTCGAGTTGGGCAGCTTGTTGTCGGCCATCCATGCCGCCTTCAAGGTCAACAGGCGCGCTGCCTCCCACTCCGCCTCCAGGCGATAGAGAGTGGCCTCGGCGTGGCTGACGGTGAGCAGCGGCTTCCTGTAGTCGAACTTGCAGCCAGCCTTCTTCAGCAATTCGCGGGTCCGGTCCAGCGCCGCCTTGGCCACCCCGACAGCCATGCCGGCCACCAGCGGGCGGGTATTGTCGAAGGTCTCCATGACCCCGGCGAAACCCTTCTGCACGTCGACCTCGGCGTTGCCCAGCAGGTTCGCGGCCGGCACCCGGCAATCATTGAAACTGATCGAAGCGGTATCCGAAGCCTTGATCCCGAGCTTCTTCTCCAGGCGCGTCACGGTCATCCCCGGCGTGCCCTTCTCGACCACGAAGGACTTGATCGCCGCCCGCCCCAGGTTGCGGTTCAGGGTGGCCCAGACCACCACGGCATCGGCCCGCTCGCCGGAAGTGACGAAAATCTTCTCGCCGTTCAGTACATAGTGTTCGCCATCCTGGGTCGCGGTGGTGCGGATCGCCGCCGAGTCCGAGCCGCAGCCCGGCTCGGTGATCGCCATTGCCGCCCAGGTGCCGCCGAAGCGCTGCAACTGCTCCTCGTTGGCCACCGCGGCGATCGCCGCGTTGCCCAGCCCCTGGCGCGGCATGGCCAGGAGCAGGCCGACGTCGCCCCAGCACAGTTCCATCACGCCGAGCAACGCCGACAGGTTGCCGCCGTTCTTGATACCCTCCTCTACCTGCTTGCCGGCACGCTTGCTCGCCGAGGTCGCACCGACAGCCTCGGGCGAGCCGCTGTTCATGCCGTCCAGCAAGGCCGCGAGCAGGTCCAGCTCCTTCGGATAGGCGTGTTCGGCCTTGTCGTACTTGCGCGAGATCGGCCGGAAATAGTTTTCCGCGACCTGATGCGCCTGGTTGGCCAGGCTGCGGAATTTCTTCGGGGTTTCCAGGTACATGTCGATTCCTCGTTCACTCGTCGCGGCGGACCGCGCACTCGCTCGGGTTCACAGGTGCAGGCCGCCGGCCATCAGCGCTACCGCGCGCAGGTCGCGGTACCAGCGCTCGGCTGGATGCTCCTTGGTGAAGCCGTGGCCACCGAGCAGCTGCACCGCGTCGGTGCCGATCTTCATCGCCTTCTCGGCGCACAGCAGCCGCGCCAGGTAAGCCTCGCGCTGGAACGGCTGGCCGCGCTCGGCCAGGGCGCAGGCGCGCCAGACCATCAGGCGCATGGCGTCCAGTTCGATGGCGATGTCGGCGACCATGAAGGCGACCCCCTGGCGATGGCTGATCGGCTCGCCGAAGGCCTCACGCTCGTTGCAGTAGGCGATCACGTAGTCCAGCGCCGCCTGTCCGGTGCCCAGCGCCAGGGCACACCAGGCCAGGGACGCGTGATCGAGGAAGGCCCGGTAGTCGAAATGCTCGGCGGCCAGGCGGTTGTCCGCCGGCACCTTGACGCTCTTCAGGCGCAACCGGGCGGTGCCGCCGGCCTTCAGTCCCATCGCCGGCTCGGCACGTCGCTCGACGCCCTTGGCGGAGGCTTCCACCAGGAACAGCGCAGGCCCCTCGTCGGTCTTCGCCGCGACGATCAGGCGGCTGGCCTCCAGGCCGCGCAGGACCAGGCATTTCTCTCCGGAAAGCAGGTAGTGACTGCCCTTGCGCCGGGCGCGGGTCGCCAGTTTCTGCGGGTCGAACAGCAGACTCGGCTCGTTGACCGCGATGGCGGTGAGCGGCGCCCCCTCTTCGCTGACGAACGCCGGCAGCCACTGCGCCTGCTGCGAGGGGCTGCCCCAGCGGCGGATGCAGTTGGCCGCCGACAACGGCACCAGCAGGGCCGCCGCCAGCGTCAGGTCGCCCTTGGCCAGGGCCTCGGCGATAAGGGCAGTGGTCACCGTGGTGCGCTCACCGGCCATGCCGCCGTGCACCTCGCCGACCCCATAGTGGGTCAGGCCCAGCTCCAGCGCCTGGTTGAGCAGTTCCGCCGGCAGGCTGGCCTCGGCATCCGCGTCATGAGCCAGCGGACGCAACACCTCCAGGGCGAAGCCTTCAAGCATGTCCACCAGCATCTGCTGGTCGTCGGAGAACGACAGGTCGAACAACCCGTCCGGATCGGCCTTGCGCGGTCCCTTCGCTTGCTTCGCCGAACGCTCGCTGGCCAGGCGGAAGCCGGTACGGCTGCCGCTGTAGAGCAACTTCTCGAAGGGTTTGCGAAGATTGAAGCGATCCGGCCAGTCGGCCTGGGCGACACGGTTCAGTACAGCCAGGGCACGGCCCTGTACATCGGTGCTCATGGGCATCTTGCTCCACGCAGGATGGGATGCCCGGATCATGCGCCGCCGCATGGGCAGCGCCTATGACCGTCTCGCCGGGAAAACTTGTCAGACCAGCCAGTCACCTGCCCGGATAGGTCGGCATTCTGCCGGACCCCATCCCTCAGAACAGCGGATTCTAGCCGTGGAAACTCAGGGAAAGCAGAAAGGCGCGCGCTGACTTTACACTTCTTAACACTCTTTAAAGCTTTGAAGATGACTTGCCCGACGACCACGGCATTTAATTCTCAGATTGGGCAAGGATAATCACGAATATCGGTCACCTGAGGTATCCCACCCGCCGAAACCAAAACCAATCGGTAGGTATTTTCTTTAAAAGCATGAAATTACTGCAGGCTTATCCTCTTCCCTAAGTAAAACCTTTAAATACAATCCCACTTCTTGCCATCCCCCTCCCGCGTCATCCCCAAGCCATTCCCGTCGACGAGTAAAGAAAATGTGCGGTATCAGTGGATTTATCCAAAGACACACTGAAAAGACCCAAATGGTACAGATCATTGGCCAGATGACGGACAAGATCATTCATCGTGGCCCCGATGACAAAGGATATTGGTTGGATCATTCCATCGGCCTGGCGCTCGGCCACCGCCGCCTGGCCATACAGGACCTGTCGACGGCCGGACATCAGCCCATGCCGTCTGCATGCGGACGGTACGTCATAGTCTTCAATGGGGAGATCTACAATCATCTGGCACTCCGTGCCCTGCTCGGACCGCATCCCTGGAGGGGGCATTCCGACACCGAGACGCTGCTTGCCTGCTTCTCCGTCTGGGGTATGGAGAAAACCCTATCCAATATCACTGGCATGTTTTCCCTCGCACTTTTCGATAAAGAAACGAGTAAAATCTTCCTCATTCGTGACCGGCTAGGAGAAAAACCTTTATATTATGGGTGGCAGGGAAACTGCTTCCTGTTTTCCTCCGAGTTAAAGTCCCTGACCGTACACCCAGAGTTCCAAAAAGAGATCGACAGAGACAGCCTTGCAGCATTTCTACGTTTTGGATATTGCCCCACTCCCAACAGCATCTACAAAGGTATAAAAAAACTTCCGCCCGGGCATTACATTCAATTGAACCTGGCTAATGCTACGCCAGGTGAACTCATGGATCCGCTCCCCTACTGGTCTCTGAGCAAGGTCATCGCACAAGGGATCCATCAGCCATTCCAGGGAAGTGACTCAGAGGCCGTGGATGCCCTGCACCGGCAACTGTCCGCCAGCGTTACTTCGCAAATGCTCAGTGACGTACCTCTTGGCGCCTTCCTTAGCGGTGGCGTCGACAGCAGCACAATCGTGGCCCTTATGCAGGCTCGGCATTCCCGGCCCGTACAGACGTTCACCATTGGCTTCGACGAGCCCGGCTACAACGAAGCGGAACACGCCAAGGCTGTCGCCCAGCATCTCGGCACCCAGCACACCGAGCTTTACGTCAGGGCCGAAGACGCACTCGCGGTGGTGCCGTGTCTTCCCGGCATCTACTGCGAGCCCTTCGCCGATAGCTCACAGATACCGACCTACCTGATCAGTCGCCTGGCCAAGCAATCCGTAACGGTCGCTCTCACCGGCGATGGTGGCGATGAACTGTTTGCCGGCTACAATCGCTATCTCACGGCATGCCAGGCATGGAACAGGTTGAAACAGCTTCCACTGGTTGCCAGGATGACGCTCGCAAAACTGCTGAGCGCTCTGCCACCGGCGATGTGGGACAGCCTGTTCTCTCTCGCAAGCCCCTTGCTACCCTCGAAGTACCGTTTGCGCACACCAGGAGACAAGCTTCAGAAGCTCGCCGGTCTCATGGCGTTTTCCAGTGAAGAGGACTTCTACAAGGATCTGGTCAGCCACTGGAAGAAGCCTACGAACCTCGTCATCGGCAGCGAGGAATCGGCTTCCGTCTTTTGGAATCTTGACAGCCTCCCCGAGATGGAAAGCTTCGAACAATGGATGATGGCCATGGATACCCGGACCTACCTGGCCGATGACATACTGGCGAAGGTCGACCGCGCCGCAATGGCCACTAGCCTGGAAACCCGCGTCCCGCTCCTCGATCATCGCGTGGTCGAACTCGCCTGGAAAATGCCACTGAACCTGAAGATCAGAAATAACGACGGCAAGTGGTTGCTGCGCCAGGTTCTTTACCAGCACGTTCCCCGGGAACTGATCGAGCGTCCCAAGATGGGATTCGCCATCCCTCTGGACACCTGGCTGCGGGGACCGTTGCGGGAGTGGGCCGAAAGCCTCCTGGCCGAGGAACGCTTGAGACGCGAGGGCTACCTGCGCCCGGAGCCGATTCGGCGAGCCTGGCAGGAGCATCTCAGCGGAAAAAGAAACTGGCAAGGCCCGCTCTGGAATGTATTGATGTTCCAGGCTTGGCTGGAACATCAATGATCCAGCCACAGGGCCAGGGGTCGGCGTGAAGCGGGAAGAACCTGCTAACGGGAATCAGCGCTGGCGGATCTTCTCGACGATGGCGGTGGTGGAGCTGTTCTCCACCAGGCCGAGCACCCGTACCTCGCCGCCGTAGGCCTTGACGATCTGCGCGCCGACCACCTGCTCGACGCCGTAATCGCCGCCCTTGACCAGCACGTCCGGACGCACCTGCTCGAGCAGGCGCTCGGGAGTGTCTTCGGCGAAGCTCACCACCCAGTCCACCGCGCCGAGCCCGGCGAGTACCGCCATGCGCCGGTCCACCGAGTTGATCGGCCGGCCAACGCCCTTCAGGCGAGTGACCGAGGCGTCGTCGTTGACCCCGACGATCAGGCGGTCGCCCTGGGCGCGCGCCTGTTCGAGGTAGGTCACGTGGCCGGCGTGAAGGATGTCGAAGCAGCCATTGGTGAAGACGATCTTCTCGCCGTGGGCGCGGGCGTCTTCGATTGCCAGCAGCAATTGCTCCAAGCCCAGCACGCCACGCTCGGAACCCTGCTCGCGCTGCACCGCGCGACGCAGTTCGGGCGCGCTGATCGCCGCGGTACCCAGCTTGCCGACCACGATGCCGGCGGCCAGGTTGGCCAGGCCCACCGCGGACGGCAGCTCCTCGCCGGCGGCAAGCGCCGCGGCCAGGGTGGAGATGACCGTATCGCCGGCACCGGTGACGTCGAACACTTCCCGCGCCCGCGCCGGCAGGTGCAGGGCCGGCTGGCCATGGCGGAGCAGGGTCATGCCATGCTCGCCGCGGGTCACCAGCAAGGCACCGAGGTCGAGTTCGCTCATCAGCGCCTGGCCCTTGGCGACCAGTTCGGCTTCGTCGGCGCAACGGCCGACGATGGTCTCGAATTCGGACAGGTTCGGGGTGATCAGGCTGGCGCCGCGATAGATGGCGAAGTCCTTGCCCTTGGGATCGGCCAGTACCGGAATGTTGCGCGCCCGCGCCGCCTGGATCAGCACCTGGTGGTTCTGTAGCGCGCCCTTGCCGTAGTCGGACAGCACCAGCACCTTGACCTTGGCCAGCAGCGACTCGACGTCCACGGCCAGGGCCGCCGCGTCGGTGCGGAACGGTTCCTCGAAGTCGACCCGCAGCAGTTGCTGGTGGCGACTCATGACCCGCAGCTTGACGATGGTCGGCTGGCTATCGATGCGCTGGAAGCGCGCGTCCACTCCAGCGGCCTTGAGGCTGTTGGCCAGGCTGTCGGCGGCCTCGTCGCGGCCGGTGACGCCGACCAGCAAGGCCTGCGCGCCCAGCGCGGCGATGTTCAGCGCGACGTTGGCGGCGCCGCCGGGGCGGTCCTCGTGCTGTTCGACGCGGACCACCGGCACCGGGGCCTCCGGCGAAATGCGCGAAGTCGCGCCATGCCAGTAGCGGTCGAGCATCACATCACCGACCACCAACACCGGGGCCTGGTCGAAACGGGGCATGGACAACTTCATGGGAACTCCAAACAACCTCTCGGGGCAGACGCCCAGTTTATCAGCCGACAGGCGCCGGCGCCTGCTCATCCAGTCCCATCGCATGCAGCCGCGCATAATGGCCGTTCTGCGCCAGCAGCTCGGCGTGGCTGCCGCGCTCGACGATCTGCCCCTGGTCCATCACCAGGATCAGGTCGGCCTTCTCGATGGTCGACAGGCGGTGGGCGATCACCAGGGTGGTGCGCCCCTTCATCACTTCGTCCAGCGCCGCCTGGATATGCCGCTCCGACTCGGTGTCCAGCGCCGAGGTCGCCTCGTCGAGGATCAGCAGGGGCGCGTCCTTGAGCAGCGCCCGGGCGATCGCCAGACGCTGGCGCTGGCCGCCGGAAAGCAGCACGCCATTCTCGCCGACCTCGGTGTCGAAGCCTTGCGGCAGGTTGTCGATGAACTCCTTGGCGTTGGCAGCCTTCGCCGCCCGCTCGATTTCCTCGCGCGGCGCGCCAGCCAGGTCGCCGTAGGCGATGTTGTTGGCCACGCTGTCGTTGAACAGCGTGACCTGCTGGGTCACCAGGGCGATGTGGCGGCGCAGGTTGCGCAGGCGATAATCCTCGACTTCAACGCCATCAAGGAGGATCTTGCCGTCATTGTGCTGGTAAAAGCGCGGAACCAGGTTGGCCAGGGTCGATTTGCCGCTACCGGAACGGCCGACCAGGGCGATCATCTGCCCGGGCTCGGCGATGAAACTGATGTCATCCAGCACCTGCTTGTCGGTTCCGGGATAACGGAAGCTCAGGTTGCGCACTTCCAGGCGCCCGCTGACCCGCTCCTTCTCGACGGTACCCTGGTCTTCCTCCGCCGCTTCGTCGAGCTGCTCGAAGATGCTCTCGGCGCCGGCGACGCCGCGCTGGACCGTGGAACTGACCTCGGAAAGCTGGCGGATCGGCTTGGGCAACAGGCCCGCCGCGGTGATATAGGCCACCAGGTCGCCGGCCGAGGCGTCCCCGCGCAGCCACAGCACGAGGAACATCAGTATCGCCATGGCGACGTAGATCACCAATTGCAGCATCGGCGTGTAGACCGCGCCGGTCTTGGTCATCCGCAACTGCTTGTCGGTATTGCTCTGGCTGGCGTCGAGGAAGCGCTTCTCTTCATAGGCTTCGCCGCCGAAGCTGCGCACTACCCGGTAGCCCTGGATGGTTTCCGAGGCGACGTGGGTGACGTCGCCCATGGCCACCTGGATCTTCTTGCTCTGCTTGCGGAACTTGCGGCTGGCGGTAGTCACCATCACCGCGATGACCGGCAGGATCGCCAGCATCACCAGGGTCAGCTTCCAGTTCATCCACAGCAGGTAGAGGAACAGGAAGACCACGGTCAGGCCCTCACGGATCACCACCTTGATGGCATCCGTGGCCGCTCCGGTGACCATGGTCACGTTGAAGGTGATGCGCGAGATCAGGTGGCCGGAGCTGTGCGTGTCGAAATAGCGGTTCGGCAGCACCAGCAGCTTGTTGAACAGGGCGACCCGCAGGTCATGCACCAGCCCCAGGGAAACCTTGGCCAGGAAGAAGTTGCCGAGGAACGAGCCCAGCCCCTGCCAGGCAGCGATCAGGATGATCAGCAACGGCACCGCGTAGACCAGGTGCAGGTCGCGCAACCAGGGCCACTGCACATTCGGAAACAATGCCGCGTCAGGATTGGAGAGGCCGTCGACGAAATACTTGAGGATGCCCGCCAGCATCGGCTGGGTCGAGGCGAAGATCAGGAAACCGACGATGCTGAGTAGGAACATTCCGATGTAGGGCTTCACGTAGCCCAACAGGCGGAAATAGATCTTGAGACTGGAAGGTCCGGGATTCTGAGGACTATCGCTCATGGTTTCTTACATGCTGAAAAGGTCCCGGAGTGTAGCACAGGACCTCCATCACTCCGCCTGGAAGGCGTGTTGGGGTAAGATGGCGGGCCGTTCGTTCAGGAGCTCGCATGCGAGTCATAGACTACCCCTCCTACTTGCAGTTGCGTGACAACGCAGAAGTGCTGGAAGCCGATGGTCATGGGGACAAGGTTCTGCGTCTGCGCGACGGGTCCTTCCTCAAACTGTTTCGCCGCAAGCGCCTGATTTCCTCCGCAGCCCTGTTCCCCTATGCGGAGCGCTTCGCCCGCAACGCCAGCGAACTGGCGCGGCGCGGCATCGTTTGCCCGAAGGTGCTGGACGTATTGCGGATCCCACATATCCAGCGCGACGCGGTGCACTACGAGCCGCTACCGGGGCAGACCCTCCGCCAACTCGACCGCAACGACCCGGAGTGCGGCGACGCAGTCCGGACGCAACTGGGCGAGCTGATCGCCGCGCTGCACGCCAAGGGGGTGTACTTCCGCTCGCTGCACCTGGGCAACGTGGTGCGCACGCCGGAAGGCCGGATGGGCCTGATCGACATCGCCGACCTGCGGGTCCAGCGCTCGGCGCTCAGCGCCGCCCAGCGCATTCGCAATTTCAAGCACCTGCTGCGCTACGAACAGGATCGAACCTGGTTCCTCGACGACAGCGAGCACCTGGTGCTCAAGGCCTATCTCCGCAGCAGCCAGGTCCACTGGACACTCGAGCAGCTCCTCAAGCAACTGCAACTGGATTGAGCAAGGAATGTTCGCAGCTACCCGACTGACCCGTCTTCGTCACGATACCAGCCGCATCCTCAGCCACTGGATCCTGCCGCTGGGCTGGCTGGCCCTGCTCACCGGAATGTTCTGGGTCGGCGACCGTTCCGACTATCACCGGCTTTTCTATATCTTGCTGGCTGCACCGACGCTGCTGTACGTGATACTGCAACCGCGTCTGCTTCGCCCGCTAACGGGCTCGCCGCTGTTCATCGCCTTCCTCGCCTTCAGCAGCTACATGATGCTGAGCCTGTCCTGGTCGACCCCCGAGAACTCCACCGGCTCGCTGCTCAAGCGCCCCCTGTACATCGCCCTCCTGTTCTTCTGCGCCGCCATCCTGGCGCTCGAAGCTCCCCTCCGCCTCAAGACCGCGACCTGGCTGGCAGCCCTTGGCGCGGTGATCTCCGCGGCAGCCACCTTGCTGCAATACTACTGGGACGCCAACCCGCTGCGCCTTACCGGTTATGGCGCTCTCTATAACCCATTACTGAGCGCCCATGTCTATGGCGCCTTCACGGCACTCTGGCTGGCCTATTGGATGCAATCCCGCCTCATCCTGGCCCCCTTGCCACTGATATCTCTGGCGCTGCTCGGTGGCCTTCTCATCGCGACCGGTTCACGTACTCCCCTGGTAGGGCTCACAGCGGCCCTTATGTGGCTGGTCCTGGCCGGAGACAGGAAAAAAGCCCTCATCGCCCTGGCACTCGCCCTGGCTGGAGCGCTACTGGGCTACATCCTGTACCCGGAAGTGATCACCCAGAGAGGGGCATCGTTCCGCCCGGAAATCTGGGCCGACGCCCTACGCCAGATCAGCGAGCATCCATGGTTCGGACACGGCTACGATCATCCGATGCGAATCGTCCTGAGCAACGGCATGCTGCTCGCCGACCCGCACAACATCGAACTGGGTGTGCTTTTCGCTGGAGGGATCATCGGGCTCCTGCTGTGGGTGGCGATCTACGCACTGGCCTTCGGCTTCTCCTGGAAAAACCGGAAGTCTCCAGCGGTTCTGCTAGCCTCGACCTGGCTGGTGTTCGGCCTGGCAGCCGGACTCACGGAGGGCAACGCCTTCCTGCCCCATCCCAAGGAACACTGGTTCCTGATCTGGATTCCCATGGCGCTGCTGTATGCGCTGTGGATCCAGCAAAGGTTCGCCGCCAGCAGGCGCGGTGAGGATATCGCCGCGCCTTGAGTGCGGCGATATCAGCGATCAGGAGAAAAACAGCCGCGCAATGCCGCGGAAGGTCTTCTCGTTCCAGTACTTCAGCGGCAAGCCGGAGAGCAGCTCCCGGGCCAGTACCTTGTCCCGGTTCGAGCACTTGAGGAACATCGAATTGCGGAAGCGCATGATCACCTGCTCGTAATCGGGGTGATCGCTGAACTGGCTGTACGTCTTGAATACGTTGTCCACCATGAAACGGGCGTTCTTGTACGTATTGGTGGGATGCTTGCGGTACTGGGCGAGGACCTCGCCAAGAATGTCGATGACGTAGCCAGCCTTGGTCACCGCCAGTTCGATATAGACATCTTCCAGGCGTATGTCCGGATCGAAACCGCCGACCTTCTCCAGGGCTTCCCGCCGGAACATCAAGGTGGGCGCCATCGGGCCCGGCTTGCGGTCCAGGAACAGGTCATCGAAGTCGAGACGGCGGAAAGGCAGGTCGCGTTTGCGCTGCTCCTTTCCCGGCATGACCCGGCCATTGGAGTCGATGATCTCGATATTGCCCGCGCAGATACCTACCTCGGGCTTGTCCCACATGTGTGCCACCTGTTTCTCCAGGCGTTGCGGCAACATGATGTCGTCCGAACCGAAAGGCACGATGAGATTTCCCCGGGCCCTGGCGATCGCCTCGTTGAGCGTTCTCGACAGTCCCTGGTTCTGCTGGACCCTGAGGTCGAAGCCGTACTTCGCCTGGAGCCCGCGCAAAAGCTCGACGCTGCCATCGCTGGAACCATCGTCCACCACCAGCAGTTCCACGTTGCGGTATGTCTGCGCAGCCACGCTGGCAATGCTCGCTTCTATGTACTTTTCGTGGTTATAGGAAGCGATGATCACGGAAACCAATGGCTGCGAACCATCATCGACGAGCGCCATAACTACAACCTTACCTGTCCTTCACGTCCCCATTCAAAGCGCCAGACATGCATGAGCGATCCTGCGATCTTCATCGGTCCTACACCTCCCCCCAGCCCGGAAAAACAAGCTGAACAATAGCAAACACGCCTGAAGCCCCAGCTCTTTTCGGCTGCTACTCTCAGGTAAAAATACGTCGCCAGGTCTTCTCCAGCCATCCGGGACGCTCCGGCTCGCGCAACGCGGGCCGCATGGCCTCGACGATACTCTGACCGACAGCGGCGAAGCTGAATCGTTCGATGGCCAGCGCCTGGCCGCTTCGCGCGATCCGCTCGGCGAGAGCCGTATCGAGGCGCAGGATCGCGAGCTTTTCCTGGATGTCCGCCACCGAGCGATACAGCACGATATTCTCCATGTCCCGGAAACCCAAGGCCTCGTTTTCCCGCTCGCCCTGGTCGTAGGCCAGCAGTACGCAACCGCAGGCCATCGCCTCGAAATTCTTGATCATGTATTCGCCCATGCCGACATCCGCGCTGACGAAGAAACGGATGCGGTTGAGCGTGCGCAGGTACTCCTCGCCGGACTTGGTCTTGGTCACCAGCAGGTTCTCCACTCCGCCCAACTCGTCGAGCAGCGCCTTGCGTCCACTGTAGGCCACGCTGCCGGTACTGCCGACGAAGCCCAGCTCGATATCGCGCGCCAGGCCCAGGTCATGCAACAGGGTCTGGTCGTAGCCCTTGGGCACGAATACCGCGTCGAATCCCTCCTGGCGCAGGCGTTCGCTGACCGTATGGCCCGAACTGATCACCCGTGCCCAGGGCAGGCGCCGGTAATGGGCGCTGAACTTGCCGGTGTACTTGCAGGGAATGTAGTTCTGGTAGGCATCGTGCTCGAGGATCACCAGGTTGGGCACGCTGCGGATGAAGCGGACCTGGCGCATTTCCTTCTTGAAACGGAGGAAGAACAGGATGCGGTCGTAGCGCGAGACATCCACGTGCTTGCGGAAGTAGCCGCGCAGGTCGGCCTGCTCCTCGCTGCTCAGCCAGCGGGTATCGCACTCGCAATGGGCGGCGATGCCGTCGTACAGGCGATCCAGGATCGCGCGCTGCTCTTTCTGGACCAGAAACAGAACTTTCATCAGACCTTCATCCTCGCGGCTTCTCCGAAGCAGCATGGCGGCTCGAACCTTGCCGAACGCTCGACCCAAGCATCACGCCTCCCCATCCAGCGACTCCACCCAGAACAACTCGTGCCGACGCACCGCCTTGCGCATGAACTCGTCCTCGCCGTATGCCGGCCAGCGACGCCCGGCGAGCCAGCCCTGCAGACGGCGGCGCAGACGGCGCTTGAACGGCGGCCTGGGTTGCAGGTCGTGCATCATGCCCAAGGCCATGGCCTTGTCCACCTGGCGCGTGCGCTCCAGCGCCAGCGTCCATGGCAGCAGCGGCGAGCATTCTTCGGTCAGCGGTGGCAGGCTGACCCCCATGTGCGCATCGCCCATCGGCCAGCGATCGTTGTCGTGCAGGTGATTGGCATAGTGCAACAATGCCTGCGGCTGCCAGTCCAGGCCCTGGAGCGCCTCGCGCACAGCCTCCTGGGCGCGGACATGGTCCGGGTGCGGATCGAAATGCGGATGAGGCAGGACGATGACCTCGGGACGTGCCAGCAGGATCAGCTCGCGGAGATCGGCCAGCAGATTGTTCCAGGTCGACAGGCCGTCGGCATCGCTGGCCAGGCGCAGGCGGTTGAACTGGCGGAACGGACGGATATCGGCGAGATCGGCCTCACGGGACGGCACCACCTCGCCCGGGTTCGCCTCCATGGCAGGCAATTGCAGGCAGAAATAACCCAGTTGCACGCAGCGCTCGGCCGGCACCCCACCCCACGTCGGCACGGCCTGGCTATCCCAGGCGCGCAGGCGGCCCTTCAGGCGCGCCGCAGCTATTCCGTCGAGGCCCATGCGGCGGTAATGCTCGGTTTCGATCTCGCCGGCGGTCAGGGTCACGATCCAGGCCTCGCGAGCCTGGCTGTAGAGGCCGAAGGCGGCCAGCTCGGCGTCGTCGGCATGCGGAGCGATGACCATCACCCGCCGATCACGGTAGTCGGGATGGCGCGCACGCCACAGGGTCGGTTCGCCGACCAGCCGGCAATGCCGGCCGCGCAGGCGAATCCGGCCCTCGCCCAGCGGCCCGGCCAGTCCCGTCAGGTTCAGGTAGCGCAAGCCGTTCACCCCACGTTCGAAAGCCTGGGCATCGGCCTCCGCGCCACCTTCCAGCAGCACCGAGGGTTCGAGTAAGCGCCCCAGCCAGCCAGCGCGCACGCCGATGCCAAGCACCAGCGTATCGCCTTCGCGCAGCTCACCGTCGACTCGCAGACGGCCATCCGCCAGGCGTACCGGCAGCGACTCGACCCCTTCCGCGAAACGGTAGCGGTAGTCCTCGCCCGGCGAATAGAACAGGTGATCGGCGAACCAGGCTTCGTGGGCGACCCACAGGGCCACGAGGAGGATCGGCAACAACCAGGGGCTGACCAGCAGACCGACGGCCAGCAATGCCAGCAGCGCAACCAGTAGGCCGATCCGCTTGTTGCGTCGATGACGCTTGAGCAACTGCTGCTTGCGTGCGCTCATGCTTCAGACCTGGAAGACCGGAGAAGGATGGCACCAGCGATCCTTGTATTCGCGGTCGGCGCGACCGAACGAATAGCGCAGGGGTTTGCCCAGCGCTCGCGCATCCTCCCAGGCGGCCTGGGTGTTCAGGTAACTGAGCACGCTGCCAGGGCTGAACTCGCGGGTCTGCGGATCGACGCCGCCGTTGATGTACTCGACGCTGAGCCAGCCCGGCGCTTCGGCGCGATACAGTACCTGGACCGCGATGGGCTGGTCGTTGAGCAGCAGGACCGAGCCGCGCAGCAATTCGCGCAGCCGCTCGAAGACCTCGGCCATGCGCTCCGCGCCGGTGGCAGGGAAACCCCAGCGACGCTGGAACAGTTCAAGATAGATGGCAGCGAACTCGGCCGGGGCGAAGCTGTCTGCCTGGCGCACCTGGCCACCGGCCTCCTCCACCAGGCGCACTTCGCGCCGCTGGTTATAGCGGAACTTCTTGGAGAAATCCTCGGGAGCACGAGCGAAAGCCAGTTGCTCGGTCTGAGGGCGCAGCGTGACGATGTTCCGCTCATGCAGCGCCGACAGGTAGCGTCCCGCATGGCGGAGGGCGATGCGGGCATCGCCGGCCACCGGCAGGATCAGTTCGGCGTTGCCCAGGTCGTACAGGCCCTTCTTGCCGCGCCGCTTGAGCACGTCCTTGGACAACGCCAGGTGGCGGCCCCAGGTCGGGATCGCCGCAACCAGTTCGCCAGCGCTCTCCCAACCCAGGTAACGCACCGGGATTCCAGCCATTTCGGCGAGCTGCTCGACCACCAGCGGGTGGGTCGCGACGCTGCCGCCGAAACGCTGCCAGGCCTGGGCGTAGGTCGGCGCGTCCACTTCGCGCCAACCGCGTTCGCGGAAGGCGCGCAACCTGTTCAGCATGCAGACTCCGAAGCGAAGCCGGCAATCGTCGGCAGGCGCCAGAATTCGCGGCGCACCGCAGCGTCGGAGAAGCGTGTCTCCAGGCGCTCGAGCATGAGCCGCGCACAGGCCTCGCGCTGGCGGCGGTCAAGCGCCGCCAGGTGGGTCAGACCCTCGGCCAGGGCCGTCTCGTCGCCCAGCGGGAAGAGGATGCCGACCCCCTCCACCACTTCGCGGGCGCCGCCACAGGCGGTGGCGATCAGCGGTACGCCGGCGACCATGGCCTCCAGCAGGACCATGCCGAACGGCTCGTGGTCGGAACTCAGGGCGAAGGCGTCGAACGCCTTGAAGTAGCGCCGTGCCTCTTCGACCTGGCCGAGGAACAGCACGCGCTCGCCGATGCCCAGTTCGCAGGCCAGGTCCTTGAGCTGCTCTTCCAGGCGGCCGCTGCCGAGGATCGCCAGCAGGCTGTTCTGTGGCAGGCGCGGCAGCGCGGCGGCGAAGCCGCGCAGCAGGGTAGCCTGGTCCTTGTCCGGATGCAGGCGGCCAACGTTGCCGACCACCCAGGCCTCGTCGGGCAGGCGCAGTTGCCGGCGCGCACTCAGGCGCTCGACCTGCTCGGCCTGCAGCGCAGCGACGTCGATGCGGTTGTAGAGCGTCTCGACCCGCTCCGCCGGCCACTTCGGCAGGCAACGGCGGATATCGTCGCGCACCGCGTCGGACACCGCCAGCAGGCTCAGGCGCTTGCTCATCAGGCCGGCGAAGACCTTGCGCGACAACCGCTGGTAATCGCCGAAGGCGTGGTGCACGCCAACGATCGGCAGACGAGTGGCCAGGCTGGCGATCCAGATCGGCTTGAAGCGGTGCGCGATGCAGAAGCGGAAGTCGCGCGAACGGGCGATCTCGCGCAAGTCGCGGATCGCCTTCAGCTTGAGGCCACGGATGTCCCTGGAGCCGTACTCGAGGAACAGTACCTCGTCGGAGGCGCAACGCGCCGCCACCTCAGGATCGGAACGCCCGGTGAGGAACACCGTGGTGACCTTGTACGGGGTTCCGGCGAACAGGCTGGCGTACTGACGGGCACAGTCGAGGAAAGGCCCGTCGTAGCCGTGACAGAACTGCAGGACGCGAGGTTCAGCCGACCGAGTCATACCAGTCCACGCCCTCCTTCACGACCAGGATGTCCTCCATGATCAGGTACTGCAGATCGGAGCCGAAGAACATGTTCAGGGCGTCGGTCGGCGAGCAGATCATCGGTTCGCCACGGCGATTGAGCGAAGTGTTCAGGGCCACGCCGTTGCCGGTGAGGTTCTCCAGTTCCTTCATCAGGTCGTAGTAGCGCGGGTTGTACTCGCGCTTCAGCACCTGGGCGCGGGAGGTACCGTCTTCGTGCACCACTTCCGGCACTCGCTCCTTCCACTCTTCGTTGACTTCGAAGGTGAAGGTCATGAACGGGGCCGGGTGGTCGATCTTGAACATCTGCGGGCCGACGGTATCCAGCATCGACGGGCAGAAGGGCCGCCAGCGCTCGCGGAACTTGATCTGCGCATTGATCCGGTCGGCCACGCCCGGCACGCTCGGGCAGCCGAGAATGGAGCGGCCACCGAGGGCACGCGGACCGAACTCCATGCGTCCCTGGAACCAGGCCACCGGGTTGCCGTCGGCAAGGATCCTGCCGATACGCCGGCTGCGGTTGTCGATCTTCTGCCACTGCGGCCTGGCCTCGTGACGGGCGCAGGCGGCGATGACGTCCTCGTTGGAATACTCCGGGCCGAGGTAGACGTGCTCCATCTTCTCCACCGGCACGCCGCGCTGGTGCGACACGTAGGCCGCCGCGCCGACCGCGGTGCCGGCGTCGCTGGCCGCCGGCTGGACGAACAGCTCCTTCACTTCGGGGCGCGAGATGATCTTCTGGTTGAGCTTGACGTTCAGCGCGCAGCCGCCGGCGAAAGCGACCTTGCCGGTCTCGCGGATGATATCGCCGAGGTAGTAGTCCATCATCTCCAGCGCGAGCTTCTCGAACAACGCCTGGATGCTCGCGGCGTAATGGATGTAGGGATCGTCGGCGATGTCGCCTTCGCGCTTGGGCCCCAGCCACTCGATCAGCTTGGGCGAGAAGTAGTAGCCCTTGCCTTTCTCCTTGTAGCGGCGGAAGCCGATGACGTTGGCATAGTCGGTGTTGATCACCAGTTCGCCGTTCTCGAACTTGGCGAGACGGGAGAAATCGTACTTGCTGGCGTCACCGTAGGGCGCCATGCCCATGACCTTGAACTCGCCGTCGAGCATGTCGAAGCCGAGGTACTCGGTGATCGCGCCGTACAGGCCGCCCAGCGAATCCGGATCGTAGAACTCCTTGATCTTGTGGATCCGACCGTTCTCGCCCCAGCCGAAGAAAGTGGTGGCGTACTCGCCCTTGCCGTCGATGCCGAGGATCGCGGTCTTTTCCTTGAACCCCGAGCAATGGTAGGCGCTGGAGGCGTGGGCAAGGTGGTGCTCGACCGGCTGGATCTTGATTTTCTTCAGGTCGAAGCCGAGTTGTTGCAGGCACCACTCGATGCGCTTGTAGTAACGCTTGTAGCGGCGGTTGCCGAGCAGGATCGCATCCAGCGCGCGATCCGGCGCGTAGGCGTAGCGCTTGGCGTAGTGCCAGCGGGCCTTTTCCATGATGCTGATGGGAGCGAAGGGAATCGCCACCACGTCGACATCGGCCGGCTCGACCCCTGCCTGCTCCAGGCAGAACTTCGCCGATTCGTAGGGCATGCGGTTCTTCGCGTGCTTGTCGCGCACGAAGCGCTCTTCCTCGACGGCCGCGACCAGCTTGCCGTCGATGTACAGGGCGGCGGACGGGTCATGGCTTACGGCGCCAGACAGGCCTAGGACGGTCAATGCCACGGTAGAACCTCTTCAAAGCAGCTCGCGGTTGCGGAGTGGGACCGACAACCGCGGCTTTCGTTTAACTCGTCGACCGCCGCAGGCGGTGGTCGTCGCTTGTCGTTCAAGCCCCGGCGGCGTCGCCGAGGCGGGGAATCCGTTGCTCCAGCAGCCGGTAGAGGCCGCTGTCCTGCGGCCAGTTGCGCAGGAAGCGCGCGCGGTCGCGGGCGTAGGCGCGGGCAAAGGACGCCTGGCTGTGATGCTTGCGCATCGCGTCCAGGTCGATCAGCGCCCATTCGCCGCCTTGTTCATGGGCCTGCCAGAACAGGTTGTGTCCCTTCAGGTCGCCGTGGCTGATGCGTTCGCGGATCAGCGTCGAAAACAGCCGATCCAGTGCCGCCAACTCGGCTTCCGGTGGCGAAACGGCGCCATCGGGCATGTCCAGGCAAGGCTTAAAACGAGCGATTATATCCTGACCGCCGAGATAATCGGTAATCAGGTAGGCGCGCCCGCGCAGCCAGCACCAGCGCCGCTCCAGCATCGCCAGCGGACGGGCGGTGGCGATGCCGAGGAATTCCAGGCGGTTGCCTTCGCGCCAGGAGGCCCAGGCCCGGCTCGGCCGCCAGAAGCGCTTCAGCCAATGGACCCAGCCCTTGATGTTGTAGCGCTTGATGATCAGCGTGCGGCCGTTCGCTTCGACCCGGGCGACGGTGGCCGCGCCGCCGTCCTTGTAGACGTGGCCGGCGGCGATCAGGCGGTCCGCGTCCGCCAGCAGGGGCGCCATCGTCTCGGCCTCGCTGCGGCGGGCGGCGAACAGGCGGAACGGACCGCGCACGACGCTGAACAGGCTACAGTCGCGACCGACCTTCCTCAGCAGGTCGCGCACCCGCCAGCGGCGAACCTTGGCGATTTCCTTCTGCAAGGCTTCCAGCGGCAGCGCATGCTCGCCGTTGGCCAGCAGGTAATGCACCAGCAACTCCTCCAGGAAAGGATCGAGGACCGCCGGCAACTGGGCGAAGAACACCCCGAGGTTTTCCAGCACTTTCTGTCGCGACAGCGGCTGGCCGGGAGTTTCCGCACGCACGCCGCCACCGTCGATGAGATACAGGCGGCCGGCGTGGCGCAACAGGTTGTCCAGGTGCAGGTCGTCCTGCCAGAGGCCCTTTGCATGCAGCTCGCCAATGGCTGCCAGGGCTTCGCCGAGCACCGCTTGCTGGGCATCGCCCAGCGGCGCCTGTGCCTCCACCGCACGCCAGGCGTCACCGAGGCTCTGCGCCGCGTCGAGGTAGTCGAACAGCAGCCAGCCGCCCTCGCCCTCCTGCAGCCCGTCGGCCAGCAGCGCCGGGGTGGTCAGCCCCTGGGCCGCGAGCAGACGCGCCCCTTCCAGTTCGCGCTGGAAATGCCGTGCGGCCTTGCCGCCCACCAGCAGCTTGGCCAGCACCTTGCGCCCACGCCATTCGCCGGCACCGACGTAGCGCTGCCCGGGCAGCACCCGCAGCAGACTGTCCAGGCGCAGTTCGGCAGCGCCAGCGCCATCCGCCAGGGTCACCCGCAATGGCAGTTGCGGGTGGCGCCCGGCGGCTTGCAGTTCGGCCAGTCTCATCGGCGCGACTCCTTGCGCCGGCGGCGCTGGTCGAGAAGGCGATACCACTGCTCGACCTCGGCCGAGTCGAGGGGTTCGTCGACATAGGCGGAGATGAATTCGTGCACGTCCGCTTCGCTCCAGTCCGGGGCACGGCGCAGCATCGGCTCCAGGTCCTTGACCTGGTCGCGGCGGCCGAACCAGATCGGGCGGGTCTTCTCCAGGTCGATCAGGCAGGCCTCGAAGACACCATCGGCCCCCTCGCGGAGGAATACATGCTTGGGATAGAAGCAACCATGCATCTGTCCGGCCGCGTGCAGCTGGCGCGCCAGCCTGCCAACCGCCCGGAGAATCGCCCGGCGCCGCTCTTCGGCCAGGTCGTGCCAGGACGCCAGCCAGGTGTCCAGGTCCTGCCAACCGTCCAGGGCACGGGTCAGGAGGATCGCCTGGCGCTCTCCGCCGACCGCCTGCTGGGCGAAGAACGCCGCCTGCAGGGCGGGAATGCCCAGCGCCCGGTAGCGCTCGATGTTGCGGAACTCGCGGGCGAAGGTCGGCTCGCCCAGCGGATGGCGCAGGCTGCGGGTCAGGTGGTTGCTCTGGCGCTTCAGGTAGTAGGCGGAGTCGCCCAGGTCGAGGCGGTAGACGCTGCTCCAGCCACCCCGTTCGGTATTCGGTTCGTCCACGGCATCCAGCTGCAAGGCCCACAGGGCGTCGAAGCTGTCCAGACGGTTGCGCTGGAGCAGGTCGTGGTCCTGCGCGGCGATGAAAACGCTCATTCGCGCCCCTCGAAGAAAGCCACCACCTGGCGAATACGCTTCTTGTCGGATTCGTTCAGGTGCCGGCGACGGCGATATTGCAGGTAGAAGCGCAGGCGCTGGGTGCGCGACAGGTGGTACTTGGCCACCTTGTCCAGGCAGGCCAGGTCCTTGGTGATCCGGTAGCGCAGCATGAAGCTCCACCAGAACGCGCCGTTCGGGCAGTCGATGAAATACACCAGCGGCTGGGCGTCCACCAGCAGGTTGCGCCACTTCAGGTCGTTATGGGTGAAATGCTGGTCGTGCATCAGGCGCGTAGCCTTGGCGATCTGCCGGCTGACGCCGTCCACCCAGCGCGGGTCCTTCAGGCGCGGATCCCGGTTGCAGGCGAGCACCGACAAGTCCTCGGTGCCCGGCAGTTCGCGGGTGATCATGGCGCCGCGCTGGAAAGCGCCGGCCTTGCGCTCCAGCCCCCAGGCGACCACCTCGGCGGTGGGAATGCCCCACTTCTCGAAGCGCTTGAGGTTCTGCCACTCGGCCTTGATCCGCGGTCGCGCCAGGTAGCGGCGCAGGCCCTTGCCGGCGCTGCGGTAGCGCTTGACGTAGTAACGCACGCCGTCGCGCTCGATGCGGATGACTTCGGACAACGGGTCGCGGGTCAGGCGCTCGCCCTCCAGGGCGAACACGCTATCGAGGCTACCGAAATCGGCGGCCAGGTGACGGTAATCGGGTTCGAGGGTCCACCCCGCCATCAGAGCAGGTCTCCGTAACGCTGCTTGCGTTCGTAGAGTTTTTCCGCCTTGCGTTCCATCCAGGCCAGCAGGCCGGCCTCGTCGCGCAGTATCTCGCGCAACGGCCGGCGGAAATAGGTGCGCAGGAAGCGTAGCTTGTCGCGACGCGTCAGTCCGATGTCCAGCGCAGAGAAATACAATGCCGCCAGATCCTTGTTACGCCAGCGTTTCGGCGTGGCGTCGCGGGTCTGGGCACGGTGCAGGTCGATCACCGAGAGGCGGAAATCGTCCGCGCTCACCGGCTTGTCGGTGTGCAACAGGAAATGACAGATGTAGCAGTCGCGATGGTTGACTCCGGCACGGTGCATGTCGCCGACCATCCGCGCCACCGCCTCGACCAGCGCGCGCTTGAGCCGCGGCGGTGGAGGACGTTCGCGCCAGTCCTGGGAGAACACCTCGAGGTCCACGGTCGGCGCCAGTTCCTCGGTGACGATGAAGGAATGCTGCCGCGCCGGATCGCTGCCGCGCTCGCCGTAGGCGACCGCGGTCATGGTCGCTACGCCGGCCTCGTGCAGGCGCCGGATGGCCTGCCACTCCTGGCGCGCGCCGAGCACCGGGAGCTTGGCGGTGAGCAGGTTCTTGGCGATCTCGCCCCAGCCGATGCCACGGTGGATCTTGACGAAGTAGCCGCGCCCGTCAACCTCGGTGCGCAGGGTGCGGCGCCCCTCCAGTTCGCGGTAGACCTTGCCTTGCAGCGCCTCCACCGCCTCGAACGGGTCGCGCCCGCTCCACAGGCGCTTGAACGGCTCTTCCAGCACCAGCCTCATGAGGCCTCCCCGAGGATCAGGTCGGCGGCGCGCTGCGGCATGCTATAGAGGTCGGCGTGATCGGCGTAGGCCAGGCCATTGCGCGACCAGGCGGCGCGCGCCGGAGCGTCCTCCAGCATTTCCGCGAGCAGGCGGTTGAGACTGTCCTGCTCGAAGGGACTCGGCAGCACCCGCCCGGCGTCGGCCTCGGCGATGTAGTGGGCGTAGCCGCAGACATCGGTCACCAACACCGGCAGGCCGGAGACCAGCGCCTCCAGCAGCACCGTACCGGTGTTCTCGTTGTAGGCCGGGTGGATCAGCAGGTCGGCGCCGAGCAGGAAGCGCGGGATATCGCTGCGACCCTTGAGGATCTGTACCTGGTCGTTGAGACCGAGGGCGGCGATCTGTAGCAGGAACGGCTTGGGATCGTCCTGGCCGATGGCGATCAGCCGGGTACGCCTGCGCAACGCCTTGGGCAGCGCGGCCAGCGCCTTCAGGCTGCGATCCAGGCCCTTGGTCTTGAAGCCGGAACCGATCTGCACCAGCAGCAGGTCGTCCTCCTCCAGGCCGAACTCGCGGCGGAATTCCGCACGCACGTCCGCGGCGTTGGCCGGCGCCCGGCGATCCTGGCTGATCCCCGGCGGCAGCAGATGGAAACGCTCGGCCTGGGTGCCGTAGTGCTTGACGAAGAGCGGCTGCTGCACCTCGGAGATCATCAGGATCTCGGTCTTCGAGGCCGGGTCGAACACTGCCCGTTCGTAGCCGGCGAAGTGGCGGTAGCGGCCCCACTGGCGGTACAGCGGGTTGCGCAAGGTCTGGGCCTTTTCCTCGAAACAGGCGTCGGCGGCGTAGTAGACATCCAGTCCGGGCATCTTGTTGAAGCCGATCACCCGCTGCACCGGGCGCCTGTCCAGGTCGGCGCGGACCCACGCGGTGAACTTCTCGTTGCGCCGGTGGTTGAAGATCGAGCGCACCGGGGCCACCAGCACTTCGAAGCCGTCCGGCACGTCGCCCTCCCAGATCAGCGTATAGACGCGGATGTCGTGCCCGCGCCGCTGGCATTCCAGGGCGATGCGCATGAAGTCACGCTGCAGGCCGCCGAAGGGGAAGTATTTGTAGAGGATGAACGCCAGGGTCATCGGAGGGTCTCCGGGGCCAGCAGCATGGCCTCCAGCTGGGTGGCCACGCGCTGGGGATTCAGCCGGGTGAAGCACAGCGGCTGCTCACGCTTGAGATCGAACAGTTTGCGATCCTCTTCGGTCGGCTGGTAGGTACAGGTCTTCTTCAGGCACGGCGCACAGGGGAAGTCGCTGCCCAGGTGGACCTGGGAGCGCCCGTAGGCGCCGGTGAAGCCAGGATTGGTCGGGCCGAACAGCGACAGCGTCGGCACGTCCAGCGCCGCCGCCAGGTGACCGAGGCCGGTATCCACCGCCACGCAGGCGCGCGCGCCGGCAAGCACCTTGGCCATGCCGGCCAGGGATAATCTGGGGAGTACCGCGGCATTTTCCAACCCCGCCGCCAGGCGCCCGGCCCGCTCCCGCTCGGCGGCGCTGCCCCAGGGCAGGCGCACCGACCAGCCGCGCTCGCACATGCGCTCGGCCAGTTCGCGCCAGTAGGCTTCCGGCCAATGCTTGGTGTCCCAGGTAGTACCGTGCAGGAACACCAGGTACGGCGCGCCAGGCTCGGCGTCGGCCAACTGCTCGCGGTCCAGGCCATAGTCACCGACCGACTCGGGCAACGGGTAGTCCAGCGCCTGGGCGAACAACTGGCGCGTGCGCTCCACCGCATGCTGTCCCCAGGCGACCGGATAGGCACGGCGATAGAAGCGGCTGGCGAGCGGCTCGCGCGCCGAGTCGCGATCGAGACCGGCGACCGGCGTCTTGCCCACGTAGCGGGTCAGCCAGGCACTCTTCAGCAGCCCCTGGGCGTCGATCACCAGGTCATAGTCGACTTCCTTCAGGCGCTGCTTGAAGCGCCGCCATTCGCCGTTGCGCAGGGTCTGCCAGAGGTTCTTGCGCCAGCGCCGGATCGCCACCGGGATCACCCGCGCCACCGCCGGATGCCAGGCGGGAATCTCGGCGAAACCTTCCTCC
>NZ_KV800262.1:28752-94392 GCF_001810205.1 Pseudomonas sp. HMSC076A11 | reverse complement strand
CCCTCATCCGGCGACCTCGGCAGGGTCGCCGACCAGCCGCTCCAGGGCTTGCAATACCAGGCCAGGCGGCAGCTCGCGGAGGCAATTGTAGTGGCCGAAGCGACAGGTGCGCTCGAAGCACGGGCTGCACTCGAGACCGAGGCGGACGATCTCCACCCGGTCCGCCAGCGGCGGGGTGAACTGCGGCGAGGTGGAGCCATAGACGCCCACCAGCGGGCGATCCAGCGCGGCCGCCACGTGCATCAGGCCGGAATCGTTGGACACCACCGCGCCAGCGCAGGACATCAGGTCGATGGCCTCGGCCAGCGAAGTCTCCCCGGCAAGATTGAAGGACTCCTCGCGCAACCCCGGAATCAGGCGCTGGCGAATCTCCTCTCCACCGGGATGGTCGTTCTTCGAGCCGAACAGCCAGACCTGCCAGCCGGCACGGATCTTCGCCTCGGCGACCGCGGCGTAGTGTTCCGCCGGCCAGCGCTTGGCCTCGCCGAACTCGGCGCCGGGACAGAGCGCCAGCACCGGGCGGTCCAGGCTCAGGGCGAACTTGTCGAGCGCCGCCTGGCGGCTGCCGTCGTCGATCCGCAGGCGCGGCTGCGGATAGGGCTTCGGCAACTCCACGCCCGGCTCGAAGGCCAGGGCCATGAAGCGTTCGATCATCAGCGGATAGCGCTGCTTGTCGAGCTTGCGGATGTCATTGAGCAGCCCGTAGCGCATCTCGCCGCGCCAGCCGGTGCGCTTCGGTATTCCGGCGAACCAGGGCACCAGCGCCGACTTCAGCGAGTTGGGCAGCAGGATCGCCTGCTCGTACTGACCGCGCAGGCCGCGTCCGATCCGGCGCCGTGTGGCGACGTCCATCACCCCGTGGCCGAGCGGGAAGCTCAGGGCCTGGCGCACCTCGGGCATGCGCTCGAGGATCGGTCGGCTCCACTCGGGCGCCAGCACGTCGATCACGCACTCGGGATGCCACTGGCGCAGACACTGGAACAGGGTCTGCGCCATCACCATGTCCCCCACCCAGGAGGGACCTACGATCAGAATTCTCATTCAGGCTCCGGAAATGATCAGGGAGGCTTTCGCCTCCCTGTCACACCCTTCTTCGGTGCTTACTTGACCAGGGTACGCCACTCGGCGTGGGCCTCGGTCTTGCCGCTGACCAGGTCGAAATAGGCTTTCTGCAGCTTTTCGGTGACCGGGCCACGGCGGCCGGCGCCGATCTTGCGACCGTCCACTTCGCGGATCGGCGTGACTTCCGCGGCAGTGCCAGTGAAGAAGGCCTCGTCGGCGATGTACACCTCGTCGCGGGTGATGCGCTTCTCGACCAGTTTAAAACCGTGTTCGGCGGCCAGGGTCAGGATAGTGTTACGAGTGATGCCGTTCAGGCAGGCGGTGACTTCCGGGGTGTAGATCACGCCATCCTTGATGATGAAGATGTTCTCGCCGGAGCCTTCGGCCACGTAGCCTTCCGGATCGAGCATCATGGCCTCGTCGGCGCCGCCGGAGATCGCTTCCTGGAGGGCCAGCATCGAGTTGATGTAGGCGCCGTTGGACTTGGCGCGGGTCATCGAGATGTTGACGTGGTGGCGGGTGAAGGAACTGGTGCGCACCTTGATGCCTTGCTGCAGGGCTTCCTCGCCCATGTAGGCGCCCCAGCTCCAGGCGGCGATGATCACATGGACCTTCAGGCCGCTGGCGCGCAGGCCCATGCCTTCGCTTCCGTAGAACACCATCGGGCGGATATAGGCGCTTTCCAGGTTGTTCTCGCGCACGGCGGCGCGGGTCGCCTCGTTGATCTCGTCGCGGCTGTACGGGATCTGCATGTTCATGATGTGCGCGGAGTCGAACAGCCGGTCGGTATGCGCCTGCAGGCGGAAGATCGCCGTGCCCTGCGGGGTGTCGTAGGCGCGCACGCCCTCGAACACGCCCATTCCATAGTGCAGGGTATGGGTCAGCACGTGCGTGGTCGCGTCGCGCCACTGCACCAGTTCACCGTCATACCAGATCACGCCATCACGATCGGCCATCGACATAGTTGCCAGCTCCTTCAGATATTCGTTACGTACTTGCGTTACGTGCCTGAGTGGATCAGCCGAGCCGCAGCTCGCGCCAGATCCTGATCACTTCTCGCCGCTCCGTCTGGAAGTGCTCGCCGCTCACGACCCCGGCCTCCTTCTGTAGTGCCAGGCGGTGTGCGGCTGCGCGATAGGCCTTGTAGGCCTCCTGCAGGAGACGGACGTCCTCGCTGGCGATCAGGCCAGCCCGTTCCAGTCCTTCCAGAATGCGGATGTTATCGGTGAATTCGAGCAGCGCCGGGTGTTCTCCGGACCAAGCTAGAACCGCATATTGCACCATAAATTCGATATCGACGATACCACCGGCATCGTGCTTGAGATCGAAGGCTGCCGTGGCCTCGAAGGCATTCGAGGCGGTACCGGCGGCGGTCGCGCGGGTTCCCAGGTTGTCGCGCATCTTGGCGCGCATTTCGCTGACTTCGGTGCGCAACGCGTCGAGATCGCGCGGCCTCGCCAGCACCTCGGCACGTACCGCCTCGAAGCTCGCCTGCACCCGCCGGCAACCGGCCAGCACCCGGGCGCGGACCAACGCCTGGTGCTCCCAGGTCCAGGCCTCCTGCTCCTGGTAGCGCTGGAAGGCGCCCAGCGAACTCACCAGCAGGCCGGCCGCGCCGCTCGGACGCAGGCGCATGTCGACCTCGTAGAGGGTGCCGGATGGCGTCTGCGCGGTGAGGAAATGGATGATCTTCTGCCCCAGGCGGGTAAAGAACTGCGCGCCATCGATGGATTTGCCGCCATCGGTCTCGCACTGGGGGTCGCCGTCATGGATGAACACCAGGTCGAGGTCCGAGCCATGGCCGAACTCCAGCCCGCCGACCTTGCCGTAGCCGACGATGACGAAGTCCGGATCGCACGGCGTGCCGTCGGCGCGCAACGGCCGGCCGTGACGCTGCACCAACTGCCGCCAGGCCAGTTCGAGGACCTCGACGAGGATCGCCTCGGCCAGCCAGGTCAGGTAGTCGCTGACCTTCATCAACGGCAGCGTGCCGGCGATCTCCGAGGCCGCCACCCGCAGCCCGTGGGCCAGCTTGAAGTGACGAAGGGTCTCCATCTGCTGCTCGAGGTCGTCCTCGGGAATCCGCATCAGCCGTTCGCGCAGCTCGGCGGCCAGCTCGGCGGCCTGTGGAGGACGGAACAGGCGCCCCTCGTTGAGCAGCTCGTCGAGTAGAATCGGGAACCGCGCGATCTGCTCGGCAACCATCGGGCTGGCCGCGCAGAGGGTCAGCAGGCGCTCCAGCGCGCCGGGGTTCTCGGTCAGCAACACCAGGTAGGCGGAACGCCGCGCCACCGCTTCCACCAGCGGCAGGACCCGCTCCAGCACCAGGTCCGGCTGGGGGTTTTCCACGGTCATCGCCAGCAGGCGCGGAACGAAGGCATCCAGGCGCTCCCGGCCGAGACGCTGCATCGCTCGTACCTGGGGGCCGTGGCGCAGATCGCTGAGACGCTTCCAGGCCGCCTCGGCATCGACGAAGCCGGCGTCGGCCAGTTGCCGGCTGGCCGACTCCTCGTCCAGCGCCTCCTCCCACAGCGGGATCCACTCGGCGCCGACGCTGCCGCAGGCCGCCTCGCCGCTTTCGTCCTCGTCCGGGTCGGCGATCACCTGGCGGAAGTGCCAGTCGATGCGCGCCCGCCAGTGGCTCAGGCGCTCGTGGAATGCGGCCCAACTGGCGAAGCCCATGATGAAGGCCACGCGGATGCGGTCGTATTCGTCGCTGGGCAGCATTTGCGTCTGCCGGTCGGCCAGCGCCTGGATGGCATGCTCGGCGTAGCGCAGGAACTCGTAGCCGCCGCGCAGCTCCTCGACCACCGCCGGCGGCAGGTAGCCCTGCCCCTCCAGGGTCGCCAGCACCTTCAGCAGCGGCCGTTGCTGCAAGCTCAGGTCGCGCCCGCCATGGATCAACTGGAAGGCCTGGGCGATGAACTCCACCTCGCGGATACCGCCTTCGCCCAGCTTGATGTTTTCCGACATCCCCTTGCGCCGGACCTCCTGCTGGATCAGCTGCTTCATGGTGCGCAGCGCCTCGATGGCGGAAAAGTCCAGGTAGCGCCGATAGACGAACGGCCGCAGCATGCCGAGCAGTTGCTCGCCTGCCTGCTGGTCGCCGCCGACCACCCGCGCCTTGATCATCGCGTAGCGCTCCCAGTCGCGCCCCTGGTCCTGGTAGTACTGCTCCAGCGCGGCGAAGCTGTAGACCAGCGGTCCGCTGGAGCCGTAGGGACGCAGGCGCATGTCGACGCGGAAGACGAAGCCGTCGACGGTGATCGCATCCAGCGCCTTGATCAGCTTCTGCCCCAGGCGGGTGAAGAACTCCTGGTTGTCCAGCGAACGCTTCGCCCCCTCGGTCTCGCCGCCCTCCGGGTAACCGAAGATCAGGTCGATGTCCGACGACAGGTTGAGTTCCACCGCGCCCAGCTTGCCCATGCCGAGGACCACCATCCGCTGCGGTTCGCCGGAGCGCCGGCCGATCGGCGTGCCGAACTGCTCGCACTGGCGCCGATGGAGCCACTCGCAAGCCAGGTCGATGCAGGCGTCGGCCAGGGCCGACAGGTCGCGACAGGTTTCCGCCAGCGCGGCGCGGCGGGTCAGGTCGCGCCAGATGATGCGCAGTTGCTGGCGTGTGCGGAAACGTCGCAGGCGCCGACCGAGTTCGTCCTCGTCGGCGCAATCCTCCAGCCGCGCCTGCAACTGACTGCGCAGTTCGCCGGGCGCGTGGGGGTTCTCCAGCTCGCCGCGTTCGGCCAGTTCCAGCAGCATCGCCGGGTCGCGCACTGCCTGCTCGGCGACGAAATCGCTGGCCGCGGCGACCCGTCGGAAATCCTCCAGGCGCTCCTCGGGCCAGGCCTCCAGGCGGGCCAGGGCGGCGGCATCGAGGGCGGCGACAGCGGAGCGGAGGGCAGTCCCGGCGCGTTCGGCGGCGGGCAGCAGGGTGGCCGGCAGATTCGCCAGCGAAGGCAGGCTCATGGTCTATCCTGTTTGGGCTTCCGACCGAAGACCACAGGCTCGACGCACAACGTCGAAAAGGCTCTACATCGGGCCTTATAGCCTGACAGCGACAATCGAAATGTAGTTTTACTACTAAAAATTGTATCCAGAGGGCTGTTTCTCAGACTGATCTGTAGTAAAACTACAAGTCGCCGGGTACACCCCCGGAGAACATCCAAGAATTAGCTGCGGTCGCCCACGAGGCCGGCCGCTCACCTATGGCATCCGATTCTGGAAGCCTTTCCGCCCTGGAGCAAGCCATGCAAGACCTCGATCCCGTCGAAACCCAGGAATGGCTGGACGCCCTGGAGTCCGTACTCGACCGCGAAGGTGAAGACCGCGCTCATTACCTGATGACCCGCATGGGCGAGCTGGCCAGCCGTAGCGGCACCCAACTGCCCTACGCGATCACCACGCCCTATCGCAACACCATTCCGGTAACCCACGAAGCACGCATGCCCGGCGACCTGTTCATGGAGCGCCGGATCCGCTCCCTGGTGCGCTGGAACGCCCTGGCGATGGTGATGCGGGCGAACAAGCACGACCCGGACCTGGGCGGCCACATCTCCACCTTCGCCTCCTCGGCGACCCTCTACGACATCGGCTTCAACTATTTCTTCCAGGCTCCCACCGACGAACACGGCGGCGACCTGGTGTTCTTCCAGGGCCACGCGTCCCCCGGCGTCTACGCCCGGGCCTTCCTCGAAGGCCGCATCAGCGAGGAACAACTGGAGAACTTCCGCCAGGAAGTGGACGGCAACGGCCTGTCCTCCTATCCGCACCCCTGGCTGATGCCGGACTTCTGGCAGTTCCCCACCGTATCCATGGGCCTTGGCCCGATCCAGGCGATCTACCAGGCACGTTTCATGAAGTACCTGGAAAGCCGCGGCTTCATCCCCGCCGGCAAGCAGAAGGTCTGGTGCTTCATGGGCGACGGCGAGTGCGACGAGCCGGAATCCCTCGGCGCGATCTCCCTGGCCGGCCGCGAGAAACTCGACAACCTGATCTTCGTCATCAACTGCAACCTGCAGCGCCTCGACGGCCCGGTCCGCGGCAACGCCAAGATCATCCAGGAGCTGGAAGGCGTGTTCCGCGGCGCCGAGTGGAACGTCAACAAGGTCATCTGGGGTCGCTTCTGGGACCCACTGTTCGCCAAGGACACCGCCGGCCTGCTGCAACAGCGCATGGACGAGGTCATCGACGGCGAATACCAGAACTACAAGGCGAAAGACGGCGCCTACGTGCGCGAGCACTTCTTCGGCGCGCGTCCGGAACTGCTGGAAATGGTCAAGGACCTTTCCGACGAGGAAATCTGGAAGCTCAACCGCGGCGGCCACGACCCCTACAAGGTCTATGCGGCCTACCACCAGGCGGTCAACCACAAGGGCCAGCCGACCGTCATCCTCGCCAAGACCATCAAGGGCTACGGCACCGGCAGCGGCGAAGCGAAGAACATCGCGCACAACGTGAAGAAGGTCGACGTCGACAGCCTGCGCGCGTTCCGCGACAAGTTCGACATCCCGGTCAAGGACGCCGACCTGGAGAAGCTGCCGTTCTACAAGCCTGAAGAAGGCAGCGCCGAGGCCAAGTACCTGGCCGAGCGCCGCGCCGCGCTGGGCGGCTTCATGCCGGTGCGCCGGCAGAAGAGCATGAGCGTGCCGGTTCCGCCGCTGGAAACCCTGAAGGCCATGCTCGACGGCTCCGGCGATCGCGAGATATCCACCACCATGGCCTTCGTGCGGATCATCTCGCAGCTGGTCAAGGACAAGGAACTCGGCCCGCGCATCGTCCCGATCGTCCCGGACGAGGCCCGTACCTTCGGCATGGAAGGCATGTTCCGCCAGCTCGGCATCTACTCCTCGGTCGGCCAGCTCTACGAGCCGGTGGACAAGGACCAGGTGATGTTCTACCGCGAGGACAAGAAGGGCCAGATCCTCGAGGAAGGCATCAACGAGGCCGGCGCCATGTCCAGCTGGATTGCCGCCGGTACCTCCTACAGCACCCACAACCAGCCGATGCTGCCGTTCTACATCTTCTATTCGATGTTCGGCTTCCAGCGCATCGGCGACCTGGCCTGGGCCGCCGGCGACAGCCGCGCGCACGGCTTCCTGATCGGCGGCACCGCCGGTCGCACCACGCTGAACGGCGAAGGCCTGCAGCACGAGGACGGCCACAGCCACCTGCTGGCCTCGACCATCCCGAACTGCCGCACCTACGATCCGACCTACGCCTACGAACTGGCGGTGATCATCCGCGAAGGCTCGCGGCAGATGATCGAAGAGCAGCAGGACATCTTCTACTACATCACCGTGATGAACGAGAACTACGTCCAGCCGGCCATGCCGAAGGGCGCAGAGGAAGGCATCATCAAGGGCATGTACCTCCTCGAGGAGGACAAGAAGGAAGCCGCTCACCACGTGCAACTGCTGGGCTCCGGCACCATCCTGCGCGAAGTCGAGGAAGCGGCCAAGCTGCTGCGCAACGACTTCGGCATCGGCGCCGACGTCTGGAGCGTGCCGAGCTTCAACGAACTGCGTCGCGACGGCCTTGCCGTCGAGCGCTGGAACCGCCTGCATCCGGGCCAGAAGCCGAAGCAGAGCTACGTCGAGGAGTGCCTGGGCGGCCGTCGCGGCCCGGTGATCGCCTCCACCGACTACATGAAGCTCTATGCCGAGCAGATCCGCCAGTGGGTTCCCTCCAAGGAGTACAAGGTGCTCGGCACCGACGGCTTCGGCCGTAGCGACAGCCGCAAGAAGCTGCGCAACTTCTTCGAAGTGGATCGTCACTGGGTGGTGCTGGCCGCGCTCGAAGCGCTGGCCGATCGCGGCGATATCGAGCCGAAAGTGGTGGCCGAGGCCATCGCCAAGTACGGTATCGATCCGGAGAAGCGCAACCCGCTGGATTGCTAATTCGCTCCATACTCCCCTCGGCAGCGAGGGGTTTCGAGCACGCCGGCGCCGCCAACGGGCGGCGCCGGCTCACAACGAACCAAGGACCAAAAGTCTTTGTTTTGCGCGCCGCACAGCGGTGGTGGCACGTAAAAGGAGAGGAATGTGAGCGAACTCATTCGCGTACCCGACATCGGCAACGGTGAGGGTGAAGTCATCGAGCTGCTGGTCAAGCCCGGCGACAAGGTCGAGGCCGATCAGAGCCTGCTGACCCTGGAATCCGACAAGGCCAGCATGGAAATCCCCAGTCCCAAGGCCGGGGTAGTGAAAAGCATCAAGGCGAAGGTCGGCGACACCTTGAAAGAAGGTGACGAAATCCTCGAGCTGGAAGTGGAAGGCGGCGAACAGCCTGCCGAAGCCAAGGCCGAGGCAGCGCCCGCCCAACCGGAAGCGCCGAAAGCCGAAGCGCCTGCTCCCGCCCCGAGCGAGAGCAAGCCGGCCGCCCCCGCCGCAGCCAGTGTCCAGGACATCAAGGTCCCGGACATCGGCTCGGCCGGCAAGGCCAACGTCATCGAAGTGATGGTCAAGGCCGGCGACACGGTCGAGGCCGACCAGTCGCTGATCACCCTGGAATCCGACAAGGCCAGCATGGAGATCCCTTCGCCGGCCTCCGGCGTGGTGGAAAGCGTCTCGATCAAGGTCGGTGACGAAGTCGGCACCGGCGACCTGATCCTCAAGCTGAAGGTGGAAGGCGCCGCTCCGGCAGCCGAAGAGCAACCGGCAGCCGCTCCGGCCCAGGCCGCGGCGCCCGCCGCCGAGCAGAAGCCCGCCGCGGCGGCCCCTGCGCCAGCCAAGGCCGATACCCCGGCTCCGGTCGGCGCACCCAGCCGCGACGGCGCCAAGGTCCACGCCGGCCCGGCGGTGCGCATGCTGGCGCGCGAGTTCGGCGTCGAGCTGAGCGAAGTGAAAGCCAGCGGTCCCAAGGGTCGCATCCTCAAGGAAGACGTCCAGGTCTTCGTCAAGGAGCAACTGCAGCGCGCCAAGTCCGGCGGTGCCGGCGCCACCGGCGGAGCCGGCATCCCGCCGATCCCGGAAGTCGACTTCAGCAAGTTCGGCGAAGTGGAAGAAGTGGCGATGACCCGCCTGATGCAGGTCGGCGCCGCCAACCTGCATCGCAGCTGGCTGAACGTGCCGCACGTGACCCAGTTCGACCAGTCGGACATCACCGACATGGAAGCCTTCCGCGTTGCCCAGAAGGCCGCGGCGGAGAAGGCCGGGGTCAAGCTGACCGTACTGCCGATCCTGCTCAAGGCCTGCGCCCACCTGCTCAAGGAACTGCCGGACTTCAACAGTTCGCTGGCCCCCAGCGGCAAGGCGCTGATCCGCAAGAAGTACGTACACATCGGCTTCGCCGTGGACACTCCGGACGGCCTGCTGGTCCCGGTGATCCGCGATGTCGACCGGAAGAGCCTCCTGCAACTGGCCGCCGAGGCCGCCGACCTGGCCGACAAGGCCCGCAACAAGAAGCTCTCGGCCGATGCCATGCAGGGCGCCTGCTTCACCATCTCCAGTCTCGGCCACATCGGCGGCACCGGCTTCACGCCGATCGTCAACGCGCCGGAAGTGGCGATCCTCGGTGTGTCCAAGGCGACCATGCAGCCGGTATGGGACGGCAAGGCCTTCCAGCCGCGCCTGATGCTGCCGCTGTCGCTGTCCTACGACCATCGCGTGATCAACGGTGCCGCCGCGGCGCGCTTCACCAAGCGCCTGGGCGAGCTGCTGGCGGACATCCGCACCCTGCTCCTGTAATACCTGCGCCGCTCCCCACGGAGCGGCCAGCCCCTCTCGCGAGCATGCCACGCTCGTCTCTCGGCCCCACCGGATGGTGGGGCTTTTTTTGCCCGCCTGACGGCTCGGCGAAACTGCGTCCCGTCGTACCGCCAGCGAATGCCACAGGACCCGCAGGCGCGAGTTCGGCGCGCACGATGACAGGCGCTCGACGCCAACCCTCCCGGCGAAGCCAACCCTACGAAAAACAGGGCTTTTCCAGCGGCACCGCAGACCTCCGACCGTCCAGCGGTTTTTTCCCGGATACGCTTAACTTGGGCCCTGCCGGGCCGATACAGAGTTACTTGTCAGACCAATCGGCATAATGCACCCTTTGCCTGCACCCCATCGAAACGGGTCGAGGCCTCCCCCTCGCTCAGTACCTGGAATCAGCCTCGCATGAAAAGTCATCCCGATGCCGCCAGCCGTTCGGCGGCCGAGGTTGTCACGCAGCTACCCGTGCCGTCGCGGCTCGGGCTGCTGCGTTTCGAGCGGCTGAACGAGCCGAGCTGGGCACTGCTGTTCCTCGATCCTGCCTGCGAGCGCCAGCTCGGGCTGCCGGCGACTACCCTCTGCGCACTGCTCGATGCGCCTTACGCCAGCCTGATGGAACCCGAGGCCCGCCACCGCCTGCACGAGCAGATCCAGCAGCAACTGGTGAAGCGCCCGCACTACCAGGTGAGCTACAAGCTGCACACACCCAACGGCGTGCTGACCATGCTGGAGTTCGGCGAAGCCTTCCAGCAGCATGGCCGCCAGTTGCTGCACGGCTACCTGATGGTCGAGGAGCGAGCGGAGAGCGCCGAGCGCAGCGAACAGTTGCTCGACCTGGAATCGCAGAACCTGCGCCTGAAGGCGTCCCTGGACCTCTACCAGCGCTCCCAGGACGACCACCTGCAACACCTGCTGCGCTCGCGCACCCAGCAGAACCTGATCGTCCGCCTGGCCCGCCATCGCTACCTGTCCAGCGACCCGCTGCTGGAGGCTGCGCAACTGATCACCCAGGCCGCCTGCGAAGCCTACGGCACCGCGCGAGCCGGCATCTGGCGGCTGCTCGACGACCAGCGCCTGGAAGCGGTGACCGTCTACCGCCGCGACCTCGACCAGTACGAGAAGCCCCAGAGCATCGACGCCAGCCGCTACCCCGCCTACCTCGAGGCGGTACACAGCGGGCGCGCCATCGACGCCCACAACGCCCAGCGCGACCCACGCACCCAGGAACTCTACAAGGACTACCTGAGGCCGCTGGGCGTCAACGCCCTGCTCGACGCCACCATCCGCATCGGCGGCGAGGTGGTCGGCGTGCTGTGCCTGGAACACGCCGGCGAGAACCGCATGTGGCAGAGCGACGAGATCGCCTTCGCCGGGGAACTCGCCGACCAGTACGCGCAGGTCCTGATGAACCACGAGCGACGCAATGTCTCCAGCGCCCTGCACCTGTTCCAGCGCGCGGTGGAACAGAGCGCCAGCGCCTTCCTGCTGATCGACCGCGACGGCGTGGTGGAATACGTCAATCCGAGCTTCACCTCGATCACCCAGTACAGCGCCGACGAAGTGCGTAACCGACGCCTGTCCGAGCTTCCGGCGCTGGAGAACCTCAGCGAGCTGCTGTTCGACGCGCGTTCCGCGCTGACCCAGCAGAACAGCTGGCAGGGCGAGTTCCGCAGCCGCCGCAAGAACCACGAGCCTTACTGGGGCCAGTTGTCGCTGTCGAAGGTCTACGACGATCTCGGCGAGCTGACCCACTACATCGGCATCTACGAAGACATCACGCAGAACAAGCTGGCCCAGCAGCACATCGAGAAACTCGCCTACCGCGACAACCTCACCGGCCTGGCCAACCGGCACTATTTCATCGGTGCCCTCGAGGAACGCCTGGAAAGCAGCGGCGACCGCCCGCTCAGCCTGCTGCTGGTGGACATCGACAACTTCAAGCGGATCAATGACAGCCTCGGCCACCAGACCGGCGACAAGCTGCTGGTCAGCCTGGCCCGGCGCTTGCGCAGTTGCCTCGGCGACGGCGCCACCCTGGCGCGCTTCGCCAGCAACGAGTTCGCCGTGCTGCTCGACGACACCGCGGTGGAAAAGGGCGAAAGCATTGCCGCGCAGGTCCTGCACATGCTCGACAAGCCGCTGTTCGTCGACAACCAGTTGATCAACATCACCGGCTCCATCGGCCTGGCCAGCGCCCCGCAGCACGGCTGCGACCCGCAGACCCTGATGAAGTACGCCGGCCTGGCGCTGCACAAGGCCAAGGCCAACGGCAAGCACCAGGTCCAGGTGTTCACCGAGGCGCTGACCGCCGAGGCCAGCTACAAGCTGTTCGTCGAGAGCAACCTGCGCCGCGCCCTGGCGCAGAACGAACTGGCGGTGCACTACCAGCCCAAGCTGTGCCTGCGCAGCGGCCAGTTGCTCGGCCTGGAAGCCCTGCTGCGCTGGCAGCATCCGGAAAAAGGCATGATCCGCCCGGACCGCTTCATCAGCGTGGCCGAGGAAACCGGGCTGATCGTGCCGATCGGCAAGTGGGTGATCCGCGAAGCCTGTCGCCAGGCCCGCGAGCTGGCCGAGGCCGGGCTGGGCGAGCTGCAGATCGCCATCAACCTGTCGCCCAAGCAGTTCACCGACCCGGACCTGGTCGGCTCGATCGCGGCGATCCTCCACGAAGAGAACATTCCGGCCAGCCAACTGGAACTGGAGCTCACCGAAAGCCTGCTGCTGGACGCCACCGACGATACCCGCCAGCAACTCGAACGCCTGAAGAGCCTCGGCCTGACCCTGGCGATGGACGACTTCGGCACCGGCTACTCGTCACTGAGCTACCTGAAGAAATTCCCCATCGACGTGATCAAGATCGACCGCAGCTTCATCAAGGACATTCCGGACAGCCAGGACGACATGGAAATCACCTCGGCGGTGATCGCCATGGCCCACAACCTCAAGCTCAAGGTAGTCGCCGAAGGCGTGGAGAGCGCCGAGCAACTGGCCTTCCTGCGGCGCAACCGCTGCGACATCGGCCAGGGCTACCTGTTCGACCGGCCGATCCCCAGCGACCTGCTCAATACCAGTCTGCTGCGCTATCCCTGCCGCACCCTGCACTGATCGCCCAGGCCTCCCCCGCCGGCGCGGAAAGGCTGTACTCTCTGTGCTCATCCGCGAGTCATTCGCCTACCCCCTGAGCAGGAGACGAGAGCCATGGTTCTGCGTTCTGAAATCCTCACCAAGAAAAGCGAGCTGCCCACGCCGGACCAGGCCCTGCCGGGTCGCGAAAGCGCCATGCCGGTGCCCGAAGCGCACTTCGTCAACGGCCGCCCGCTGACCGCGCCGTTCCCCGCCGGCCTGCAACAGGTGCTGTTCGGCATGGGCTGCTTCTGGGGCGCCGAGCGTCGCCTCTGGCAGCAACCGGGTGTCTGGGTGACCGCGGTGGGTTATGCCGGCGGCTACACGCCGAACCCGACCTACGACGAAGTCTGCTCCGGCCTGACCGGCCACAGCGAGGTCGTGCTGGTGGTCTACAACCCGCAGGAGACCAGCTTCGAACAGCTGCTCAAGGTATTCTGGGAAGCCCACGACCCGACCCAGGGCATGCGCCAGGGCGGCGACATCGGCACCCAGTACCGCTCGGTGATCTACACCTTCGACGCGGCCCAGAAGGCCGCGGCCTTGGCCAGCCGGGAGAACTTCCAGGCCGAACTGGCGAAAGCCGGCTACGACCGCATCACCACCGAGATCGCCGACGTCCCGCCCTTCTACTACGCCGAGGCCTACCACCAGCAGTACCTGGCGAAGAACCCCAACGGCTACTGCGGCCTGGGCGGCACCGGGGTGTGCCTGCCGGCCTGACGACTATTCCGCCACCAGCCAGTCGAGACGCCAGCCGCCCTGGCTCTGGGCCATGACCTCGGCCAGCCAGGGCAGTAGGTCGCGCAGTTCGTCTTCCAGCGGCCACGGCGGATTGACGATGGCCAGCCCGGAGCCGTTGAAACGCTCGGCGTCGTCGATCGGATGCACGTGCAGCTCGGCACGCAGCAGCTTCGGCGCGACGCTACGTTCCAGGGCCTGGTAGAAACGCTTGAGCTGGCGCTCGTCCTTGATCGGATACCAGATCACCACCACCGTCTGGCGCATCCGCCCGATCGCCTCGTCGAGCGCAGCGACACAACGCTGCAATTCGTCGGCCTGCTCGAACGGCGGATCGATCAGCAGCACCGCGCGCTTTTCCGGCGCCGGCAGGAACGCCCGCGGCAGCAGCCAACCGTCGCCCTGGTGCACGGCGACCCGCCGTTCGCCAGCCATGTTGGCCTTGAGCAGGCGGCCGTCCTCGGGATGCAATTCGTTGAGCAGCACGCGGTCCTGGGCGCGGGTCAGGCGCCGCGCCAGTTCCGGCGAGCCCGGGTAGTAGCGCAGGGAGCCGTCCGGATTCAGGTGACGGATCACGTCCAGGTAATCGTCCAGTTGCTCGGGCAGGCCTTCGCGCTCCCACAGGCGGGCGATGCCCTGCTCCCACTCGCCGGTGCGGCTGGCCTCGTCACCCTGCAGGTCGTAGAGGCCGACCCCGGAATGGCTGTCCAGGTAGGCGTACGGCGTGTCCTTGCGCCCCAGCAGGGCGAAGATCCGCGCCAGCACCAGGTGCTTGAAGACATCGGCATGGTTGCCGGCGTGGTAAGCGTGACGATAGTTCATGATGACTGCTCCTTGGACAGCGCCAGGCAGCGCTGCTAGCCGGACCGCCCGGCCCCGGCGGTTTCGCGCCGACCCCGCGTCGGCACAGGCCCTCGCCCATGGGCGAGGGGCGCGGATTCTACCAGCCTCCCGAGGCTTCGGCAGCGGTCTCGCCGTCGCAGGTTTGGCCCTTGTATCACGCATATCGATGTTGGTTGGCGACCTTCATTCACCAGCCTAGACTCGCTGGCACCCTGGCACCGCCTGCGACGGTCGATGCCTTCGCCGCGCCGCCCCACGATCCCCTTTCGCCGAGGTCGTCATGTCCGAAACCCTGCTCAGTTCCCGCAACCTGGCGTTCGAGCTGTACGAAGTCCTCGATGCCGAAGCCCTGACCCAGCGCCCGCGCTTCGCCGAACATAGCCGCGAAACCTTCGATGCCGCCCTCGGCACCGCGCGGAGCCTGGCGGAAAAGCTGTTCGCCCCGCACAACCGCAAGGGCGACGAACACGAGCCGCTCTATGAGAATGGCTCAGCCACGCTGATTCCGGAAGTGAAGCCGGCAGTGGATGCCTTCCTCGACGCCGGCTTCCTCAACGCCACCCGCAGCTTCGAGCAAGGCGGCATGCAGTTGCCGACCCTGCTGTCGCAAGCCTGCTTCGCCCACTTCCAGGCGGCCAACGTCGGTAGCTCGGCCTATCCGTTCCTGACCATGGGTGCCGCCAACCTGATCGAGAGCTTCGGCAGCGAGGAGCAGAAGCAGCGCTTCCTGCAACCGATGATCGAGGGCCGCTTCTTCGGCACCATGGCCCTCACCGAACCGCACGCCGGCTCCTCCCTCTCCGACATCCGCACCCGCGCCGAACCGGCCGCCGACGGCAGCTATCGGATCAAGGGCAACAAGATCTTCATCTCCGGCGGCGACCACCCGCTCTCCGAGAACATCGTGCATATGGTCCTGGCCAAGCTGCCGGATGCACCGCCGGGGGTGAAAGGCATCTCGCTGTTCATCGTGCCGAAGTTCCTGGTCAACGCCGACGGCAGCCTCGGGCCGCGCAACGACGTGATCCTCGCCGGCCTGTTCCACAAGATGGGTTATCGCGGCACCACCTCCACCGCGCTGAACTTCGGCGACAACGGCGCCTGCGTCGGCTACCTGGTGGGCAAGCCGCACCACGGCCTGGCCTACATGTTCCAGATGATGAACGAGGCGCGCATCGGCGTCGGCATGGGCGCGGTGATGCTTGGCTATGCCGGTTACCTCTATTCGCTGGAGTACGCCCGCGAACGCCCGCAGGGCCGCCTGCCGGACGGCAAGGACCCGAGCGCGCCACAGGTGGCGATCATCCGCCACGCCGACGTGCGGCGCATGCTGTTGACCCAGAAGGCCTATGTCGAAGGCGCCTTCGACCTGGGCCTGTACGCCGCGCGCCTGTTCGACGACAGCCAGACCCTGGAAGACGACGAACAGCGCCGCCAGGCCCACGACCTGCTCGACCTGCTGACCCCGATCGTCAAGTCCTGGCCCTCGGAGTTCTGCCTGAAGGCCAACGAGCTGGCGATCCAGATCCTCGGCGGCCACGGCTACACCCGCGAATACCCGGTGGAACAGTACTACCGCGACAATCGCCTGAACCCGATCCACGAAGGCACCCACGGCATCCAGTCCCTCGACCTGCTGGGACGCAAGGTCGGGCAGAACAATGGCGCCGGCCTGCGCCAGCTGACCCGCCTGATCCAGGACGCCTGCCGGCGCGCCGAAGCCCACCCATCCCTGGTCGCCCTGCGCCAGCCGCTGGAACGGCTGGTGGCGCGGCTGTCCGAGGTGACCCTGGCACTGCTCGGCGACCTGATGCAGGGCCAGGTCAACCAGGGCCTGGCCAACTCGGCGCTGTACCTGAAAGTGTTCGGCCATGCGGTGATCGGCTGGCGCTGGCTGGAGCAGGCGATCCGCGCCGAGGAAGGGCTGGCTCGCGGCGACTGCGCCGACGCCGACTTCTATCGCGGCAAGTTGCAGGCCGCACGCTACTTCCTGACCTGGGAAGTGCCTGGCTGCCACCACGAACTGGCGCTGCTGGAGGCCCGCGACGACGTGTGTTCGAGCATGCAGGAAGAATGGTTCTGATCCTGCCTGCCCTTTCCCGCCCCGGTCACGTCCGGGGCTTTTTTATGTCCGGGCATGGACGCCGGGTTGCCGTTGCCTGGCGGCCACGCCGGCGAGTCCGCGCGCACTCGCCCGGACAACGCGAAAGCCTTGGAATTCCTTCGAAAAAAACCGCAGCCGCCCCTTTACAGTCCGCCAAATCCGCAGGTTAGAATCACTTGGCATGCGGCCTGCATCCTGTCTACGTAATTCCCCTACGTAAAACCGACCCGTAGCGTCGCCTTCCCCCTGTCCCGCCGCGAGGAGGCCGACCTTGGACGCCGTCACCGTCAATAATTTCTTCCTGATCGGGGCGGTGCTGGTCGGCATGAGCATCCTCGTCAGCTCGCTGTCCTCCCGCCTGGGCATCCCGATCCTGGTGATCTTCCTCGCCGTCGGCATGATCGCCGGCAACGACGGGGTCGGCGGCATCGTCTTCGACAACTATCCGATGGCCTACCTGGTGGGCAACCTGGCGCTCGCCGTGATCCTCCTCGACGGCGGCCTGCGCACCCGCGTCTCCAGCTTCCGCGTGGCGCTCTGGCCGGCATTGTCGCTGGCCACCCTGGGCGTGCTGGTGACCACCGGCCTGACCGGCATCGCGGCAGCCTGGCTGTTCGACCTGCACTGGATGGAAGGCCTGCTGATCGGCGCCATCGTCGGCTCCACCGACGCCGCCGCGGTGTTCTCCCTGCTCGGCGGCAAAGGTCTCAACGAGCGGGTCACCGCGACCTTGGAAATCGAATCGGGCAGCAACGACCCGATGGCGGTGTTCCTCACCGTGACCCTGATCGAGATGCTCGCCAGCGGCCAGACCGGCCTCAGCTGGGGCTTCGCCCTGCACCTGGTGCAGCAGTTCGGTCTCGGCGCCCTGCTCGGTCTTGGCGGCGGCTGGTTGCTGCTGCAACTGATCAACCGCATGCACCTGGCCGGCGGCCTCTACCCGTTGCTGGTGATCAGCGGCGGCCTGCTGGTGTTCGCCCTGGCCAACGCCGTCGGCGGCAGCGGCATCCTCGCCATCTACCTGTGCGGCCTGCTCCTCGGCAACCGCCCGATCCGCAGCCGCCACGGCATCCTGCACATGCTCGACGGCATGGCCTGGCTGGCGCAGATCGGCATGTTCCTGGTCCTCGGCCTGCTGGTCACCCCCCACGACCTGTGGCCGATCGCCCTGCCGGCACTGGCCCTGGCGCTGTGGATGATCCTGGTGGCACGACCGCTGTCGGTACTGATCGGACTGATCCCGTTCCGCGCCTTCCACGACCGGGAGAAAGCCTTCATCGCCTGGGTCGGCCTGCGCGGCGCGGTGCCGATCATCCTCGCGGTGTTCCCGCTGATGGCCGGCCTGCCGAACGCCCAACTGTTCTTCAACGTGGCCTTCTTCATCGTCCTGGTCTCGCTGCTGGTGCAGGGCACCAGCCTGCCCTGGGCGGCCAGGCTGCTGCGGGTGGTGGTGCCGCCGGATCCGGCACCGATATCCCGCGCCGGCCTGGAGATCCACCCGACCAGCGAGTGGGAGCTGTTCGTCTACCACCTGAACAAGGAAAAGTGGTGCATCGGCGCCGCCCTGCGCGAGCTGAAGATGCCCGGCGGGACCCGGATCGCCGCGCTGTTCCGCGGCACCGAACTGCTCCACCCGTCGGGCAGCACCATCCTCGAGGCCGACGACATTCTCTGCGTGATCGGCCACGAACACGACCTGCCGGCCCTCGGCAAGCTGTTCAGCCAGGCGCCCGACCGCGGCCTCGGCGCGCGCTTCTTCGGCGACTTCGTGCTGGAAGGCGATGCCCAGCTGTCGGCGGTGGCCTCGCTCTACGGCCTGAAGCTCGACGGCATCGACGGCGAGCAAGCGCTGGAGCGCTTCATCGCCCACGAGATCGGCGGCGAAGCGGTGATCGGCGACCAGGTGGAGTGGAACGGCCTGACCTGGACCGTGGCCGCCCTGGAAGGCAACCGTATCCGCAAGGTCGGCGTGAAGTTTCCGGAAGGCCGCCCAGGGCCCGGACTTTTCCTCTGATTTCCTGTCGAATTCCCGTTCCGAGGCGCCTTGCGGCGCCTCGGAGCCACCACTAACCTGCATTCACCCTTCTTCGAGTCTCTTCTCGACCATGCCTGCCCTCCGCTCCCTGATCGCTATTCTTTTCCTCGGCCTCTGCCTTGCCAGTCCGCCGCTCCTCGCCCAGTCCGAGCCGCCCTCGGCCGAGGCCGTCCAGCAAAGCCTCGACAAGCTGGCCGAGCGCAAGCTCGCCGAAGCCGACCAGAAGGTCGCAAAGGCCAGCCTCGAACAGACCCTCAAGTTCCTCGCCGCGCGCGACGAAGCGCTGCAGAGCCTGGAGGACCTGAAAAAGCGCCTGAGCGACGCGCCCCGGCAGATCGAGGAAAACCAGCGCGAACTGGAGCGCCTGAAGAAGACCAAAGAACGTCCGGTCAGCGAACGCTACAGCGGCGAGAGCGCGGCCCGCCTGGAAATGCTGCTCAACGACCGCACCACCCAGCAGGCCGAGTGGCAGAAAGCCCTGGGCGAGGCCAACAGCCTGTCGATCACCGCCGAGACCCGTCCGGAACGAGCCCAGGCCGGCATCAGCAGCATGCAGGCACGGATCCTGGAAATCGGCTCGCTGCTCAAGGCCGGCAAGGAAAGCGGCAAGACGATCAACGCCGACCGTCGCGGCGAGCTGCTCGCCGAGCAGGCCGCATTGACCGTGCAGAGCCAGCTGTTGCGCCAGGAGCTGGCCGGCAACAACCTGCTGCAGGACCTCGGCAAGAGCCAGCACGATCTGCTCACCGAGAAGATCTCGCGCCTGGAAAAGGAAACCCTCGACCTGCAGGCGCTGATCAGCGAGAAGCGCCGCGAGCAGTCGGAAAAGACCGTCGCCGAGCTGTCCAAGGAAGGCGCCCAGGGGGCCGGCACCGACAGCCTGCTGAGCCAGGAGAACGCCAAGAACCTGCGTCTCTCCGACTACCTCCTGCGTGCCACCGACCGCCTCAACGTGCTCACCCGGCGCAACCTCGAGACCAAGCAGCAACTGGACAACCTGACCCAGTCCAACCAGGCCCTCGAGGAACAGATCAACGTCCTGCGCGGCAGCCTGCTGCTGTCGCGCATCCTCTACAAGCAGAAACAGGCGCTGCCCAAGATCAAGGCCGACCAGAGCCTGGCCGACGAGATCGCCGACCTGCGCCTCGGCCAGTTCGAACTGAACCAGGAACGCGACAAGCTGGCGACCCCGCAGCAATACCTGGACGACCTGCTCGCCCAGCAGCCCAGCGAGCAGGTCACGCCGGAACTGCGCAAGGATCTCGACACCCTGTTGGCAACCCGTTCCGAGTTGCTCGAACGGCTCAACCACGAACTCAACGCGCTGCTCAACGAAGCGATCACCTTGCAGTTGAACCAGAAACAGTTGCTTTCCACCAGCGAGAGCCTGCGCACCACCCTCGACGAGCAGATGTTCTGGATTCCCAGCAACCAGCCGCTCGACCTGTCCTGGTTCAAGATGACCCCGACCCTGCTGAAGAACCAGCTCACCGAGATCCCCTGGGGCTCCGGGGTGCGTGAACTGGGCGAAGGCCTGGTCGATCGGCCGCTGCTGTTCCTGCCGCTGTTCCTGCTGATCGCCGCGCTGCTGTGGAAACGCCGCTACCTGTACGACAAGCTGGCGGAGCTGAACGACGACATCGGCCACTTCAAGCGCGACAGCCAGCTGCATACCCCGCTGGCGATCCTGATCACCATCCTCCTCGCCCTGCCCGGCACCCTGACCTTCGCCGTCGCCGGCCTGGCCCTGCTGCTGGACGCCCGCGGCCAGAACGCCACCCTCGGCAGCGCCCTGCTGGAAATGGCCCAGGTCTGGCTGCTGTTCTACACCGCCCATCGCATCCTCACCCCGGGCGGCATCGCCGAGCGGCATTTCCACTGGAGCCGCGAACAGGTCGGCTTCCTCGACCGGCACCTGGTCCGCCTCGGCGTTGTGGTCCTGGCGCTGGTCGGCGTGGTGACGGTGGCCGAGCACCAGCCGGCGAGTCTGGCCGACGACGTGATCGGCATCGCCGTGGTCCTGCTCGGCTACGCGGCCATGGCCTGGCTGCTCAGCCGCCTGCTGTTCAGCAGCCCCGGCGACGAGCGTCCGTCGCTGATCAAGATGATCGTCGGCCTCCTCTTCACCGCGCTGCCGCTGGTGCTCTTCGTCGCGGTCTGCTTCGGCTACTACTACACCTCGCTGAAGCTCACCGACCGTCTCATCGATACCCTTTACCTGCTGCTGCTCTGGTTCGTCATCGAGGCCGCCTTCGTCCGCGGCCTGGGTGTGGCGGCCCGGCGCCTGGCCTACGCCCGGGCCCTGGCGAAACGGCAGAACGCGGCGAAGGAAGGCGTCGACGGCGAGACCAACGTCGAGGAGCCGACCCTCGGCATCGAGCAGATCAACCAGCAATCGCTGCGGCTGATCCGCCTGGCCCTGCTGATCGGCTTCATCGTCTGCCTGTACTGGGTCTGGGCCGACCTGATCAGCGTGATCTCCTACCTCGACAACGTCACCCTGTACCAGTACACCGCCGGCACCGGCGAAGCGGCCACCAGCGTGCCGATCAGCCTGCGCGACTTCCTCGCGGCGCTGGCCATCGCGGTGGTCACCGTGGCCCTGGCGCGCAACCTGCCCGGCCTGCTGGAAGTCCTGGTACTGCAGCGCCTGACCCTGGCCCAGGGCAGCGCCTACGCCACCACCACCCTGCTTTCCTACGCCATCAGCGGCATCGGCATCGTCAGCGCCCTGTCCACCCTCGGGGTCAGCTGGGACAAGCTGCAATGGCTGGTGGCGGCGCTCTCGGTAGGCCTCGGTTTCGGCCTGCAGGCGATCTTCTCCAACTTCGTCTCCGGCCTGATCATCCTCTTCGAGCGTCCGGTACGAATCGGCGACGTGGTGACCATCGGCAACCTGTCCGGCACGGTCAGCCGGATCCGCATCCGCGCCACCACCATCACCGATTTCGACCGCAAGGAGATCATCGTCCCGAACCAGACCTTCATCACCGGGCAACTGGTGAACTGGTCGCTGAGCGATACCGTGACCCGGGTCACCATCAAGATCGGCCTGGCCTACGAGACCGACCTGCCGCTGGCGCGCAAGCTGATGATGCAGGCGGTCAAGGAAAACCCGCGGGTACTGCGCGACCCGGAGCCGCTGCTGTACTTCCTGACCATCAGCGCCAGTACCTTCGACTACGAGCTGCGCTTCCACGTCCGCGAACTGGGCGACCGCAACCCCTCTACCGACGAGATCCTGACGAAGATCGCCACCAGCTTCCGCGAACACAAGATCGACATGGCTTTCAACCAGGTCGATGTGTTCGTCAAGAACCTCCAGGGCCAGCAGGTCCAGCTGTTCGTCGGCGAGCCGCAGCACAGCGGCGTCGGCAATCCGCCCGCGCTCAAGGGCCAGGACGGTCCCGCCGAACCGACCCGCTGAACCTCCGGGCCTGGACGCCCTCCGGCAATTCCCAGCACAATGCTCGGGAATTGCCGGAGGCCTCTCTTGAAATCACTCGACGACCTCGACTTCGACAACCGCTTCGCCCGCCTGGGCGACGCCTTCTCCACCGAAGTCCTGCCCGACCCCATCGCCGAGCCGCGCCTGGTGGTAGCCAGCCCCGCCGCCCTGGCGCTGCTCGACCTGCCAGCGGAAACCAGCGACGAAGCGCTGTTCGCCGAACTGTTCGGCGGGCACAAGCTGTGGTCGGAAGCCGAGCCGCGGGCGATGGTGTATTCCGGCCACCAATTCGGCTCCTATAACCCGCGCCTGGGCGACGGCCGCGGCCTGCTGCTCGGCGAGGTGATCAACCAGGCCGGCGAGCACTGGGACCTGCACCTCAAGGGCGCCGGCCAGACCCCCTACTCGCGGATGGGCGACGGGCGCGCCGTGCTGCGCTCGTCGATCCGCGAGTTCCTCGCCTCCGAAGCCCTTCCGGCACTGGGCATTCCCAGCAGCCGGGCGCTCTGCGTGATCGGTTCGAGCACGCCGGTCTGGCGCGAGAAGAAGGAAAGCGCGGCGACGCTGCTGCGCCTGGCGCCCAGCCACGTGCGCTTCGGTCACTTCGAATACTTCTACTACACCCGCCAGCACGACCAGTTGAAACAGTTGGCGGCGTTCGTTCTGGAACACCACTTCGCCGACTGCAACGCAGCCGAGCGGCCATACGCGGCGATGTTCCGCCAGGTCGTCGAGCGCAACGCCGAACTCATCGCCCGCTGGCAGGCCTATGGCTTCTGCCACGGGGTGATGAACACCGACAACATGTCGATCCTCGGCATTACCTTCGACTACGGGCCCTACGCCTTCCTCGACGATTTCGACGCCAATCACATCTGTAATCACTCCGACGACGCCGGCCGCTACTCCTTCAGCAACCAGGTACCGATCGCCCATTGGAACCTGGCCGCCCTGGCCCAGGCGCTGACGCCACTGGTGGAAGTGGACGAACTGCGCGCCAGCCTCGACCTGTTCCTGCCCCTCTACCAGGCCCACTACCTCGACCTGATGCGCCGGCGCCTGGGCCTGGGCGTCGCCGCGGAGAACGACCAGGCCCTGGTCCAGGAACTGTTGCAGCGCATGCAGGGCAGCGCGGTGGATTACTCGCTGTTCTTCCGCCGACTCGGCGAAGAAACTCCGGAGCGGGCGCTGGCCAGCCTGCGCGACGACTTCGTCGACCGCGAGGCCTTCGACCGCTGGGCCGAGGCCTACCGCCGGCGCGTCGAGGAAGAAGGCGGAGACCAGGAGTCGCGGCGCCGGCGCATGCACGCGGTCAATCCGCTCTATGTGCTGCGCAACTACCTGGCACAGCAGGCCATCGAAGCGGCCGAGCAGGGCGACTACACGGAAGTCCGCTTGCTGCACCAGGTGCTGAGTCGCCCGTTCGAGGAACAGCCGGGCATGGAGCGCTTCACCCGGCGCCCTCCGGACTGGGGGCGGCACCTGGAAATCAGTTGCTCCTCCTGACGGGATACCCTGACAGAACGGCGGCCGTTAATGCCGCAGTGGAATAAATACCTTCGGAAAACTTCTTAGACGCACTAAGAAAAGCCGATTATCTTCGCCGCCACACTTATTCCAGCCTGTTCTACCACCTCCTGTCAGGCGCCTTGCCGCATGAAGATACGCGACCTCGATCTCAGCCAGAGTTCGATCAACACCGAACACCAGGCGCTAGGTCTGCCTCCTGTCGAAGATTTCGTCACCCATCCGGACGACCACCCGGTACTGCGCGCCGCCATGTGGGCGGCGGTGCTGATCCTGGTCGGCCTGCTCGCCTTCCTGGCCTGGCGCCTGTTCTTCGACAACGGCGGCAGCAGCGGCTTCGAGATCATCGAGCAGGCCCTGACCAGCCGAGGTTTCTGGAGCGCGGTGGCGGTGGGCTTCTTCGCCCAGGTGATCGACGGTGCGCTGGGCATGGCCTACGGCATTACTGCCACCACCTTCCTGCTCAGCGCTGGCGCCACGCCGGCCGCCGCCAGCGCCAGCGTGCACATCGCCGAAGTGTTCACCACCGGCTTTTCCGGGATTTCCCACGTCAAGCTCGGCAACGTCAACAAGTCACTCTTCCTCCGCCTGCTGCTGCCGGGAATGATCGGCGCGGTGCTCGGCGCCGTGCTGATCACCCGCTTCGACGGCCACCAACTCAAGCCCTTCATCTCCGCCTACCTGCTGCTGATGGGCCTGTACATCCTGAGCAAGGCCTACCGCCACGTGATCAAGCGCCGGGCACCGCGCCACGTGGCCAAGCTGGCACTCTTCGGCGGCTTCGTCGATGCCGCCGGCGGCGGCGGCTGGGGCCCGGTGGTCACCAGCAGCCTGATCGGCTCGGGTAGCGACCCGCGCACCACCATCGGCTCGGTGAACTTCGCCGAGTTCTTCCTGACCATCGCCAGCGCCACCTCCTTCATCCTCCTCGCCGGCCAGCCGGACACCTGGAAGATGGTCGCCGGACTGGTCTTCGGCGGCCTGTTCGCCGCGCCGTTCGCCGCCCTGCTGTGCAAGAAGCTTTCGCCGCGCACCCTGCTGGTCATCGTCGGCACCCTGATCACCCTGATCAGCGCCTACAACATCTACATCGGCCTGCGCTGACAGGCATAAGCGGCGAACACAACGGTCTAACCAGGCACGCTTTTCCTTGCCCGGGCGCATTGACCCGCCCGGCGCGCTTTCCCATGCTGCGTCCTTCCAATCTGCCCGAAGGAACGCTGCATGAAACTGGAAACCCTGGCCGTCCACGCCGGCTACAGCCCTGACCCGTCCACCCGCGCGGTGGCGGTGCCGATCTACCAGACCACCTCCTACGCTTTCGACGACACCCAGCATGGCGCCGACCTGTTCGACCTGAAGGTACCGGGCAACATCTACACACGGATCATGAACCCCACCAACGATGTACTGGAACAGCGCGTCGCGGCGCTGGAAGGCGGGGTCGGGGCGCTGGCGGTGGCCTCGGGGATGGCGGCCATCACCTACGCGATCCAGACCGTCGCCGAAGCCGGCGACAACATCGTCTCGGTGGCCAAGCTCTACGGCGGCACCTACAACCTGCTGGCCCACACCCTGCCACGCATCGGCATCCAGGCGCGCTTCGCCGCCCACGACGACATCGCCGCCCTGGAAGCGCTGATCGACGAGCGGACCAAGGCCGTGTTCTGCGAAACCATCGGCAACCCGGCGGGCAACATCATCGACCTGCAGGCACTGGCCGACGCCGCTCACCGCCACGGCGTACCGCTGATCGTCGACAACACGGTAGCCACCCCGGTGCTCTGCCGGCCGTTCGAGCACGGTGCCGACATCATCGTGCACTCGCTGACCAAGTACATGGGCGGCCACGGCACCAGCATCGGCGGGATCGTGGTCGACTCCGGCAAATTCGACTGGGCGGCGAACAAGTCGCGCTTCCCGCTGCTGAACACGCCCGATCCGTCCTACCACGGCGTCACCTACACCGAGGCCTTCGGACCCGCCGCCTTCATCGGCCGCTGCCGGGTGGTACCGCTGCGCAACATGGGCGCGGCGCTCTCGCCGTTCAACGCCTTCCTCATCCTCCAAGGCCTGGAGACCCTGGCGCTGCGCATGGAGCGCCACTGCGACAACGCCCTCGCCGTAGCCCGCTACCTGCAACAACATCCGCAGGTGGCCTGGGTGAAATACGCCGGCCTCGCCGACAACCCCGAGCACGCCCTGGCCCGGCGCTACCTGGGGGGGCCGCCCGGCGGCGATCCTGTCCTTCGGCATCCAGGGCGGCAGCGCCGCCGGCGCGCGCTTCATCGACGCCTTGAAGCTGGTGGTGCGGCTGGTCAACATCGGCGACGCCAAGTCCCTGGCCTGCCACCCGGCGAGCACCACCCACCGCCAGTTGAACGCGGAGGAACTGGCCCGCGCCGGAGTCTCCGACGACATGGTGCGGCTGTCGATCGGCATCGAGCACATCGACGACATCCTCGCCGACCTCGACCAGGCCCTGGCCGCCGCCGCACGCTGAGCGGATCGGTCAGTCCGGGCGAGCGTTTCGGTCCTTGCCCGGCCTGGCCGGCCGGCTAGTCTGGCTGGGATCCCCGACATGGAGAGCGCCATGCCACTGCCCACCGAACTCGCCAGGCACCTGACCGAAGAAAAGATCGCCTTCGTCCAGCGCAGCGGACTCAGGGCGGAAGTCCTCGAACCCGGCTACGTGCGCCTGCGCATGCCGGGCGCCGGCAACGAGAACCACATCGGCAGCATGTACGCCGGGGCGCTCTTCACCCTCGCCGAAATTCCCGGTGGCGCGCTGTTCCTGACCAGCTTCGACAGCGCCCGCTTCTATCCCATCGTCAAGGAGATGACCTTGCGCTTCCGCCGCCCGGCCAAGGGCGACATACGCGTCGAGGCACGCCTGGATGCCGAGCGCATCCGCCAACTGGAAACCGAGGCTGGAGAGCGCGGCAAGGCCGAATACAGCCTCGAACTGCAACTCACCGACGAGCAGGGGGAGGTGGTGGCGGAAAGCACCGCGTTGTACCAGCTACGCAGCCACGCGCGGCCCTGACTGGCAGATTTCGCAGGGCACGGCGAAGGTTTTTTCTGCCATGGATCAAGGTCCGTAGCGAGCTGCGGCGCGACAGTGGAGAAGCCAGCGTAGCCATCCCACGGAGTCCGCCATGATCCGCCACCTCCTGGTCGCCCACGACCTCACCCCGGAAGCCGACGTCGCCCTCGCCCGCGCCGCCCAACTGGCCCGCCAGCACGATGCGCGGGTCAGCCTGCTGCACGTGTACGACCCGGGGCTATCGGCGTCAGCGGTGAAGACCGTCAGCGCCATGCTGCAGCTCAAGCGCAAGGAGGCCGGCCTCGACGAGGACAGCGCCATCCACCTGTTCAGGGGCCAGCCGATCGACGGCATCCTGCAGCAGACCCGGGCGCTCGAACCGGACCTGTTGCTGATGGGCGCACACCACCAGAAGACCTTCGAACGCTTCGGCAACACCACCCTCGACCAGGTGGTGCGGCGCAGCCGGGTGCCGGTGCTGCTCGCCGTGCGCGAGGCGGACGAACCCTACCGCCAGGCGCTCAGCGCCCTGGACTTTTCCCAGTGCGCCTGTACCGCGCTGCGCCAGGCCTACCGCCTGCTGCCGGTGGAAGCCGACCTGCACGCCCTGCACGTGTTCGAGTCCCCCGACGACAGCGTGCTCGGCCTGCCCAGGCAGAATGCCGCGCACCTGGCCACCCAGGCCGGGCTGATCGAACAATTGCTGAGCGACGAGCAGGAGCGCCTGCCGGGCGTCGGGCCGCAGCTGAGCCACGAAGTGGTTCCCGGCGTGCTGCCGTACAGCCTGGACGCCGCGTTGAAGCAGCGCCAGCCGGAGCTGCTCGCCCTCGGCCGGCACAGCCGCAACGCGCTGATGCAGGCGCTGCTCGGCAACCTGGCGCAACGTTACCTGCGCCAGCCGAGCTGCGACGTCCTGGTTACCTCGTAGAAGCGCTGCCGCAGAGGCTGCTCAGCTTTCGAGCAGCCCGTGCAACTCGACGAACTGCTGGGTCAACTTGTGCCGCGGTTCGAGGAAGATCAGCGGGGTACAAGCCTGGTGCGACTCGCGCATCTTCACCGAACTCATCAGGTACACCGGCAGCACCGGCAGTTCCTCCGCCACCAGCTCGTCGAGCAGTTGCTGCGGCAGGCTGGCGCGCGGCTGGAACTGGTTGACCACGATGCCCTCGACCTGCAGGTCTTCGTTGTGGTCGTCACGCAGTTCCTCGATCTCCTGGAGAAGGCCATACAGCGCCTGGCGGGAGAAGCTGTCGCAATCGAAGGGAATCAGGCAGCGATCGGCAGCGATCAGCGCAGATACCGTGTAGAAATTCAGTGCCGGCGGGGTATCCAGGTAGATCCGGTCGTAGTCTTCGTCCAGTTCGTCCAGCAGTTTGCGCAGCTTGTTGATCTTGTGCTTCGACTCCAGCTTCGGCTGCAGGTCGGCCAGTTCGGGGCTGGAGGTGACGATGTGCAGGTTGTCGAACGGCGTCTCGTAGATCTCGACCCTGCCCTTCTTGCTGAAGGGCCCGGAAGACAAGGTCTGCTTGAAGAAGTCGGCGATCCCCACCGGCAGGTCCTCGCCGGTCAGTCCGGTCAGGTAGTGCGTGGAGTTGGCCTGGGCGTCCAGGTCCACCAGCAGGGTGCGATAGCCCTCCGCCGCGCTGACCGCCGCCAGGTTGCAGGCGATGCTGGACTTGCCTACCCCGCCTTTCTGATTGAACACCACGCGCCGCATGGGAAATCTCCGTGAGCCGAGCCTGATCCCGGATGATAGGCAAAGCCGCGGGCAAGCGCGAGCGCCGTCTCGGTCCTGACGTAGAGCGGTTCAGCGCCGGCGCAGGCTGGCCGCCTCACGGGTCACCAGGTCGATGAAGGACAGCGCCAGCGGCGAGCCCTCGTTCTGCCGACGGACCAGCCATACCGCAGTCGTCGCCTCGGGATCGCTCAGGGTGCGGTAGACCACGCCGTCGACCCGGGTGCGGCGGAACGACGCCGGCAGGATCGACACCCCCAGTCCGGCCGAGACCAGGCCGATGATGGTCATCGCCTCGCTGGCCTCCTGGGCGATGCGCGGGCTGAAGCCGGCTTGTCGGGTCAGGGCGATGACCTGGTCGTAGAGCCCGGTGCCGTAGCTGCGCGGGAAGAACACGAAGGGCTCCTCGGCCAGGGCGGCGATGGCCAGGCCATCCTCGCTGCCGGCCGCCAGCGGATGGTCGGCCCGCAGCACCGCCACCAGCGGTTCGCGGAACAACTCCACCCAATGCACCGCATCCGGCAGCGCCAGCGGGCGGATCACGCCCACCTGCAGGCTTTCCTCGAGCAGCGCCTTGAGTACCTGGCGGCTGCTCATTTCCTGCAGGTCGAGGTGTACGTCCGGATAGGCCTTGCGGAAGGCATGGATGCTGCTGGGTATGGTCGAGGTGAAGGGTGCCGAGGAAGTGAAACCGATCTTCAGCTCGCCCAGTTCCCCCAGGTGGGCCCGACGCGCCAGCAACACCGCCTTGTCTACCTGGGCCAGCACCTGGCGGGACTCGTCGAGGAACAGCCGGCCGGCGTCGGTGAGTTCGACGCGGCGGTTGGTGCGCTCGAACAGGCGCGCACCGATTTCCTCCTCCAGCGCCTGGATCTGCTGGCTCAACGGCGGCTGGGAGATCCCCAGGCGCTCGGCGGCGCGGCCGAAGTGCAGCTCCTCGGCGACGGCGATGAAATAGCGCAGGTGCCTGAGTTCCACGCGGCCCCTCCAATTAGGTCTTTTTACATATCAATCGTGTCGATCAATATATTGGAAATCATATAAACCTATCTATATCCTTTGCCACATAACCTCCAACAACGACCCCTTGTCCCTGAAATCCAGGTGGCGCGGCCTCGTTGTGCCTGCTCGCCACCGACCCCAGAGGTGCCCCGTGAGCAATCCGCAAGTCCGGCCACAGGCCGAAGAAGAACCCGCGTTAATCGAGGCGGCCCGCGAAGCAGCCAACGAGGTGCTGGAAGCCGCCACCGAAGTCGAACGCTATATCGAGAAAGGCACCCCGCAGTTCATGCGCACCTCGCTGGCGCTGTTCTCCGGCGGTTTCGCTACCTTTGCCCTGCTCTACTGCATCCAGCCGATGATGCCGGTGCTGTCCAAGGCGTTTTCCATCAGCGCCGCGGAAAGCAGCCTGGCATTGTCCGTCGCCACCGCCATGCTCGCCCTTGGCCTGCTGGTCACCGGCCCGATCTCCGACGCGATCGGTCGCAAGCCGGTGATGGTCGTCTCGCTGCTGGCCGCCGCGCTGTTCACCCTCGGCAGCGCGGTGATGCCCACCTGGCATGGCGTGCTGCTGATGCGCGCGCTGGTCGGGCTGTCCTTGAGCGGCCTGGCCGCGGTGGCGATGACCTATCTCAGCGAAGAGATCCATCCGCAGCACATCGGCCTGTCGATGGGCCTGTACATCGGCGGCAACGCCATCGGCGGGATGAGCGGACGCCTGATCAGCGGCGTCCTGGTCGATTTCATCTCCTGGCATGCCGCACTGGCGGTCCTCGGCGGCCTGGCCCTGGTCGCCGCGCTGGTGTTCTGGCGCGTGCTGCCCGAATCGAAACACTTCCGGCCGGCACCGCTGAAACCGGCGACCCTGCTCAACGGCTACCGCTTGCACTTCCGCGACGCCGGACTGCCCTGGCTGTTCCTGATCGGTTTCCTGCTGATGGGCAGCTTCGTCACCCTGTTCAACTACATCGGCTACCGCCTGCTGGCCGAGCCCTACCACATGAGCCAGGCGGTGGTCGGCGTGCTCTCGGTGGTTTACCTCTCGGGCATCTACAGCTCGGCCTGGGTCGGTTCGCTGGCCGACAAGCTGGGGCGACGCAAGGTGCTCTGGGCGGTCATCCTGCTGATGCTCGGCGGCCTGCTGCTGACCCTGTTCGAGCCGATCCCGCTGATGCTCGCCGGCCTGCTGCTATTCACCTTCGGCTTCTTCGGCGCGCACTCGGTGGCGAGCAGCTGGATCGGGCGCCGCGCCCTGCGCGCCAAGGGCCAGGCCTCGTCGCTCTACCTGTTCAGCTACTACGTCGGCTCGAGCCTGGCCGGCACCCTCGGCGGGGTGTTCTGGCATTACTACGGCTGGAACGGCATCGGGCTGTTCATCGGCTCGCTGCTGGTGGTCGCGGTATTGGTCTCGCTGCACCTGGCGCGCCTGCCGGCCCTGCCTGGCAACACCCTGGCGCAGGCCGCCCACTGAGTTCGATGCGCCGGTCTCCCGGCGCCTTCACTCCGACCAGAAGCGTACTCCGGTCAGTTCTTCCGATAGCGCCCACAGCCGCGCGGCCAGCCCCAGGTCGCGCGCATTCCGCGGAATCCGCGCCGCCGCCGGATAACCGCGGGTTTCCAGCCAGCGATCCGGGCCGACATAGGCCCCGCCATACCAGCGCTGTTCGGTCAGCGCGGAAAGTGCCGGCAACGCCCCCATCTCCGCCGATTGCGCGAACGCTCCGTTGGCCACCTTCATCGCCCAGCGTCCCAGGCGCGAACCGGACATCGCCGGCGCCGCGTACTGCAGGTTGGTCGCCGCGTAGCCCGGATGCGCCGCCAGGCTCTGCAGAAGCACGCCCCGCTGGCCGGCGCGGCGCTGCAACTCCAGGCTGAACAGCAGATTGGCCTGCTTGCTGTGGCAATAGGCGAGATAGCGGTTGTAGCCGCGCTCGGCGTTGAGGTCGTCGAGCGGCAGCCGGCCGAACTGGTTGAAACCGCTGGTCATGCCCACCACCCTGGGCCGTGGAGCGGCCAGCAACGACTCCAGCAGCAGTCCCGTAAGGGCGAAGTGGCCGAGGTGATTGGTGCCCATCTGCATCTCGAAACCGTCGCGGGTACGCCGCAGGGGCAGGAACATCACTCCGGCGTTGTTGAACAAGAGATCGAGGCGTTCGTGGCGCTGACGGAAACCGGTGGCGCAGGCGCGGATCGAGGCGAGGTCGGCCAGGTCGAGATCGGCCAGCTCCAGGCGTGCCTGGGGATACTCGTCGAGGATCGCCCGCCGCGCCCGCTCCGCCTGTTCGCGATTGCGGCAGGCCATCACCACGGTCGCCCCTTTGCCGGCCAGCGTGCGCGCCGCCTGCCAACCCAGGCCGCTGTTGGCGCCGGTGACCAGCGCCAGGCGCCCGGCCAGTTGTGGAATGTTGCGTCGTGCCCAGGGATGCATCGCTCGTTCTCCGCTTGACTGCGTTGCCGGGCAGTATCGCGGCACCAGCCAATGCAGCGGCAGACGCGCTCGCGCCAGACTGCCGATCATTTCGGGCCAGGACACGCCAGCATGAGCCGCCGCACGGACTCCGACGCACCGACCATCACCGCTACCTATCCGCGCCTGCTGCTCGGCCTGCTGGAGGAACGCGGCCTGGACGGACGTGCGCTGCTGCGGGAAATCGGTCTGTCGACGCTGCGACTGGAAGAGCCGGAAGCACGCGTCACATCGCAGCAGTACCAGGCGATCGCCGCCACGGCGCTCGCGCTGAGCGGCGACCCCGGCCTCGGCGCACAGCTCGCCTTGCGCACGCCTCCCACCGCCCATGGCAGCCTGGGCTACGCGATGATGGCCTCGGCGACGCTCGGCGATGCCTTGTGCCTGGCGCTGCGCTACATGCCGCTGCTGCAGGGCAACGTCGAAATCAGCCTGCTGCGCGAGGACGAGCAGGTGATCCTGCGCCTGCTGCCAGGCCCTGCGCTCCCGCCGGCGCTGCACCGGTACTTCAGCGAAGCCCTGCTGATCGGCCTGTATCGCTCCGGCGCCTGGCTGCTCGGCGAACCGGCCCTGGTCGGCAGGCTCGACTTCGACTACCCCGAACCTGCCGTGCCTGTGCCGCTGCCGCAGTGCCGCTACGACCAGGCCCACGTCCAGTTGGTGTTCCCCGCCATCCTGCTCGCCCGCTCGCTACCGATGGCCGATCCGGCTGCGTTGCGCCGCGCCCGCGAACACTGCGAGCGCGAACTGGCGCTGCTCGATGCCGGCCGCCGGGACATCTGCGCCCGCGTGCGGCTGGAGCTGGAACGCCAGGAACAGCGCTTCCCCAACCTGGAGGAAGTAGCCGCGCGCCTGCACCTGTCCAGCCGCAGCCTCAAGCGGCATCTGCATGACGCCGGCACCAGCTTTCGCCAGTTGCTCGGTCAGGCTCGCCAGCGCCAGGCCTTGCGATTGCTGCGGCGTCCCGAGGTGTCGTTGCAGCGTATCGCCCTGTACCTGGGTTACAGCGATCCAACCAACTTCACCCGCGCCTTCAAGCGCTGGACCGGCGAGCCGCCGAGCGACACCCGCGCCCGCCTGCTGGGCGGGCAACCAGTTTCACGAACAAATGCCAAGCGCTCGACAAATCCCTCGCGTTTCCCTTGAGCGCAGCAAGCGCTGTCCTATGCTGCTGCGGCCGGCATCCGGCCGGCCTCGACAGCGATATGAAAGGGACTTTATGAAACCAGCGATCAAGCGCGCCTGCCTGCTCGGCACGGCACTGTTCTCCCTCTGCGCCAGCGCAGCCCAGGCGGCCGGCGTTCTGGTAGGAACCTGGGACCTGCGGGGCAACGGCCAGCTCGCCGCGGTCTACCGCGACGGCGCCAACCTGCAGGTGGTGGAAGGCGGCAGCACCCGCAACTACAGCTTCGGCAACGTGGTCTGGTCGGTCTTCGGCGCCACCGATACCGACGGCCAGCCCGGCGCGGAAATCCTGGTCAAGGCCGGTCCCGACCTGGTGATCGTTTCCCACGCCAGCACCACCCAGCGCAAGTACCCGGTAGGCAACGTCTCCTGGGCGATCATGCGCGCCACCGACGTCGACAACGTCGCCGGCGACGAAGTCATCCTCAGCATCGGCAACGGCGTGCGCACCGTATTCGATCGCACCCGTACGCAACGCGACGCCACCTTCAGCTACAACGGCACCTGGGGCCTGTTCGACGTCGCCGACGTGGACGGCGCGCCGGGCAAGGAACTGGTGCTGAACATGGGCAACGGCGTCAAGGTCATCGACCCGCGCACCAGTGGCGCCAAGGACTTCACCTTCAGCGGCTACCACGCGCTCGCACAGATCGCCGACCTCGACGGCCAGCCCGGCGCGGAGATCATCGGCCGCACCAGCACCGGCATCTACGTGATCAGCAACGCCAGTTCCCGCAAGGAATACAACATCGGCGCCAGCGCCTGGGCACTCTATGGCGGCACCGCGGACACCGACGGCAAGCCGGGCAACGAGCTGATCGTGGTGATGCAGGGCAAGGTGCGGGTCATCCACCACGCCAGCGGCGCCAGCAGCGACTACCGCATCGGCGACGTCAACTACAGCATCGATTCGGTGGCCGACATGGATGGCCAGCCGGGCGCGGAAATCCTCGTGCGCGACGCCAACGGCAAGCTGTTCGTGATCAACGACCGCACCGGCAAGGTAAGCAGTTGAGCCGGGCGGGTTGCGTAGGGCGGGTACGCCACCGGCGCGACCCCGCCAGCCAACGCGCCGGAGGGCCGTCGGCCCGCGCATGAAAAAGGGGAGCCTCGGCTCCCCTTCTTTCGTTCCGGCTCAGCCGTGGTACTGCGCCGACAGCTCGTGCACCGCCTCGAAGAAGGCGCCGGCATGGGCCGGGTCGACTTCCGGGGTGATGCCGTGGCCGAGATTGAACACATGCCCCGTACCCTTGCCGTAGGCCGCCAGGATCCGCGCGACTTCGGCGCGGATCGCCGCCGGATTGGCGTAGAGCACCGAGGGATCCATGTTGCCTTGCAGGGCTACGCGCTCACCGACACGGGCCCGGGCGCTGCCGATGTCGCAGGTCCAGTCCAGGCCCAGCGCCTCGGCGCCGACCTCGGCCATCGACTCCAGCCACAGGCCGCCTCCCTTGGTGAAGAGGATCACCGGCACCCGGCGTCCGTCGTGCTCGCGGATCAATCCATCGACGATCTTGCGCATGTAGGTCAGGGAGAACTCCTGGTAGGCCGCCGCCGACAGGCTGCCGCCCCATGAGTCGAAGATCTGCACCGCCTGGGCGCCGGCGCGGATCTGCCCGTTGAGGTAGCTGGTCACCGATTGCGCCAGCTTGTCCAGCAGAGCGTGCATGGCCTTCGGGTTGTCGTAGAGCATCGCCTTGGATTTGCGGAAGTCCTTGCTCGAGCCGCCCTCGACCATGTAGGTGGCGAGGGTCCAGGGGCTGCCGGAGAAGCCGATCAGCGGTACGCGGCCGTTCAGCTCGCGGCGGATGGTGCGCACGGCGTCCATCACATAGCCCAGGTCCTGTTCCGGATCGGGAACCGGCAGCGCCTCGATGTCGGCCAGCGACGAGACCACCTTGCGGAAGCGCGGGCCTTCGCCGGTCTCGAAGTACAGGCCCTGGCCCATGGCATCGGGAATGGTCAGGATATCGGAGAAGAGGATCGCGGCGTCCAGCTGCGGGTAACGGTCCAGCGGCTGCAGGGTCACTTCGCAGGCCAGCTCCGGGTTCATGCACAGGTTCATGAAATCGCCGGCCTTGGCACGGGTGGCACGGTATTCCGGCAGGTAACGACCGGCCTGGCGCATCATCCAGACGGGGGTGACATCGACGGGCTGCTTGAGCAGGGCGCGGAGGAAGCGGTCGTTCTTCAGGGCAGTCATAACGGCATCCGATCAAAGGCTGCTGGCTTCACGCGGGCGCGTGCGGAAGGGGGTTATCCACAGGCCGGCGGGCGAAAAGGGCCGCTATTGTCGCAAAGCACAAAACAAAAGGCACGGCGGGGGCCGTGCCTTTTGTCTATCGCGGTGATTTGTCGCAGCGCCGATGGCGCCGCGGATCAGACGCCAAGGTAGTCGAGGATGCCTTCGGCCGCGGTACGTCCTTCGAAGATCGCCGTCACCACCAGGTCGGAACCACGGACCATGTCGCCACCGGCGAAGATCTTCGGGTTGCTGGTCTGGTGCTTGAACTGCGCCTGCGCCGGAGCCACCACGCGGCCCTGGCTGTCGGTGGCGATCTCGAAGCGCTCGAACCACGGCGCCGGACTCGGCCGGAAGCCGAAGGCGATCAGCACGGCTTCCGCCGGGATGATCTCCTCGGAACCGGGGATCGGTTCGGGGCTGCGGCGGCCGCGGGCGTCCGGCTCGCCGAGGCGGGTCTCGACCACCTTCACGCCCTCCACCCGGTCCTCGCCGACGATGGCGATGGGCTGGCGGTTGAAGAGGAACTTCACGCCCTCTTCCTTGGCGTTCTTCACTTCCTTGCGCGAACCCGGCATGTTTTCTTCGTCACGGCGATAGGCACAGGTCACCGACTTGGCGCCCTGGCGGATCGAAGTGCGGTTGCAGTCCATCGCGGTGTCGCCGCCGCCCAGGACCACCACGCGCTTGCCCTTCATGTCGACGAAGTCCTCGGCCGACTTCTCGAAGCCGAGGTTGCGGTTCACGTTGGCGATCAGGAAGTCCAGGGCGTCGTGTACGCCCGGCAGGTCCTCGCCGGGGAAACCGCCCTTCATGTAGGTGTAGGTGCCCATCCCCATGAACACGGCATCGTACTCATCGAGCAACTGCTCCATGGTCACGTCCTTGCCGATCTCGGTGTTCAGGCGAAACTCGATGCCCATGCCGGTGAACACCTCGCGGCGACGGCTGAGGACGTGCTTCTCCAGCTTGAACTCGGGAATGCCGAAGGTCAGCAGGCCGCCGATCTCCGGGTTGCGGTCGAACACCACCGGGGTCACGCCGTTGCGCACCAGCACGTCGGCGCAGCCGAGGCCGGCCGGGCCGGCGCCGATCACCGCGACGCGCCTGCCGGTCGGCTTGACCTTGGACAGGTCCGGACGCCAGCCCATGGCGAAGGCCGTATCGGTGATGTACTTCTCCACCGAGCCGATGGTCACCGCGCCAAAACCGTCGTTGAGGGTGCAGGCGCCCTCGCAGAGGCGATCCTGCGGGCAGACCCGGCCGCAGACTTCCGGCAGGGTGTTGGTCTGGTGCGACAGTTCGGCGGCGGCCAGGATATTGCCTTCGGAAACCAGCTTCAGCCAGTTAGGGATGAAGTTGTGCACCGGGCACTTCCACTCGCAGTACGGGTTGCCGCAGCCCAGGCAGCGGTGGGCCTGGTCGGCGGCCTGCTGCGGCTTGAACAGGTCGTGGATCTCCACGAACTCGCGCTTGCGCTGGCGCAGCAGCTTCTTCTTCGGGTCCTTGCGCCCGACTTCGATGAACTGGAAGTCGTTGTTCAGGCGGTCGGAATTCAGACGTTCAGACATATCGAAACCTCATCACAACTTCGGGCGCTTATTGCGGGTTGGCACGGGTGCTGGTCAGCAGCGAACCGAGGCTGGCCGCCTTCGGTTTCACCAGCCAGAACCGACGCAGGTAGTCATCCAGGTTTTCCAGGATGTTCGCGCCCCACTCGCTTGCCGTTTCGTTCACGTACTCGACCAGGACCTTGCGCAGGTGGCTGCGATAGGCCTCCATCGCCTCGCCGCTGATCCGCTGGATTTCCACCAGCTCGTGGTTCACGCGGTCGACGAAAGTGTTGTCCATGTCGAGGACGTAGGCGAAGCCCCCGGTCATGCCGGAGCCGAAGTTGTAGCCGGTCTTGCCCAGCACGCAGACGAAACCGCCGGTCATGTATTCGCAGCAGTGGTCGCCGGTACCTTCCACCACCGCATGGGAACCGGAGTTGCGCACGGCGAAGCGCTCGCCGGCGGTTCCGGCGGCGAACAGCTTGCCGCCGGTGGCGCCGTACAGGCAGGTGTTGCCGACGATGGCCGATTCCTGGGTCTTGAACGGACTGCCCTTGGGCGGGGTGATCACCAGCTTGCCGCCGGTCATGCCCTTGCCTACGTAGTCGTTGGCGTCGCCTTCCAGGTACAGGTGCAGGCCACCGGCGTTCCACACGCCGAAGCTCTGTCCCGCGGTGCCCTTGAAACGGAACACCAGCGGTGCCTTGGCCATGCCCTGGTTGCCGTGCAGGCGGGCGATCTCGCCGGATACCCGCGCGCCGATGGATCGGTCGCAGTTGCAGATGTCCAGCTCGTACTCGCCGCCGCTCAGGCCTTCGATGGCGGCCTTCGACAGCTCGACCATCTTCTCGGCCAGCAGGCCCTGGTCGAACGGCGGGTTTTTCTCCACCTCGCAGAACTGCGGCTTGTCGGCCGGGATCAGCTCACTGCCCAGCAACGGAGCGAGATCCAGGTTCTGCTGCTTGGCGGTCTCGCCGGGGAGGATCTCCAGCAGGTCGGTGCGGCCGATCAGCTCGCCCAGGCTGCGCACGCCGAGGCGCGCCAGCCACTCGCGGGTTTCCGTGGCGATGAAGGTGAAGAAGTTGATCACCATCGCGGTGGTGCCGATGAAGTGGTCCTTGCGCAACTTGTCGTTCTGCGTCGCCACGCCGGTGGCGCAGTTGTTCAGGTGGCAGATGCGCAGGTACTTGCAGCCCAGGGCGATCATCGGCGCGGTGCCGAAGCCGAAGCTCTCGGCGCCGAGAATGGCCGCCTTGATCACGTCCAGGCCGGTCTTCAGGCCGCCATCGGTCTGCACCCGGACCTTGCCGCGCAGGTCGTTGCCGCGCAGGGTCTGGTGGGTTTCCGCCAGGCCCAGTTCCCAGGGCGAGCCGGCGTACTTGATCGAGGTGATCGGCGAGGCACCGGTACCGCCGTCGTAGCCGGAGATGGTGATCAGGTCCGCATAGGCCTTGGCCACGCCGGCGGCGATGGTGCCGACGCCCGGCTCGGATACCAGCTTCACCGATACCAGCGCCTGCGGGTTGACCTGCTTGAGGTCGAAGATCAGCTGTGCCAGGTCTTCGATGGAGTAGATGTCGTGGTGCGGCGGCGGCGAGATCAGGGTCACGCCGGGCACCGCATAGCGCAGGCGGGCGATCAGGCCGTTGACCTTGCCGCCCGGCAACTGGCCGCCCTCGCCGGGCTTGGCGCCCTGGGCCACCTTGATCTGCAGGACCTCGGCGTTGACCAGGTATTCCGGGGTCACGCCGAAGCGGCCGGTAGCCACCTGCTTGATCTTCGAACTCTTCAGCGTGCCGTAGCGCGCCGGGTCCTCGCCGCCCTCGCCGGAGTTGGAGCGACCGCCCAGGGTGTTCATCGCCTCGGCCAGCGCCTCGTGGGCCTCCGGCGACAGCGCGCCGAGGGAAATCCCGGCGGCATCGAAGCGCTTGAAGATGGCTTCCAGCGGCTCCACCTCGTCGAGCGCCAGCGGCTGCGCGGCGGTCTTCACCTGCAACAGGTCGCGGATCATCGACACTGGGCGCTGGTCCACCAGCGCGGTGTATTCCTTGAACTTCTCGTAGTCGCCCTGCTGCACGGCAGCCTGCAGGGTATTCACCACATCCGGGTTGTAGGCGTGGTATTCGCCGCCATAGACGAACTTCAGCAAGCCGCCCTGCTGGATCGGCTTGCGGTTGCTCCAGGCCTCGGCGGCCAGGAGCTTCTGCTCGTTCTCGATATCGACGAAGCGCGCGCCCTGGATGCGGCTGGCGACTCCGGTGAAGCACAGGCCGGTGACCTCGTCGGACAGGCCCACCGCCTCGAACAGCTGCGCGCCACGGTAGGACGCGACGGTGGAGATGCCCATCTTCGAGAGAATCTTCATCAGGCCCTTGGAGATCCCCTTGCGGTAGTACTTGAACACCTCGTAGAGGTCGCCCAGCACTTCACCGGTGCGGATCAGGTCGGCCAGCACCTCGTAGGCGAGGAACGGATAGACCGCCGAGGCGCCGAAGCCGATCAGCACCGCGAAATGGTGCGGATCGCGGGCGGTGGCGGTCTCCACCAGGATGTTGGAGTCGCAGCGCAGCCCGGTCTGCACCAGGCGGTGATGCACCGCGCCGACGGCCAGGGCAGCATGCACCGGCAGTTTGCCGGGAGCGATATGGCGGTCGCTGAGGATCAGCAGCACCTTGCCGCCGCGCACGGCTTCCTCGGCCTGGTCGGCGATGTTGCGCACCGCGGCCTCCAGGCCCATCGACTCGTCGTAGTTGAGGTCGATGAAGTGGCGGTCGAAGCCCGGGCGGTCCAGGGTCATGATGGTCCGCCACTTCGCCGGCGAGATCACCGGAGTGGTGAGGATCGCCTGGTTGGCATGGTGCGGGGCTTCCTCGAAGATGTTCTGCTCGACGCCCAGGCAGGTTTCCAGGGACATCACGATGGCTTCGCGCAGCGGGTCGATCGGCGGGTTGGTGACCTGGGCGAATTGCTGGCGGAAGTAATCGTACGGAGAGCGGATGCGCCGGGAGAGGATCGCCATCGGCGTATCGTCGCCCATGGAGCCCACCGCTTCCTGGCCCTGCTCGCCGAGCGGACGCAGCACCTGGTCACGCTCCTCGAAGGTGACCTGGAACATCTTCATGAATTGCTTGAGCTGGTCGGCGTCGTAGCTGGCCACGCCATGGTCGTCGTCCAGGGTCGCCTGGATGCGCAGGGCATTCTGCCGCAGCCATTGCTTGTAGGGATGGCGCGACTTCAGGCGGTTGTCGATGTCGTCGCTGTGCAGGACCTGGCCGGTCTCGGTGTCCACCGCGAGGATCTGCCCCGGACCGACGCGACCCTTGGCGATGACGTCCTCGGGCTTGTAGTCCCAGACGCCGATTTCCGAAGCCAGGGTGATGTAGCCGTTCTTCGTGGTGACCCAGCGCGACGGGCGCAGGCCATTGCGGTCGAGCAGGCAGACGGCATAGCGACCGTCGGTCAGCACGACGCCGGCGGGGCCATCCCAGGGCTCCATGTGCAGCGAGTTGTACTCGTAGAACGCGCGCAGGTCGGCGTCCATGGTCTCGACGTTCTGCCAGGCCGGCGGGATGATCATGCGCAGGCCGCGGAACAGGTCCATGCCGCCGGTGACCATCAGTTCGAGCATGTTGTCCATGCTCGACGAGTCGGAGCCGACGCGGTTCACCAGCGGGCCTAGCTCTTCCAGGTCGGGGATCAGTTCGTTGGTGAACTTGGTCCGCCGCGCCTGGGCCCAGTTGCGGTTGCCGGTAATGGTGTTGATCTCGCCGTTGTGGGCGAGGAAGCGGAACGGCTGCGCCAGCGGCCATTTCGGCAGGGTGTTGGTGGAGAAGCGCTGGTGGAATACGCAGATCGCGGTCTGCAGGCGCTCGTCGCCAAGGTCCGGATAGAAGGCGGCCAGGTCGGCCGGCATCATCAGGCCCTTATAGATGATGGTCTTGTGCGAAAAGCTGCAGATGTAGTGGTCGCTGTCGGCGGCGTTGGCCACCGACGAGCGGCGCCGTGCGCTGAACAGCTTGATGGCGAAGTCCTGGTCACTCAGGCCGGCGCCGCCGATGAACACCTGTTCGATCTGCGGCAGGCGCTCCAGCGCCAGGCGGCCGAGAACGCTGGTATCGATCGGCACCTTGCGCCAGCCGACCAGCTGCAGTCCGGCGGCGACGATCTCGCGATTCATGTTCTCGCGTGCCGCCTCGGCTTTCACCGGGTCCTGGTTGAAGAACACCATGCCCACCGCGTATTGCTCGGGCAGGTCGACAGAAAAGGCTTCCCTGGCGACGGCACGCAGGAACAGGTCGGGCTTCTGGATCAGCAGCCCGCAGCCGTCCCCGGTCTTGCCATCGGCATTGATCCCACCGCGGTGGGTCATGCAGGTCAGTGCTTCGATTGCGGTTTGCAGAAGTTGATGGCTCGGCTCGCCCTGCATATGGGCGATCAGGCCAAATCCGCAGTTATCCTTGAACGTTTCAGGATGGTACAGACCTGCTTTCATAAGGAACTCTCACCGGCAAAACTTTTTTAGTCATCTACTTCGCCTGTCACCCGCTCATGCGGCGAGTTTTCGACAGGCAAAGGGAGGCCATTGTACATAGGTGCACAAGGCCTCACAAATTTTGCGGCGAGAAAATGAAATTCAATGTCGCCAAAATGAAAGACGAAACCCACCAGTCATGCTAACGACTAGCGAGTTTCGTCAAGAGGCGACGGCAGGTCGGATCAATGCGCCTGGCCGATCTCCTGCTGGATGCTGGCGAAGGTACGCGGCCACGGCTTGCCGGCCTGCACCTTGGACGGCAGTTTTTTCACTGCGGCCAGGGCGGCGGCACGGTTCGGGAAGCTGCCATAGGTGACGACGTAGAACGGCTTGCCTTGCAGGGTTTTCTTGAAGTAGCGGAAATCGCCGCCGCCCTGCTGGCGAATGAACGCCTGGGCATTGGCTTCGGAGCCGGTACCGAGGATCTGCAGGGCGAAGTTACCACCAGACTGGTTGCGATACCACTGACTTCCCGCACCGCCACCGCTGGCCGGCTTGGCGGCCGGAGCCGGGGCCGGCTTCGCCGCGGCGGTGGTGGCCGGCTTGCTCGCCGCCGGCTTGGCCGGAGCGGGGGCCGGGGCCGGCTTGCTGGCCGGGGCGCTGGCGACCGGCGCGGTCGGTGCCGGGGTCTGCGCCGGAGTCGGGGTCGCCGCAGGCGCGGTCGGTTCGGTCGGCGCCGGCGGCACCGGATGCATCGGCGTGACGCCATTGTTGGCCAGCGGCGTCACCGGAGGAGCCGAGCTGGAAACGGTAGGCGGCACCGCGGCGGACGGCAGGCCGCCTTCGTCGTCGCCACCTTGCCCGGCGGCCTGGGCCAGCGGCTCGCGAATGACCGGCTGCGACTCGCCGACCAACGGTAGCGGCAACGGCTGGCTGGAACCGTTGAACTCCACGGCCGGGCCGCTGCCCGGCTGCTGGGCCTGGGCCGGCGTAGCGCCATTCATGGACAATTCGGTAGAGGCGGTCTGCGGCGCCTCCGGCTTGCTCTTGCCTTGCATGAACCAGGCGGCGATCACGCCGATGGCCACGACCGCAAGAATCACCAGATGCTTCTTGGGCAAGTTGAAAGACCCTCCGGTTGCCTTGCGCGCTGCGCCACGATTGGCCAGCATCGCTTCGATCAGGGCATCGCGGGCGACCTGGTTGATCGCTCCCGGCCAGCCTTCCGACTGCTCGTGGATGTCCACCAGCAGGTCGTTGGAAATCAGCTCGATGCCCTGCCCGGCGCCCTCGAGACGCTGGGCCAGGTAGTCGCGGGTTTCCTCTTCGCTGTATGGCTGCAACTCGATGGCATGGAAGCGCTCCTCACCCTCGGAAAACACCTCCAGGCGCGGCAGCAACGACGGCTCACCGAACAGGAATACATGCAGGCGTCCCTCGTTGGTGCCGGAAGCCAGCAGCAACAGCACTTCCAGCGCGCTGTCCTGGAGCTGCTCGGCATCATCCACCATCAGATAGACGTCCTGCCCGGTGATCGCCAGCTGCGCCACCTTGGTCAGGATCGCCTCCAGGCTCGCCTGGTTGATGCTCAGGCCCTGCGCCACCTGGCGCAGCAACGAAGTCTCGTCGGCGGCGGTGCGCGCCGAGATCACCACGCTGAGGACCGCATCCTTGTTGGTGCTGGCCACCAGCGCCTGGCGCAGCAGGGTCTTGCCGCTGCCCAGGGGCCCGGTGACCAGCAGCAGGAGCTGGCTGTAGCGGGCCAGATGGTGCAACTGGCCGAGCACCGGCTTGCGCTGCGCCGGGAAGAACTTGAAACCCGGAACGCGCGGCGCGAACGGGTCGTGACTGAATTGGTAGTGGCCCAGGAAGGCCTCATCGGCATGCAAGCTGGTCATGGGACCTCATTCATCTCCAAGCTGGTCGGCCAAGGCCCGATAGTCGGTGCGCAGGGTCGCGTCCAAGATCTCACGGGGAAAATCGCCGGTGACCACGGCATTCCCCAGTCCTTGCAGCAAAACCAGACGCAGGCGGCCATCGAGCACTTTCTTGTCGACGGCCATGTGTTCCATAAAATCTTCCGCCGTCATCTCGGCCGGCGGTACCACGGGCAGGCCAGCCCGGCGCAGCAGGCGGATACCGCGATCGCGCTCGGCGGCGCTCAGCCAACCCAACCGATGCGACATCTCGAGTGCCATCACGGTTCCCGCCCCTACCGCTTCGCCGTGCAACCAGACGCCGTAACCTTGCTGGGTCTCGATCGCGTGACCGAAGGTATGGCCGAGGTTCAGCGTGGCACGCACGCCCGACTCGCGCTCGTCGGCGCCCACCACGCGGGCCTTCGCCGCGCAAGAGCGCTCGATGGCCTCGGTGACAACGGTCGGCTCCAGTGCCAGCAAGGCATCCATGTGCGCTTCCAGCCAGGTGATGAACGGTTCGTCGCAAATGAAACCGTACTTGATCACCTCCGCCAGCCCGGCGGACAGCTCACGGGACGGCAGCGTCTTCAGCGACGCGGTGTCGATGACCACCGCCTGGGGCTGGTAGAACGCACCGATCATGTTCTTGCCCAACGGATGGTTGATCCCGGTCTTGCCGCCCACCGAGGAGTCGACCTGGGACAACAGGGTGGTCGGCACCTGGATGAAGTTGACCCCACGCTGGTAGCAGGCCGCGGCGAAACCGGCCATGTCACCGATGACGCCGCCGCCCAGGGCGATCAGGGTAGTCTTGCGGTCATGCCGCTCCTTCAGCAGGGCATCGAAGATCAGTTGCAGGGTTTCCCACTGCTTGTAGGCCTCGCCGTCGGGCAGCACCACAGGGGTGACCTCGTGGCCTTGCAGTGCCTTGAGCAGGGTTTCCAGATAGAGAGGAGCGACCGTTTCGTTGCTGATCACCGCGACCCGGCGACCGACGATATGCGGCGCGAACCAGCGGGCGTCGCCCAGCAGGTTTTCACCGATGTAAATGGGATAGCTACGCTCGCCTAGATCGACGTGAAGTGTGCGCATGAGGCCCCCAGACAGGAAAGGGCAATAGGATAACGCAATTCGCCGCGCCTCAGCGGGGCGGCAACTTGCGCAGGCGTTCGAGAATTTCCTGGACGACCAGGCGCGGCGGCCTTTCGTCGGTCTCCACCACCACATCGGCGATTTCGCGGTAGAGCGGGTCGCGCAGCGCCATCAGGTCGCGGAGGATCTGTCCCGGGTTGGGCTTCTGCAACAAGGGGCGGTTGCGGTCCCGCGCCGTGCGCGCGATCTGGTGCTCGACCGAGGCATGCAGGTACACAACCCGGCCACCGGCGCGCAGCACCTGGCGGTTACCGTCGCGCATCACCGCCCCGCCGCCGGTGGCGATCACCATGCCGTCGGCGGCGCAGAGTTCGGTGAGCATGGCCTGCTCGCGCTCGCGGAAACCGACCTCGCCCTCGACATCGAAGATCCATGGGATATTCGCGCCGCACCGCTGTTCGATCTCCTTGTCGGAGTCCTTGAACGCGAGATGCAGCTCCTTGGCGAGCAGGCGCCCGATGGTGCTCTTTCCAGCACCCATCGGGCCGACGAGGATCAGGTTGACCACGTTGTTCGATATCAGCGACCGATTGCGATGGCCTGATTATTCATGATCCGCGGTGTCAGGAAAACCAGAAGTTCGTTTTTCCGGTCGGTGACGGTATCACGCCGGAACAGCCGCCCCAGGTAAGGCAGTTCGCCGAGGAACGGCACCTTCTCCACCGACTTGCTCTGCTCGTTACTGAACACGCCGCCGATGACGATGGTCTCGCCGTCGTTGACCAGGATCTTGGCGTTGACCTCGTTCTTGTTGATAGGAGGTACGCCGTTCAACATATTCTGGTAATCCGGCGCGTCCTTGGTCACCTTGACTTCGACGATGATCCGGTTGTCCGGGGTGATCTGCGGGGTCACCTCGAGGGACAGCGCGGCTTCCTTGAACGAGGTGCTGGTAGCGCCGCTGGAACTGGCCTCCTGGTAGGGGACTTCCGAGCCCTTGAGGATCTTCGCGGTTTCCTTGTCCGAGGTCACGACCTTGGGTTGGGAGACGATCTCGCCGTTGCCGGTCTTTTCCATCGCCGACAGTTGCAGGTCGAGGATGATGTTGTCGGTGATGAAGCCGATGCCGATCCCGGAGGTGGCATCCTTGGCACCGAGGTCGACGAACGGCGACGGCGACTTGCTGGTACCCGTGGTCGGGAAGGTACAGCTACCGGCAATCGGGCCGCAGTTCATGCCGTCCTCGTCCTTGATCCCGATATTGCCGTCCTTGCCGTAGCCGCTCCAGTTGCCCTTGTGATAAGCGCCGCCCCAGCGCACACCGAGACTCTTGTCGTAACCGACGTTAGCCTCGACGATGCGTGCCTCGATCATCACCTGGCGCACCGGAATATCCAGCTGCGAAACGATCCGCCGCAGTTCGTCCAGTCGCTCCTGGGGCTGATAGGCGATGATGCTGTTGGTGCGGTCGTCGACGGTGATCGAGCCGCGCCCGCCTTCCTTGCCTTCCTGGCCACCATCGCTGGTCACCGACTGGAACAGCTTGGCGATGTCCGCGGCCTTGGCGTAGTTCACCTGGATCAGTTCCCGGCGCAGTGGCGCCAACTCGGCGATCTGCTTCTGCGCTTCCAGCTCCTGGCGCTCACGGGCGGCGATCTCGTCGGCCGGGGCCACCAGCAGTACGTTGCCGAGCTTGCGCTTGTCCAGGCCCTTGGTCTTCAGTACCAGGTCCAGCGCCTGGTCCCACGGCACGTTCTGCAGGCGCAGGGTGATATTGCCCTGCACGGTATCCGAGGCCACCAGGTTCAGGTCGGTGAAGTCGGCGATCAGCTGCAGCACCGAACGCACGTCGATGTCCTGGAAGTTCAGCGACAGTTTCTCACCGGTATAGGCGAAATTGTCCTTCTTGCGCCGCTCGGCGTCTTCCGTGGTCATCGGCTTGATGCTGACGGTCAGGCGATTGTCGGTCTGGTAGACCAGATAGTCGTAGAGCCCGCTCGGTTCGATGGTGATGCTGGTACGGTCGGATTGCGCGCTGGCGTTGACGAACTGCACCGGCGTGGCGAAGTCCTTGACGTCCAGGCGAACCCGCAGCGCATCCGGCAGCTGGGTCTTGGCGAAGTCCAGGCGGATCTTGCCGCCCTGTTCTTGAATATCCGGGCTCAAGGTCGGGTCGGACAGGTCGATGACCACGTTGCCCTCGCCCTTTTCGCCACGCTGGAAATCGATGTTGCGGATGGCACGACCCGCCGGCACGTACGGCTTGAGCTTGATCGGCTGGGCATAGCTGGCCGGAGCCGGGCTTGCCTTGACCGGAGCGGCGGAAGCGACGCTGGCGCCGGCCGGCGAATTGCCGACCACCACGAAGAGGTTGTTGCCTTCCACCCGGGTGGTGTAGGACGACAGCGTGGTCAGGTTGATGATCAACCGTGTGCGATCCTTCGCCTCGACCACCGTGACGCTGCGCGTATTGCCCACGCTCAGCTCGCGATTCTTGGTGCCGAGTTTGTTCTGCACCCCCGGCAGATCGAGGGCGATTCGCGCCGGCTGCTCGATGGTATAGCCACGCGGCGCGGCGACGGGCTCGTCGAACTGCAGCTTTAGCTCGACCCGGTCGCCAGGCAGTGCCGCCACGTCGAGTTTCTCCAGGTCCGCGGCGAGCAATGCCGGCGCGAACATGGCGGCCAGCAAAGCGATCCCGAGGCGCGAGAGGCCACTGTTCATCGTCCGACTCCGTTGTACAGACTGCTGTTGGTTATGCATGTTTTTCCCCGCCCTCAGGAGCGTTCCTTGAGAGTCAGGCTGCGCGGACGCTCCAGCCAGTTCCCCTCTCCGTCAGGAACGATTTCGATCACGTCTATTTTTCCTTCGCTGATGCCGACGACCTTGCCGTCGTTGCGCCCCAGGTAGTCCCCGACCCTCACCCGGTGCACGCCACCCGCGCCCTTCACCAGGGCGAAGGTGCCCTGGGCGTTGGACAGGGTGCCGACCATCTCGAAGGTCTCGATGTTGAAGCCTTCCAGGAACTGCTTGACCCGCGTCTCGTCGGGCTTGATCACCTTGTTGCCCTTCTGCCGCACGGTCAGGTCGATCTTCACCGGCGGCTGGAACGGGCTGCGTAGCGACGCGGCGCTATAGGTGAAGGCCTCGTACGGCTGGAACTTCGGCAACGGCTCGATGGTGCCCTTGGGCCGGGCGCGAACCTCGTCCATGTAGGACTGCAGATCGGCGAAATCGGAACCGCCGCCGCATCCGGCCAGGCTGGCGAGCAGCAGGCTGCTCAGAATCAGGCGGGCTCTCATTTCTTCAGCCCCTTGTCGTTGTAGCGATAGGTCTTGGCCAGGATGCTCATGCGCAGCTTGGACGTGCTGCCGGGCGCGACCGGCTTGATCTCGAAGTCATGCAGGGTGACGATCCGCGGCAGGCTGGACACGCCGCTGACGAAGGTCGCCAGGTCGTGGTAGCCGCCGACCACGCTGATCTGGATCGGCAGCTCGATGTAGAACTGCTGGGCAACCTCGGGAAGCAGCTTGATTTCCTCGAACTCCAGGCCGCTGCCCAGGCCGGTACGAGTGATGTCCTCGAGCAGCCCGGGTACCTCGGTGTCGCTGGGCAACTGCCGCAGCAAGGCGCCAAAGGACTCTTCCATCTCCTTCATCTGTGCCTTGTAGGCTTCCAGGTTCGCGGCCTGGAAGGCCTTGGTGGAGAACTGCTGCTTGAGCGTCTCCTCTTCCGCGGCCTGCTGTTCGAGCTGAGCCTGCATGTCACTCAGATGGAAGTTGTAGCCCAGCGCCAGGACCGCCGCGGTCAGCAGCACGCAGACGATGACCTTGACCGCCGCCGGCCAGGAACCGATGTTGTTCAGGTCGAGATCGTTGATATCGATCTTGCGCAGACTTTCCAGGGAACTGGCCAGACTCATTTCTTGGCTCCTTGCGCAACCCCATGCTTCGCCTTGGCGTCTTCCTCGCCGGGCTGCGTCTGCTGCACGGTCAGTTGGAACACGTTGGCCTGGTCCACCGCGCCCTGGGTCACCGCCTTGACCTCGTTCAGGGTCGGGGCGGTCAGCCACTCGGACGCGTCCATGTTGCGCATGAGATTGGAAACGCGGTTATTGGACTCGGCCGCGCCGGCGATGGCGATGTTCTTGCCGGTCATCTTCAGGTCGGTGAAATACACGCCGTCGGGCAAGGTCCGCACGAGCTGGTCGAACACCCGTCCGATGATGGGACGGTTGCCCTGCAGGTCCTGGATGATCTTCATCCGCTCGAGCAATTGCTGGCGCCGCGACTTCAGTTCGCTGATTTCCTTGATCCGGGCGTCGAGTACGACGATTTCCTTGCGCAGGAAGTCGTTGCGGGCGTTCTGGTTCTCGATGGCCGCGGTGAAGTACTGGTCGCCAAGGAATACCAGCGCAGCCGATGCCACCAGGACGCCGCCAAGAATCACCAGGAACTGCTGCTTGCGCTGCTCGCGCAGCTCTTCGCGCCAGGGTAGAAGGTTGATCCGTGCCATCAGTCGAAACTCCTCAACGCCAGGCCGCAGGCGATCATCAACGCCGGAGCGTCGCTGGCCAGGGCGCCGGCATTCACCTTGCCGTTCAGCGCCATGTCGGCGAACGGGTTGGCGACCAGGGTCGGGGTGCCGATCTTCTGCTGGATCAACCGATCGAGATCCTGGATAGACGCCGTACCGCCCGCCAGGACGATGTAGTCGACGTCGTTGAACTGTCCGGCGGCGAAGAAGAACTGCAGCGAGCGGGAAACCTGCTGCACCACGGCGTCCTTGAACGGACGCAGAACTTCGCTGTCGTAGTCATCCGGAAGACCGCCCTGCTTCTTGGCGAGACCGGCTTCCTCCACCGAGAGTCCGTAACGCCGCTGGATCTCCTCGGTGAGCTGGCGACCGCCGAACAGCTGTTCGCGGGTATAGATGGTGCGTCCGTTGTGCAGGACGCTCAGGGTGGTCATGGTCGCGCCGATGTCCACTACCGCCACGGTCAACTGGTCGGTGTCGGCACCCAGCTGGCTGCTCAGCAGCGCATAGGAGCGCTCCAGCGCGTAGGCCTCGACGTCGACCACCTTGGCGGTCAGGCCGGCCAGCGCCAGGGCCGCTTCGCGAACCTCGACGTTCTCTTTCCGACAGGCGGCCAGGAGTACGTCCACGCGCTCGGGATTGCGCGCGGAGAGTCCCTGGACCTCGAAGTCGATGGCGACTTCCTCCAGCGGATAGGGGATGTACTGGTCGGCCTCGATCTTCAGCTGGTTTTCCAGTTCATCCTCGGAAAGCCCGGCTTCCATCTCGATGGTCTTGGTGATCACCGCCGAACCGGCGACGGCGACCACGGCCGACTTCAGGTTGGTTTTCGCCTTGACCAGCACCCGTGACAACGCCTGGCCGACCCCTTCCAGCTCGACGATGTTCTTTTCCACGACTGCATTCGGCGGAAGCGGCTCGACGGCATAGGCCTCCACTTTGTAGCGGCCTCCGGAGCGGCTCAACTCAAGGAGCTTTACCGAGGTCGAGCTGATGTCGATCCCCAGCAAGGTGTTCGCTTTCTTCTTTATGAGCCCTAGCACGACCAATTCCCTATTAGCGTTCAATACTTACGAACGATTCTTCTTTTTTCACATTAGATACCAGAGCCGAAGGCCAGGCAAATGGCTAGGTCACAGAAAAATTGCTTATAATGTGAACAGCTTTTGCCTTTTTCCTGTCCTATTCGCTTAACTCTTTCTTTTTCCTGGAAATCCGAATCTACCCATGCGCCTGCTGAAGTTCCTGTGGTGGACTTGCGTCACCCTGATTTGTGGAGTGCTGCTCAGTTTCAGCGGCGCCTATCTCTATCTGAGTCCCAGCCTGCCCTCGGTGGAAGCTCTGCGTAACGTCCAGCTGCAGATCCCCCTCAAGGTCTACAGCGAGGACGGCAAGCTGATCTCCGAGTTCGGCGAGATGCGTCGGACGCCGATCCGCTTCTCCGACATCCCGCAGGACTTCATCCATGCCCTGCTGTCCGCCGAGGACGACAATTTCGCCAACCATTATGGCGTCGATGTGAAAAGCCTAATGCGCGCCGCCGCGCAATTATTGAAAAGCGGTCACATCCAGACTGGCGGCAGCACCATCACCATGCAGGTAGCGAAGAACTACTTCCTTACCAATGAAAGAAGCTTCTCGCGAAAGATCAATGAAATCCTCCTGGCCCTGCAGATCGAGCGACAGCTGACCAAGGACGAGATCCTCGAGCTCTACGTCAACAAGATCTACCTGGGCAACCGTGCCTATGGCATCGAGGCTGCCGCACAGGTCTATTACGGCAAGCCGATCAAAGACTTGAGCCTGGCCGAGATGGCGATGATCGCCGGCCTGCCGAAAGCGCCCTCGCGCTACAACCCGCTGGTCAACCCGACCCGCAGTACGGAGCGGCGCAACTGGATCCTCGAGCGCATGCTCAAGCTCGGCTTCATCGACCAGCAACGCTACCAGGCCGCCGTCGAGGAGCCGATCAACGCCTCCTACCACGTGCAGACCCCCGAACTGAATGCGCCCTACATCGCCGAGATGGCCCGTGCCGAGATGGTCGGCCGCTACGGCAGCGAGGCCTATACCGAGGGCTACAAGGTCATCACCACGGTCCGCAGCGACCTGCAGAACGCCGCCAGCCAATCGGTCCGCGACGGCCTCATCGACTATGACCAGCGCCACGGCTACCGCGGCCCGGAGACCCGCCTGCCGGGCCAGACCCGCGACGCCTGGCTCAAGCACCTGGGCCAGCAGCGCAGCATCGGCGGCCTGGAGCCGGCGATCGTCACCCAGGTGGAAAAGAGCGGGATCATGGTGATGACCCGCGACGGCAAGGAAGAAGCCGTGACCTGGGACAGCATGAAATGGGCACGCCCCTTCCTCAGCAACAACAGCATGGGCCCGATGCCGCGCCAGCCCGCCGACGTGGCCCAGGCCGGCGACCAGATCCGCGTGCAGCGCCAGGAAGACGGCACCCTGCGCTTCGTACAGATTCCCGCCGCACAGAGCGCGCTGATCTCCCTCGACCCGAAGGACGGGGCGATCCGCTCGCTGGTCGGCGGCTTCTCCTTCGAGCAGAGCAACTACAACCGCGCGATCCAGGCCAAGCGCCAGCCGGGCTCCAGTTTCAAGCCGTTCATCTACAGCGCGGCCCTGGACAACGGCTTCACCGCCGCCAGCCTGGTCAACGATGCGCCGATCGTGTTCGTCGACGAGTACCTGGACAAGGTCTGGCGACCGAAGAACGACACCAATACCTTCCTCGGCCCGATCCCGCTGCGCGAAGCCCTGTACAAGTCCCGCAACATGGTCTCGATCCGCGTCCTGCAGGGCCTGGGCATCGAGCGGGCGATCAGCTACATCACCAAGTTCGGCTTCCAGCGCGACGAACTGCCGCGCAACTTCTCCCTGGCCCTGGGTACCGCGACAGTCACACCGATGGAAATCGCCGGCGCCTGGAGCGTATTCGCCAACGGCGGCTACAAGGTCAATCCGTACGTCATCGAACGCATCGAGAGCCGCGACGGACAGGTGCTGTACCAGGCCAATCCGCCCCGCGTGCCGGTGGAAGAACAGGTCGCTGCGCCGGATGCGGAAGACGCCGGGAATCCTGGTGACCCCGAGCATCCGGAGAGCGCCGAAGGCGAAGGTTCGATCGAAGCCCAGCAAGTCGCCGCCAAGGCCCAGACCACCTTCGAGCCGACCCCGGCCGAGCGGATCATCGATGCCCGTACCGCCTATATCATGACCAGCATGCTGCAGGACGTGATCAAGCGCGGTACCGGGCGTCGCGCCCTGGCGCTGAAGCGCACCGACCTAGCCGGCAAGACCGGCACCACCAACGATTCCAAGGATGGCTGGTTCTCCGGCTACAACTCCGACTACGTGACCAGCGTCTGGGTCGGCTTCGACCAGCCGGAGACCCTGGGTCGCCGCGAGTACGGCGGTACCGTCGCGCTGCCGATCTGGATCAGGTACATGGGCTTCGCCCTCAAGGACAAGCCGATGCACACCATGGCCGAGCCGCCAGGCATCGTCAGCCTGCGCATCGACCCGGTGACCGGCCGTTCGGCCGCGCCGGGCACTCCCGGCGCCTATTTCGAGATGTTCAAGAACGAGGATACCCCGCCCTCGGTCAATGAACTGCCGCCAGGCAGCTTCCCTGGCAGCCCGCTGCCGGATGACGAAGGCGCGCCGATCGACCTGTTCTGAACCGGCCGGCGCCTGCGCTTCGTTGGCGACGACGGGAGCGCGAGGCGCAGGCAAAAAGAAACCCCGCCAAGGCGGGGTTTCTTTTTATCCGGCGGATCGATCGATCAGCCGTTGAAGACGTCGTCCACCGATTTCAGCGGATAGTTCTTCGGATACGGCAGGGTAGCCACGCCGGTCTCGATGGCAGCCTTGGCCACGGCATCGGAGACCACGGTGATCAGGCGCTTGTCCATCGGCTTCGGAATGATGTACTCGCGGCCGAATTCCAGCTTGTCCACGCCATAGGCGGCGCAGACGTCTTCCGGGACCGGCTGCTTGGCCAGGTCGCGCAGGGCCAGGGCGGCGGCGATCTTCATCTCTTCGTTGATGCGCGTGGCACGTACGTCCAGGGCACCACGGAAGATGAAGGGGAAACCGAGCACGTTGTTGACCTGGTTCGGATAGTCGGAACGACCGGTAGCCATGATCACGTCGTTACGGGTGGCATGGGCCAGTTCCGGCTTGATCTCCGGGTCCGGGTTCGAGCAGGCGAACACGATCGGGTTCGGCGCCATGCGCTTGAGGTCTTCCGGCTCCAGCAGGTTGGCGCCGGACAGGCCGACGAACACGTCGGCGCCCTCCAGGGCGTCGGCCAGGGTGCGCTTGTCGGTCTCGGTGGCGAACACCGACTTGTACTGGTTCAGGTCGTCGCGACCGGCGTGGATCACGCCCTTGCGGTCGATCATGTAGATGTTCTCGACCTTGGCGCCCATGCTCACCAGCAGCTTCATGCAGGAGATGGCGGCAGCGCCGGCGCCGAGGCAGACGATCTTCGCTTCTTCCAGCTTCTTGCCGGCCAGTTCCAGCGCGTTGAGCATGCCCGCCGCGGTAACGATGGCGGTGCCGTGCTGGTCATCGTGGAACACCGGGATGTCGCACTGTTCGATCAGCGCGCGCTCGATCTCGAAACACTCGGGAGCCTTGATGTCCTCGAGGTTGATACCGCCGAAGGTGATGGAAATACGCTTGACGGTATCGATGAAAGCCTGCGGGCTCTCGGCGTCGACCTCGATGTCGAACACGTCGATGCCGGCGAAGCGCTTGAACAGCACACCCTTGCCTTCCATCACCGGCTTGGAGGCCAGCGGGCCGAGGTTACCCAGGCCGAGAATCGCGGTGCCGTCGGAAATCACTGCCACCAGGTTGCCCTTGCCGGTGTACTGGTAGGCCAGCTCGGCATCGCGGGCGATTTCACGCACCGGCTCGGCGACACCCGGGCTGTAGGCCAGGGACAGGTCCCGGGCGGTAGCGGTGGGTTTGGTCAGCTCGACACTCAGTTTTCCCGGACGGGGTTGTGCGTGATATTCGAGGGCAGCGGTTTTAAGATCGGACATTTGGGCACTTCCGCTTTATTGCTTGTTGGACAGACGGGGCGACCGAGCATACGCAAGAAGACGACGCCCCACAAGATCGTCAGGACCCGGCTGTCAAGACCTCTAGCGTACGACTTTAAGCCAATCGCCCGGACGGGGTTCACCGCTCGGATAAAGGTCATTCAGCAGACGCAGACGAGCCACGGAGTCACTCAATGACCCCTCGCCGCCAGCCGCCAATTGCTCCAGCGTCTGCCCCGCCTTGACCTGCACCAGGTGCAGGCGTCGCGGCTGCGCCAGGGCCCGCTCCTTGTCGCGCAGCGGACGGAAGCTGCGGATCACGCTGAGGAAGCGGTCGTCCTGGGTCTCCAGGGAACCGACCTTGACCACGCCGACGAACAGGTAGGCGCGGTCGCCCTGGTAGATCACAGCAACCCGTCGCGCCGGGTTGCCTGGCACCACCGCCGTGTAGCCGTTCAGTCCTGCCTGCTTCAGCGACTCTTCCTGGGCCAGCCGTTGCCCGGCGTTCTTGCGCAGGAACTCCGCGGGCGTCAGGCGGGAATCATGGGGCACCAGCTTCATGCCGATGAACGACTGCTCGTCCGCCGGATAGCCAAGCAGGGCACTGGGCTGGTTGAGGATCTTCCAGCCCGCCGGATAGCTCAGGGTGAAGTCCAGCTCGGCATGGTAGAAGTTCTGCCCGCGACGCACCCCGGCCGATGCCGAGTCGCCGAACGGCATGCCTTCCAGATGGCGAAGAAAGACCTCGCGCCCCACTTCCTGCTGTCCGTTGGCCAGTTGCCGGGCCGGGCCGACCACTTCCTGCAGACGCCGGTCGTTGTCCGGATGGGTATCGAACAACCCGTGGTAGCCGCCGGCCTGTACCGCCTGGCCATTGCGCGCAGCCTCTTCGCGAGCGAAGTCCTCCTGGTTCTTCAGCACCCGCACCACCTGGATCATCGCCGTCGGATCGTAGCCGGCGCGGGCCAGGTACTGAGCGCCGAGACCATCGGCTTCCAGTTCCATGTCACGCCCGTAGCCGCGGACGAAGGCCGTGCCGAGCACGTTGGCCAGGTCGCCGGCGGCACCGACCCCGGTGCCGATCGCCACCGCCTGGCCAAGGATGTTCCAGGCGCTGGCCTGGCTCTGCTGGCGCACGCTGTGGCGCGCCGTGACGTGGCCGACCTCATGACAGAGCACCGCGGCCAGTTCGGCCTCGGAGCCAAGGTAGGCGATCAGTCCGCGATGGATATAGATGTAGCCGCCCGGCAGGGCGAAGGCGTTGATGTCCGGCGAATCGATGACGGTGAAATGATATTGCAGATTGCTGCGGTGGCTGCTGCGGGCGACCCGCTCGCCTACCCGTTGCACGTAGGCCTGGAGCTTTTCATCGTTGTAGCGGGGGAACTGCTTGAGGATTTCCTGGTTGTAGCGAGCGCCCATGCCGAGTTCCTGCTGCTCGCTCATCATCACGAAATCGCTCTTGCCGGTGGCCGGGTTCACCGCGCAGCCGCCCAGCGCGCCGACTCCCAGCAACAGCAGCAGGAGCCAGGCGGTCTTCATGGCAACCATTCCAGCATCGCCGGATCGGTCACCGACATCTGCCAGCGCGCCTTGCCGGCCGGCACAGCGCCACGGCGGGAACGATCGACCACCCAGCCACGCACTTCCAGCGAACGTCCCGCCATCTGCATCACCCGTTTCGCATCGAACGCCTTGAGCACCTTCGGCTCGATCCGCAGGACCAGCGGACCGTCCATCTCCAGCCAGATACCGCCCCGGTTGCGTTCGACCTCGAGCACCCGCCCGCGGACCACGGCGAAGCCGCTCTGCGCCAGTCGATCGAGCGAAAGCACCGGCGAACGCTTCCATACACCCAGATTAGCCGAACGCGCTGCACGTTCCGCCGCTTGCTGACAGGCCGTCAGCTCGGTGTTCGGCGCGACCGCCACCAGGTAGCCCAGGCCCTCGCCGAGCAGGCGCGCCTCGAGGTTGGCGCCGCTGGCATCGAACAGGTGCGCCAGGGTCCGCCCGTAGTGATCGCGGGCCTGGCGGCCCGGCTGCAGGGCGAGACGCCCGTCGCTGGCCGATACCAGCGCCTGCAGTCGCTGCTTCGCGGCTTCGGCGAAGGGCTCGGTGGTGCGACCGTTGTGCGCCAGCTCAGGCGCGTTGATGCCGATCAGCCGCACGCTGCGGCCATCGCGCAGGCGCACGGTATCGCCGTCCACCACCCGCGCCACCTCGACGTTCTGCAAGGCGCCGGTAGGCCGGCAGGCCTCCGCCGCACCGGCGAAGGCGGAAACCACGGACATGAAAAAGGCGCCCACCAGGGACGCCTTTCTCGGTACAGCGACAAGTAGCATTGCGCGCGTTCGCGGCAAGCGGCTTACTTGGTGGCGCCGAATACGCCGAAACGCTGCTTGAAGCGGTCGATACGGCCGCCGGTGTCCAGCACCTTCTGCTTGCCGGTGTAGAACGGGTGGCATTCGGAGCACACGTCCAGGTGGATCGGCTTGCACAGGGTGGAACGGGGCTTGATGACGTTACCGCAGCTGCAGGTAGCTTCGATAGCTTCGTAAGTCGGATGGATGTCCGCTTTCATGATTCAATCCTCGAGGCGTTGTGTGCCGCCACCCAGCGCGTTTACCAGGCACCGCACGTAATTAAGGGCGTGGATCATACCAGACCGATTCATCTATGCAAGCGACCCCGCCCGCCGGTCGTCTGCTAACATCGCCGGCCCAGTCCTCGTTTCCTTCATCCCCGGAAGCCGCTGAGTGTCAGACCTGATCCTACGCCTAGCCCTGCCTTCGCCACTCCGCCGCCTGTTCGACTACCGCGCGCCCCGCGGCATTCCGCGCAGCGCCCTACAGCCGGGGATTCGCCTGCTGCTGCCGTTCGGGCGCCGGGAGCTGGTTGGCGTTCTGATAGAGGTGACGGACCGTTCCGAAGTACCCGAAGACAAGCTCAAGCCTGCCCTCAGGGTACTCGACGCCAAGCCGCCGATGCCGGCGCACCTGCTCGAACTCTGTCGCTGGACCGCCCAGTACTACCAGCACAGCCTCGGCGACACCCTGTCCTGGGCGCTGCCCAACCTGTTGCGCCAGGGCGAGCCGGCCGAGGCGCGCCAGCAGCGCTTCTGGCATGCCACCGCGCAATCCAGCCTCGACGATCCGCGCCTGGCCCGGGCGCCGCGCCAGCGCCAGGCCCTGGCGATTCTCAAGCAGCATCCGCACGGGGTGTCCCATGAGTTGCTGAACCAGTTGCAGATAAACAAGGACAGCCTCGACCTGCTCAAGGAAAAAGGCCTGGTCGAACTGGAGGTGCGGCGCCACAGCACCCCGCCGCGCGAAGGCGGCTGGCTGGCCCAGGCGGAGTTGCCGCTGAACCCCGAGCAGCGCGCCGCCTTCGAGGCGGTTCGCGCCAGCCACGGCGGTTTCCATTGCTTCCTGCTGGCCGGGGTCACCGGCAGCGGCAAGACCGAGGTCTACCTGCAACTGATCCGCGAAACCCTGGCCGCAGGCCGCCAGGCCCTGGTGCTGATTCCCGAGATCAACCTGGGGCCGCAGACCCTGGCGCGTTTCGAACGCCGCTTCAACGCGCGCATCGCCCTGCTGCATTCGGCCCTGACCGACCGCGAGCGCCTCGACGCCTGGCTCGCCGCCCGGGATGGCGAGGCCGACATCGTCATCGGCACCCGCTCGGCACTGTTCACGCCGCTGAAGCGGCCGGGACTGATCATCGTCGACGAGGAACACGACGCCTCCTATAAACAGCAGGACGGACTGCGCTACCACGCCCGCGACCTGGCACTGGTACGCGCACGCCTGGAGAACGTGCCGATCCTGCTCGGTTCGGCCACGCCCGCCCTGGAAAGCCTGCACAACGCCCAGGCCGGCCGCTACGGCCTGCTGCGCCTGACCCAGCGCGCCGGTGGCGCGCACCCGCCGAAATTCATCCGCCTCGACGTGAAGAGCATGCCGCTCGACGCCGGCCTTTCCCGCCCGCTGCAACAGGCCATCGGCGATACCCTGGCGGCCGGCCAGCAGGTCCTGGTGTTCCTCAACCGCCGCGGCTTCGCTCCGACCCTGCTTTGCCACGACTGCGGCTGGATCAGCCAATGCCCGCGCTGCGACGCGCGGATGACCGTGCACCAGGGCAGCGGCGAGTTGCGCTGCCACCACTGCGACCACCGCCAGCGGCCGCCGATGAACTGCCCGCAGTGCGGCAAGCTCGACCTGCGTCCGGTAGGCGCCGGCACCGAGCGCGCCGAGGAACGCCTGCGGATTCTCTTCCCGAACCATCCGGTGCTGCGCATCGACCGCGACAGCACCTCGCGCAAGCACGCCATGCGCGACCTCTTCGCCACCATCAACAGCGGTGAGCCATGCATCCTGGTCGGCACCCAGATGCTCGCCAAGGGGCACCACTTCCCACGGGTCACCCTGGTGGCGATCCTCGATGCCGATGGCGGCCTGTTTTCCGCCGACTTCCGCGCCAGCGAACGCATGGCCCAGCAGATCGTCCAGGTCGCCGGCCGCGCAGGACGCGCCGAGGAGCCCGGACGGGTACTGATCCAGACCCACCTGGCCGATCACCCGCTGCTGGTCCAGCTCACCGAGGACGGCTACTTCGCCTTTGCCGAACAGGCCCTCAGCGAACGCCGCGCCGCCGGCCTGCCGCCCTTCGCCCACCTCGCCCTGCTGCGCGCCGAAGCGCACAAGCCGGGCCAGGCGGAAGCCTTCCTCGACAGCGCCTGCAGTGCCGCCGAGCAATTGCTCGAGCAGATGGGCGGACCGGAGGTGGAACTGCTCGGGCCGGTGCCCGCGCCCATGGAGCGGCGTGCCGGCAAGCACCGCGCGCAACTGCTGCTGCAGTGCATGAGCCGGGCGCCGCTGCATCGCCTGCTGACGCCCTGGCTGCAGAGCCTCGAACAGTTGCCCGGCGGGCGCCAGGTGCGCTGGTCGCTCGATATCGATCCGATCGACCTGTTCTGAGCGCCTTCCAGGAAGACGCCCCGCTTGACTGGGGTCAGCCGGAATCCGCGATGTCCGGCGCAAACTGTCGGCTAATCGCCGCAACGGTTGGCAACGCCTGTCCGCCCACGGATAATGCGCGGTTCTGAGCCTCGACCGGCCACCCCGCGCACATCGCGGGGAGTGAACTTCGGAGCGCCGCATCCGCCGGCCCTTCCCCTGCCCGACCGTCGCGCGCCGCCCCTCTGCCCGCGAGCACGGAGAAAAACGATGAAAGACACGATTCGCCAGCTGATCCAGCAAGCCCTCGACCAACTGACCGCGGACGGCACCCTGCCCGCCGGCCTGACCCCGGACATCCAGGTGGAGAACACCAAGGACCGTAGCCACGGCGATTTCGCCAGCAACATCGCCATGATGCTGGCCAAGCCGGCCGGGATGAAGCCGCGCGACCTGGCCGCCAGGCTGGTCGAGGCAATCCCCGCCCACGAGCAACTGGCCAAGGTGGAGATCGCCGGCCCCGGCTTCCTCAACTTCTTCCAGGATCACGTCTGGCTCGCCGCCAGCCTCGACCGCGCACTCGCCGACGAACGTCTCGGCGTGCGCAAGGCAGGCCCGGCGCAGCGCGTGGTGATCGACCTGTCCTCGCCGAACCTGGCCAAGGAGATGCACGTCGGCCACCTGCGTTCGACCATCATCGGCGACGCCGTCGCGCGCGTCCTCGAGTTCCTCGGCGACACGGTGATCCGGCAGAACCATGTCGGCGACTGGGGCACCCAGTTCGGCATGCTGCTCGCCTACCTGGAAGAGCAACCGGTCGACGCCGAGGCCGAGCTGCACGACCTGGAGGTCTTCTACCGCGCGGCGAAGAAACGCTTCGACGAGTCTCCCGAATTCGCCGACCGCGCCCGCGAACTGGTAGTCAAGCTGCAGGCCGGCGACCCCGACTGCCTGCGCCTGTGGACCCGCTTCAACGAGATTTCCCTGTCGCACTGCCAGAAGGTCTACGACCGTCTCGGCGTGAAGCTGAGCATGGCCGACGTCATGGGCGAGAGCGCCTACAACGACGACCTCGCCCAGGTGGTCGCCGACCTGACCGCCAAGGGCCTGCTCACCGAAGACAACGGCGCGTTGTGCGTCTTCCTCGAAGAGTTCAAGAACGCCGAGGGCAATCCGCTCCCGGTGATCGTGCAGAAGGCCGGCGGCGGCTACCTCTACGCCACCACCGACCTCGCCGCCATGCGTTATCGGCACAACGTGCTGCACGCCGACCGCGTGCTGTACTTCGTCGACCAGCGCCAGGCCCTGCACTTCCAGCAGGTCTTCGAAGTGGCGCGGCGCGCCGGTTTCGTTCCGGCCGGCATGGAGCTGGAGCACATGGGCTTCGGCACCATGAACGGCGCCGACGGCCGTCCGTTCAAGACCCGCGACGGCGGTACGGTGAAGCTGATCGACCTGCTGGAAGAGGCCGAGAGCCGCGCCTATGCGCTGGTCAAGGAACGCAACGAGCAGCGCGCCGAGCGTGGCGAGGAGCCGTTCGACGAGGTCCAGCTGCGCGAGATCGGCCGGGTGGTGGGGATCGACTCGGTGAAGTACGCCGACCTGTCCAAGCACCGCACCAGCGACTACAGCTTCAACTTCGAACTGATGCTGAGCTTCGAAGGCAACACCGCACCCTACCTGCTCTACGCCTGCACCCGCGTGGCCAGCGTCTTCCGCAAGCTCGGCCAGGGCCGCGAGCAACTGGGCGGGAAGATCGTCCTCGAGCAGCCCCAGGAGCTGGCCCTGGCCGCACAGCTGGCGCAGTTCGGCGACCTGATCAACAACGTCGCGCTCAAGGGCGTGCCGCACCTGCTCTGCGCCTACCTGTACGAGTTGGCCGGGCTGTTCTCCAGCTTCTACGAGCATTGCCCGATCCTCACCGCCGAGGACCCGGCGCAGAAGGACAGCCGCCTGCGTCTCGCCGCGCTGACCGGCCGTACCCTGGAACAGGGCCTGGAGCTGCTCGGTCTGAAGACTCTGGAACGCATGTAATCGAACCCGCCCGAACAGGAGTCCGGGAACCCCCATGGCAAAGAAGAAACCCGCCCCCAAGCGCGGCGCCAGCCGCTACCAGGCGCCCGCCGCGAAGAACGGCGTTCCCGGCTGGGTCTGGCTGGTCGCCGGCCTGGCCATCGGCGGCTTCATCATGTTCCTGATGAAGCTCGAACCCGGGCGCAAGGACGTCCAGCGCGAACGCCCGGACGCCCAGCGCCCGGCCGCCGTGCAGGGCAAGCAGCCGCAGCAGAACGGCCAGGCCCAGCAGCCCGCGCAAACGCAGACGCCGGCCCAGGCCAAGCCGAAGTACGAGTTCTACACCCTGCTGCCGGAGTCCGAGGTCGTGGTGCCGCCGGAAGCGGTACCGGAGAAGGCCCCGCCGCCGCCCACCCCCGCCGAGCTGGCCAAGGCCGACGAAGCGCGGGCCAAGGCCGCACTCGCCGGGCAGGTGCCACCGCCGCTGCCGAAAGCGGTGGTCGCCGCCAGCACGCAGTTCTTCCTGCAGGCCGGCTCGTTCCGCAAGCAGTCCGACGCCGACCGCGTGCGCGCGCAGATCATCCTGCTCGGGCAGTCGGTGAACGTCGAGGCCGGCAACGTCCGCGACGAGACCTGGTACCGGGTGATGGTCGGCCCGTTCAACAGCCGCGACCAGTTGTCCCAGGCGCAGAAGACACTGTCCTCCAACGGCTTCAGCAACCTGCTGTTACAGCAACGCAAGGCCCGCTGAACGCGGGCCACGCCGTGCGTTCCGACGCACGGCGGTGCGTGCGGTTGAAAAGCCGCGGATCGCCCCTATATCTCCCAGCATTCCGGGCATTCGGCCCCGCAGTGTGGAGATTTCCCCCTTGACCACCATCGTATCTGTCCGCCGCAACGGCAAAGTCGTCATGGGCGGCGACGGCCAGGTTTCCCTGGGCAACACCGTGATGAAAGGCAACGCCAAGAAGGTCCGGCGCCTGTATCACGGTCAGGTACTGGCCGGTTTCGCCGGCGCCACCGCCGATGCCTTCACCCTGTTCGAACGCTTCGAGCAGCAACTGGAGAAACACCAGGGGCACCTGGTCCGCGCCGCCGTCGAACTGGCCAAGGACTGGCGCACCGACCGCTCCCTGAGCCGCCTCGAAGCCATGCTCGCGGTCGCCAACAAGGATGCCTCGCTGATCATCACCGGCAACGGCGACGTGGTCGAACCCGAACACGGCCTGATCGCCATGGGCTCCGGCGGCGGCTTCGCCCAGGCCGCGGCCCTGGCCCTGCTGCAGCACAACGCCGAGCTGAGCGCTCGGGAAGTCGCCGAGACCGCGCTGAACATCGCCGGCTCGATCTGCGTCTTCACCAACCAGAACCTGACCATCGAGGAGCTGGACAGCGCCGTCTGAAGCGCTCGTCCCCCGCTGGAGTAAACGAATGTCCATGACGCCCCGCGAGATCGTCCACGAACTCAACCGCCACATCATCGGCCAGGACGACGCCAAGCGCGCCGTCGCCATCGCCCTGCGCAACCGCTGGCGACGCATGCAACTGCCGGCCGAGCTGCGCGCCGAGGTAACACCGAAGAACATCCTCATGATCGGCCCCACCGGCGTCGGAAAGACCGAGATCGCCCGCCGCCTGGCGCGCCTGGCGAACGCGCCGTTCATCAAGGTCGAGGCGACCAAGTTCACCGAGGTCGGCTATGTCGGACGCGACGTCGAATCGATCATCCGCGATCTCGCCGACGCCGCGGTGAAGATGCTCCGCGAACAGGAGATCCAGAAGGTCAAGTATCGCGCCGAGGACGCCGCCGAAGAGCGCATCCTCGATGCCCTGCTGCCGGCCGCGCGTCCCGCCATGGGCTTCGGCGACGAGCCGGCACGCGAGGACAGCAACACCCGCCAGCTGTTCCGCAAGCGCCTGCGCGAAGGCCAGCTGGACGACAAGGAAATCGACATCGAGGTGGCCGACAACCCGGCCGGCGTGGAGATCATGGCCCCGCCCGGCATGGAGGAGATGACCAACCAGTTGCAGAACCTGTTCTCCGGCATGAGCAAGGGCAAGAAGAAGACCCGCAAGCTGAAGGTCGCCGAGGCCCTGAAGCTGATCCGCGACGAAGAGGCGGTGCGCCTGGTCAACGAGGAAGAGCTCAAGGCACGCGCCCTGGAGGCGGTCGAGCAGCACGGCATCGTCTTCATCGACGAGATCGACAAGATCGCCAAGCGCGCCAACGCCGGCGGCGCCGACGTCTCCCGCGAGGGCGTACAGCGCGACCTGCTGCCGCTGATCGAGGGCTGCACGGTGAACACCAAGCTGGGCATGGTCAAGACCGACCACATCCTGTTCATCGCCTCCGGCGCCTTCCACCTGAGCAAGCCGAGCGACCTGGTTCCCGAGCTGCAGGGCCGCCTGCCGATCCGCGTGGAGCTCAAGGCCCTCAGTCCGAACGATTTCGAGCGCATCCTCACCGAGCCGCATGCCTCGCTCACCGAGCAGTACCGCGAGCTGCTGAAGACCGAGGGGCTGGCCATCGAGTTCGCCGAGGACGGCATCAAGCGCCTTGCCGAGATCGCCTGGCAGGTCAACGAGAAGACCGAGAACATCGGTGCCCGCCGCCTGCATACGCTGCTCGAGCGGCTGCTGGAAGAGGTCTCGTTCAGCGCCGCCGACCTGGCCAGCGAGCATAGCGACAAGCCGATCCTGATCGATGCCGGCTACGTCAACAGCCACCTCGGCGAGCTGGCCGAGGACGAGGACCTGTCCCGCTACATCCTTTGACCACCGCCGCCGCCACGGCCAACACCGTGGCGGCGGGCCGCGCGGTCCCGAACCGGGGTATCCTTGTACTCCGCCCTTCCGCGAGTCCGATGCGATGCGTATCCCTTCCGCCATCCAGCTGCACAAAGCCTCGAAGACCCTGACCCTGCGCTACGGCGAGGATAGCTACGACCTGCCTGCCGAGTTCCTCCGCGTGCATTCGCCCTCGGCCGAGGTCCAGGGCCACGGCAACCCGGTATTGCAGTACGGCAAGCTGAACGTCGGCCTGGTCGGCGTCGAACCCGCCGGCCAGTACGCACTTAAGCTGAGCTTCGACGACGGCCACGACAGCGGCCTGTTCACCTGGGACTACCTGTACGAGCTGGCGACCCGCAAGGACCAGCTATGGGCCGACTACCTGGCGGAGCTGGCCAGCGCCGGCAAGTCGCGCGACCCCGACGAGTCGGTCGTCAAGCTGATGCTCTGAAGCGCCGGGCCGAGTGCCCCTTCGCGGCACACGGCATCCAGGCGATTTTTCCCCGCTGCCCCGAACGAGGGCACGTCATTTGCAACATTCGCCCCGCAGACTGCCAGGCCAGACATCCGGTCGGCGCGGTCGCCACGGCGAATGTCCTACCCTGCACGGCAGCAACGCTCTAGTCCGCAGGTCGGCCGCTCGCCGGGCCAGCCACGCCGGCCACCGATGCTTCTGCCAGCTTGCACGCCAGCGGAAACTCGCGTAACCAAGACGGTGCAGCCCCTTGTCCGGGTTCCCTTCCCTGACGTGCGTCCGCCCCGCCCTGAAACGTGCGGGTGGGCTGGTAGTCGAGCAGTAGCCGGCCGGACACCTGGTCCCCGGTTTCGTTGCGGTCCCCTGTTTCGCCTCGAACAATGGAGCGTTGCCGATGAGTCAGAAGAACAATAACGAGCTTCCCAAGCAAGCCGCGGAAAACACGCTGAACCTGAATCCGGTGATCGGCATCCGGGGCAAGGACCTGCTCACCTCCGCGCGCATGGTCCTGCTCCAGGCGGTGCGCCAGCCGCTGCACAGCGCCAGGCACGTGGCGCATTTCAGCCTGGAGCTGAAGAACGTCCTGCTCGGCCAGTCGGAGCTACGCCCAGGCGATGACGACCGACGCTTTTCCGATCCGGCCTGGAGCCAGAATCCGCTGTACAAGCGCTACATGCAGACCTACCTGGCCTGGCGCAAGGAGCTGCACAGCTGGATCAGCCACAGCGACCTGTCGCCGCAGGACATCAGTCGTGGCCAGTTCGTCATCAACCTGCTGACCGAGGCGATGTCGCCGACCAACAGCCTGAGCAACCCGGCGGCGGTCAAGCGCTTCTTCGAGACCGGCGGCAAGAGCCTGCTGGACGGCCTCGGCCACCTGGCCAAGGACCTGGTGAACAACGGCGGGATGCCGAGCCAGGTGGACATGGACGCCTTCGAGGTGGGCAAGAACCTGGCCACCACCGAGGGCGCCGTGGTGTTCCGCAACGACGTGCTGGAACTGATCCAGTACCGGCCGATCACCGAGTCGGTGCACGAACGCCCGCTGCTGGTGGTGCCGCCGCAGATCAACAAGTTCTACGTCTTCGACCTGTCGCCGGACAAGAGCCTGGCGCGCTTCTGCCTGCGCAACGGCGTGCAGACCTTCATCGTCAGTTGGCGCAACCCGACCAAGTCGCAGCGCGAATGGGGCCTGACCACCTATATCGAGGCGCTCAAGGAGGCCATCGAGGTAGTCCTGTCGATCACCGGCAGCAAGGACCTCAACCTCCTCGGCGCCTGCTCCGGCGGGATCACCACCGCGACCCTGGTCGGCCACTACGTGGCCAGCGGCGAGAAGAAGGTCAACGCCTTCACCCAACTGGTCAGCGTGCTCGACTTCGAACTGAATACCCAGGTCGCGCTGTTCGCCGACGAGAAGACCCTGGAGGCCGCCAAGCGTCGCTCCTACCAGTCCGGCGTGCTGGAAGGCAAGGACATGGCCAAGGTGTTCGCCTGGATGCGCCCCA
>NZ_KV800262.1:13448-28652 GCF_001810205.1 Pseudomonas sp. HMSC076A11 | reverse complement strand
CCGGCGTTCGACATCCTCTACTGGAACAACGACACCACGCGCCTGCCCGCCGCGCTGCACGGCGAGTTCGTCGAACTGTTCAAGAGCAACCCGCTGAACCGCCCCGGCGCCCTGGAGGTCTCCGGCACGCCCATCGACCTGAAGCAGGTGACTTGCGACTTCTACTGTGTCGCCGGTCTGAACGACCACATCACCCCCTGGGAGTCGTGCTACAAGTCGGCCAGGCTGCTGGGTGGCAAGTGCGAGTTCATCCTCTCCAACAGCGGTCACATCCAGAGCATCCTCAACCCACCGGGCAACCCCAAGGCACGCTTCATGACCAATCCGGAACTGCCCGCCGAGCCCAAGGCCTGGCTGGAACAGGCCGGCAAGCACGCCGACTCGTGGTGGTTGCACTGGCAGCAATGGTTGGCCGAACGCTCCGGCAAGACCCGCAAGGCGCCCGCCAGCCTGGGCAACAAGACCTATCCGGCCGGCGAAGCCGCGCCCGGAACCTACGTGCATGAACGATGAAAAGCGACCAGCCTGAAGAACTGCCGCAGGAGCGATCCGCGGCCTCCGCCGACGAAACCCCGCCAGCGCCTCCGGCGCGGCCCCGCGCCGCGCGGAAGCCGGCCAGGCCCCGTATCGCCGAGCCCGCGGCTGCGCCGCCGAGGACCCCGAGCATGCCCCAGCCCTTCGTCTTCCGGACCATCGACCTCGACGGCCAGACCATCCGCACCGCAGTGCGGCCGGGCAAGGAAGGAAGCACTCCGCTGCTGATCTTCAACGGCATAGGCGCCAACCTGGAACTGGTATTCCCCTTCGTCCAGGCGCTCGACCCGGAACTGGAGGTGATCGCCTTCGACGTTCCCGGCGTCGGCGGTTCCTCGACGCCCAGCGTGCCCTACCGCTTTCCCGGCCTGGCCAAGCTGGCGGCGCGGATGCTCGACTACCTGGACTACGGCCAGGTCAACGCGATCGGCGTGTCCTGGGGCGGCGCGCTGGCCCAGCAGTTCGCCCACGACTATCCGGAACGCTGCAAGAAGCTGATCCTCGCCGCCACTTCGGCTGGCGCGGTGATGGTGCCGGGCAAGCCGAAGGTACTGATGCGCATGGCCAGCCCGCGGCGCTACATCCAGCCCTCCTATGGCGTACACATCGCCCCGGACATCTACGGCGGGGCCTTCCGCCGCGACCCCAAGCTGGCCATGGCGCATGCCAGCAAGGTGCGTTCGTCGGGCAAGCTGGGCTACTACTGGCAACTGTTCGCCGGGCTCGGCTGGACCAGCATCCACTGGCTGCATAGGATCCGCCAGCCGACCCTGGTGCTGGCCGGCGACGACGACCCGATCATCCCGCTGATCAACATGCGTGTGCTGGCCTGGCGCATTCCCAACGCCGAACTGCACGTGATCGACGACGGCCACCTGTTCCTGGTGACCCGCGCCGAATCGGTGGCGCCGATCATCATGAAGTTCCTCGCCGAGGAGCGCCGCCGCGCCGTCATGCACCCTCGTCCGTTCCTGCCCAAGACTGGCTGAACTGCTGCACGGGCAACACCAGGGCAGCAGACACTGCTTCGTCATGGTGCAGGTGCATAGTCAATGTTCCGCAACGGCGCATGGCGCCTGGCTTCGCCGCGACAGCGCAAGCTCTGCGACGCCCCTCCTGGCGTTGTGGTACAGCGCTTGCTGCCCCACTGTCGGGCGGCATCCTCCCTGTTCAGGCAGGTGTGCGGTTCTGCCCCGGGTGAAACGGAATTCACAGGCTATAACTGAGTATTCCGAGCCAGGGGACGATCGCCCGTGGCATCCAGACTGTGGTCCTACGACGGAGTATGGTCCATGCGAGAAAAGCAGGAATCGGGTAGCGTGCCGGTGCCCGCCGAGTTCATGAGTGCACAGAGCGCCATCGTCGGCCTGCGCGGCAAGGACCTGCTGACGACGGTCCGCAGCCTGGCTGTCCACGGCCTGCGCCAGCCGCTGCACAGTGCGCGGCACCTGGTCGCCTTCGGAGGCCAGTTGGGCAAGGTGCTGCTGGGCGACACCCTGCACCAGCCGAACCCACAGGACGCCCGCTTCCAGGATCCATCCTGGCGCCTCAATCCCTTCTACCGGCGCACCCTGCAGGCCTACCTGGCGTGGCAGAAGCAACTGCTCGCCTGGATCGACGAAAGCAACCTGGATTGCGACGATCGCGCCCGCGCCCGCTTCCTCGTCGCCTTGCTCTCCGACGCCGTGGCACCCAGCAACAGCCTGATCAATCCACTGGCGGTAAAGGAACTGTTCAATACCGGCGGGATCAGCCTGCTCAATGGCGTCCGCCACCTGCTCGAAGACCTGGTGCACAACGGCGGCATGCCCAGCCAGGTGAACAAGACCGCCTTCGAGATCGGTCGCAACCTCGCCACCACGCAAGGCGCGGTGGTGTTCCGCAACGAGGTGCTGGAGCTGATCCAGTACAAGCCGCTGGGCGAGCGCCAGTACGCCAAGCCCCTGCTGATCGTGCCGCCGCAGATCAACAAGTACTACATCTTCGACCTGTCGCCGGAAAAGAGCTTCGTCCAGTACGCCCTGAAGAACAACCTGCAGGTCTTCGTCATCAGTTGGCGCAACCCCGACGCCCAGCACCGCGAATGGGGCCTGAGCACCTATGTCGAGGCCCTCGACCAGGCCATCGAGGTCAGCCGCGAGATCACCGGCAGCCGCAGCGTGAACCTGGCCGGCGCCTGCGCCGGCGGGCTCACCGTGGCCGCCTTGCTCGGCCACCTGCAGGTGCGCCGGCAACTGCGCAAGGTCAGTAGCGTCACCTACCTGGTCAGCCTGCTCGACAGCCAGATGGAAAGCCCGGCGATGCTCTTCGCCGACGAGCAGACCCTGGAGAGCAGCAAGCGCCGCTCCTACCAGCATGGCGTGCTGGACGGGCGCGACATGGCCAAGGTGTTCGCCTGGATGCGCCCCAACGACCTGATCTGGAACTACTGGGTCAACAACTACCTGCTCGGCAGGCAGCCGCCGGCGTTCGACATCCTCTACTGGAACAACGACAACACGCGGCTGCCCGCGGCGTTCCACGGCGAACTGCTCGACCTGTTCAAGCACAACCCGCTGACCCGCCCGGGCGCGCTGGAGGTCAGCGGGACCGCGGTGGACCTGGGCAAGGTGGCGATCGACAGCTTCCACGTCGCCGGCATCACCGACCACATCACGCCCTGGGACGCGGTCTATCGCTCGGCCCTCCTGCTGGGCGGCCAGCGCCGCTTCATCCTGTCCAACAGCGGGCACATCCAGAGCATCCTCAACCCTCCCGGAAACCCCAAGGCCTGCTACTTCGAGAACGACAAGCTGAGCAGCGATCCACGCGCCTGGTACTACGACGCCAAGCGCGAAGAGGGCAGCTGGTGGCCGGTCTGGCTGGGCTGGCTGCAGGAGCGCTCGGGCGAGCTGGGCAACCCTGACTTCAACCTTGGCAGCGCCGCGCATCCGCCCCTCGAAGCGGCCCCGGGCACCTACGTGCATATACGCTGAAAGATCCGGCCCGGGCGCCTGGAGCCGGGCACCTCCATCCCCAGAAGAAGTCCGGATGAAGACACGCGACCGAATCCTCGAATGCTCGCTGTTGCTGTTCAACGAACAGGGCGAGCCCAACGTCTCGACACTGGAGATCGCCAACGAACTGGGCATCAGCCCGGGCAATCTCTACTACCACTTCCATGGCAAGGAACCGCTGGTGATGGCGCTGTTCGAGCGGTTCCAGGCCGAGTTGGCGCCGCTGCTCGATCCGCCCGAGGAGGTGCGCCTGGGCGCGGAGGACTACTGGCTGTTCCTGCACCTGATCGTCGAGCGCCTCGCCCACTACCGCTTCCTGTTCCAGGACCTGTCCAACCTGACCGGGCGCCTGCCACGGCTGGCTCGCGGCATCCGTACCTGGCTCGGCGCGCTGAAGCGGACCCTGGCCACCCTGCTGGCCCGCCTCAAGGCCGACCGGCAGTTGCGCAGCGACGCGCCGGCACTCGGGCAACTGGTCGAACAGATCACCCTGACCCTGCTGTTCTCCCTGGATTACCAGCGGGTACTGGGCAGCAAGGGCGAGGTGCGCACGGTGGTCTACCAGATCATGATGCTGGTCGCCCCGCATCTGCGCAGCGAGGCCCAACGCTCGGCGGAAAGCCTGGCGCAGCGCTACCTGGGACCGGAATGAAAAACGCCCGGCGAGTGCCGGGCGTGTGCCTTGCCGCCAGGACTCAGCCCTGGCTGCTCGGCGTCGCCGGAGCGTTCGCTGCCGGAGCGCTGGCAGCCGGTGTGGCGGCGGGGGCAGCGGGCGCGCTCGAAGACGCGGCGGGAGCGGCCGGTTTCGCCGCGGCGGGCTTGGCTGCCGGCTTCTTCGCCGCAGGCTTTTTCGCAGCCGGCTTGGCGGCAGGTTTCGCCGCGGGCTTGGCGGCGGTCGCAGCGGCCGGCTTGGCTGCCGGCTTCGCGGCAGGCTTGGCTGCGGCAGGTTTCGCAGCAGGCTTCGCCGCGGCCTTGGCTGCCGGCTTGGTCGCCGGTTTCGCTGCGGCCTTCGCAGTCGGTTTGGCGGCGGGCTTGGCTGCCGGCTTGGCGGCCGCGGTTTTCGCCGCGGTTTTTTTCGCCGCGGGTTTCGCCGCGGGTTTCGCCGCAGGCTTGGCGGCGGCCTTGGCTGCCGGTTTAGCTGCCGGCTTGGCCGCTGCGGTTTTCGCCGCGGGCTTGGCAGCCGGTTTCGCCGCAGGCTTGGCCGCTGCCTTCGCCGCCGGCTTGACGCTGACGCCGGTGAGTTTCTCGATCTGCCTGGTCAGCGTATCGACCTTGCTGTGCAGCTCCTTCACCTCGTTGCGGCTCGGCACGCCGAGACGCGAGATGGCGCTGTTCAGGCGCTTGTCGAAAGCTTCCTCGAGCTCGCTCCACTTGCCGAGCGCACGGTCCCGAACCTCGTCGACCTTGCTCTTCGCAGAGCGGGCGGAAGCCTTCGCCGCACCGACCTGCGCGTCCACATCGGACTTCGCTTCTTTTTCAGCCTTCTCGCCGTCTTTCACCAAGGTCTCGAACAGCTTGCTGCCGTCCTTGCTGACCTTCGAGTAGGCCCCCAGACCAGCCAGCCAGATCTGCCGCGAGTATTTCTCGATCTCGCCGATCCAACTGGACTCTTTTTCGCTCTTCTTCTTGCCAGCCATCCTGCTCTCCTTATTGGGTTCTCGCGACACGCTCGAGCACTGCGCTCAGCTCATCCAGCTTAGCAGAGAGTGCTTCGACATCGTTCCGGGAAGGTATGCCTATCCGGTTCAACGTGCTAGCGACACGGCTGTCGAATGCCTGCTCGATCCTGTCGAGCTGGTCTTCGACTTTTCCCTTCACCGAAGAGAGGCCGGTCTTGACACTGTCATTGGCCGAATCGACCTGACTTGTGACCAGCGATTTGCCTTTTTTCTCCAGGGCTTCGCCAGCTTTCACCAATTCCTTGAAGTAGTCGCTGCCTTCGGTGCCCAGGCGGGAATACGCACCCAGGCCGGCAAGCCAGATCTGGCGGGCATAGTGGCGGATCTCGGAGACCAGGGAAGTGGATTCGGAAACGGTCTTTTTCTTCAGGGCAATCTTGGCCATGGGGCACCTCACGCTCGTTGGGTTGAAGAAACCGCAGGCGCCGCCGGAACGCTGGCAGCGTGAGAGCAAGGTATCGGGGAAAATTAGAAACCGCATACTAAGCGGAAGATGGGCGCCGCCAGGACGGCGAACGCCCGGCGGGATCAGGCCAGCGCCTTGTCCAGCGCCTTCTCGATCTCGCCCTTGAGCAGGCCGCTCATGGCCGACAGCATCAGGCCGAGCTTGACGTCCACCGCGACCTTGTCCGCCCCCACCGCGATCCTGCCGTCGACGCCACTGCGTTTGAAGGTCAGCTCGTCGCCCTGCCATTCGCACTGCACGCCGTGCTCCTTCGCCAGACGTTCGGCCAGTTTCTCCGCCTTGGCCCGTGCGGCGTCCAGCCCCAGGCTGTGCGGACGTTCGATGTGGATACGCGACATGAATCGACTCCTGATTGCAGATCGGAAAACTATACGCGGCCAGACAAAACACCGCACCCGCGCCGTCGGACGGCGGCACAGCACTTTCCCCACATCCTGTTAGAATGCCCGGCATTCTTTCCAGGTGAGAACGTCATGAACGATCCCCGCAAAGGCGCCGACGCCGAACCCACCACCCACTTCGGCTACCAGAACGTTCCGGAAAGCCAGAAGGCGAAGAAGGTCGCCGAGGTATTTCACTCGGTGGCAGCCAAGTACGACCTGATGAACGACCTGATGTCCGGTGGCATCCATCGCCTGTGGAAGCGCTTCACCATCGAGCTGTCCGGCGTGCGCAGCGGGAACCGCGTGCTCGACATCGCCGGCGGCACCGGCGACCTGACCCGGCAGTTCTCGCGCCTGGTCGGCCCGACCGGCGAGGTGGTGCTGGCCGACATCAACGCCTCGATGCTCAAGGTCGGCCGCGACAAGCTGCTCGACAAGGGCGTCTCCGGCAACGTCAGCTTCGTCCAGGCGGACGCCGAGAAGCTGCCCTTCCCGGACAACCACTTCGACTGCGTGACCATCGCCTTCGGCCTGCGCAACGTCACCCACAAGGACGAAGCGATCCGCTCCATGCTGCGCGTGCTCAAGCCCGGTGGCCGCCTGCTAGTGCTGGAGTTCTCCAAGCCGAGCAGCAACCTGCTGTCCAAGGCCTACGACGCCTATTCGTTCAGCCTGCTTCCGCTGATGGGCAAGCTGGTCACCAACGACTCCGAGAGCTATCGCTACCTGGCCGAGTCGATCCGCATGCACCCCGACCAGGAAACCCTGAAGGCGATGATGGTGGAAGCCGGCTTCGACCGCGTGACCTACCACAACATGACCGGCGGCATCGTCGCCCTGCACCGCGGTATCAAGCCTTAACCGAGGGCGCGCCGATGAGCTCGCTGCTGATCCAGGCCGTGCTGGCCGCCGCCGAAACCGGCATCAATCGCGTCCTGCGCCTCGACGGGACAGCGCTGCCGCGCCTGCGCAGGCTTTCCGCCAAGGTCATCGAGGTCGACTGCCTGAGCCCGCCGCTGCGGATCTTCATCCTGCCCGCCGGCGACGGCCTGCACTTCGCCGCGCAGCATGAGGCGGAGGTCGACTGCACCCTGCGTGCGCCGGCCGGCAACCTCCTGCACCTGGCCCTGGCGCGCGACAAGACCCGCGTCCTGCACAGCCCGGAAGTCAGCATGGACGGCGACAGCGCGGCCCTGCTGGAACTGGCCGGCATCCTGCAGAGCCTGGAGCTGGACTGGGAGTACGAACTGTCGCGCTGGCTCGGCCCGCTCGCCACCCAGGTGCTCGGCAGCGGCCTGCGCGACGCTTCGCGCTGGAGCGCGCAGAGCCTGCACAGCCTGCGCCTGAACCTGGCCGACTACCTTGCCGAGGAAAGCCGTACGCTGGTCGGCCAGCACGAAGCCGAAGCACGCTTCGCCGAACTGGACCAGCTGAAGCTGGCCCTCGATCGTCTCGACGCGCGCGTCGGACGCCTCAGCCAAAAGACCAAGCCCGACGCATGAAGCTCCTCGCTGTCCGCCGCCTCCTGCGCATCCAGCGCGTCGTCATCCGCTACCGCCTGGACGACCTGATCCTCGAACTGCCGATGCTGCCCTGGTGGCTGCGCCTGCTCGGTGCCACCCTGCCCTGGCGCTGGCTGCCGCGGCGCAAGCTGGAACTGACCCGCGGCGCGCGCCTGCGCCTGGCACTGCAGGACCTCGGACCGATCTTCATCAAGTTCGGCCAGATTCTCTCCACCCGCCGCGACCTGCTGCCCGACGACATCGCCAACGAACTGGCCTGGCTGCAGGACAAGGTGCCGCCCTTCCCGCCGGAGCTGGCGGTCAAGCGCATCGAGGAACAGCTGGGCGCGAAGATCGAACAGGTCTTCGCCCGCTTCGAACGCGAACCGCTGGCCTCCGCCTCGGTGGCCCAGGTCCACGCCGCGCGCCTGAAGAGCGGCGAGGAAGTGGTGGTGAAGGTGATCCGGCCGAACCTGGAACCGGTGATCCGCTCCGACATCGCCTGGCTGTTCATCCTCGCCCGCCTCGCCGAGCGGGTCTCCAGCGAGGCGCGGCGCCTGCACCCGGTGGAAGTGGTCAGCGACTACGAGAAGACCATCGTCGACGAACTCGACCTGCTCCGCGAGGCGGCCAACGCCTCGCAGCTGCGACGCAACTTCGAAGGCTCGCCGCTGCTCTACGTGCCACAGGTCTACTGGGACTGGTGCCGGCCCAAGGTGCTGGTGATGGAGCGCATCTACGGCATCCCGGTGACCGACCTGGAAACCCTGCGCGACCAGCGCACCGACTTCAAGGCACTGGCCGAGCGCGGCGTGGAGATCTTCTTCACCCAGGTGTTCCGCGACAGCTTTTTCCATGCCGACATGCACCCCGGCAACATCTTCGTCAGCACCCGCGCGCCCTGGAGCCCGCAATACATCGCGGTGGACTGCGGCATCGTCGGCAGCCTGACCGACGAGGACCAGGACTACCTGGCGCGCAACCTGATCGCCTTCTTCAAGCGCGACTACCGCAAGGTCGCCCAACTGCATATCGACTCCGGCTGGGTACCGGCGGAAACCAAGGTCAACGACTTCGAGGCGGCGATCCGTACCGTCTGCGAACCGATCTTCGAGAAGCCGCTGAAGGACATCTCCTTCGGCCAGGTCCTGCTGCGCCTGTTCCAGACCGCGCGCCGTTTCAACATGGAGATCCAGCCGCAACTGGTGTTGCTGCAGAAGACCCTGCTGAACATCGAAGGCCTCGGCCGCCAGCTCTACCCGGAACTCGACCTGTGGGCCACCGCACAGCCGTTCCTGGAGCGCTGGATGCGCGAACGGGTCAGCCCGAAGCAGTTGCTGCGCAATTTCCAGCAACAGGTCGAGCAGGTGCCGCACCTGTCGCAAATGGCCCGCGACACCCTCGAACGCCTGTCACAACCGCACGCCCACAATGCGCCGCCGCCGGAGTGGAAAGGTTCCCGCCACGACTGGCTCGGGCGCCTGGTGGGCGCGGTGCTGCTGGTCGGCGCCGCCGAGGTCGGCCTGGGTCAGCAGCTGGAAGCCTGGCCGGCGTGGGTGATGCTGGCCGGCGGGGTGTTCCTGATCCTGCGCCGCTAGCGCCGCGCACGGCCACTAGGCCCGCGCCGATAGCCAGTCGCGCTCCCGGCTGGCACACTACTCCCATTTCCGCCGGAAACGCACGCAACGTACCGGCAACGAACGTGGAAAGACCATGAAAGACTGGCTGGATGAGATTCACTGGAACGCCGACGGCCTGGTCCCGGCGATCGCCCAGGATCACGAGACCGGGCGCGTGCTGATGATGGCCTGGATGAACCGCGAGGCGCTGGCCCTGACCGCCAGCGAGAACCGTGCAATCTATTGGTCGCGTTCGCGTGGCAAGCTGTGGCGCAAGGGCGAGGAGTCCGGGCATGTGCAGAAGCTGCACGAACTGCGCCTGGACTGCGACGCCGACGTGGTCATCCTGATGGTCGAGCAGGTCGGCGGGATCGCCTGCCATACCGGCCGGGAAAGCTGTTTCTACCGCGTCTTCGAGAACGGCGCCTGGAAGACCGTCGATCCGGTGCTGAAGGACCCGGACGCCATCTACGAACACGCAGGACACCACCATGAGTGACACCCTGACCCGCCTGGCAGCGGTGCTCGAGGAGCGCAAGAACGCCGCGCCCGACAGCTCCTATGTGGCCAGTCTGTACCACAAGGGCCTGAACAAGATCCTGGAGAAGGTCGGCGAGGAGTCGGTGGAAACCATCATCGCCGCCAAGGATGCCGCGGCCAGCGGCGACTGCCAGGACCTGATCTACGAAACCGCCGACCTCTGGTTCCACTCGCTGGTGATGCTCTCGGCCCTCGGCCAGCATCCGCAAGCCGTGCTGGACGAACTGGAGCGCCGCTTCGGCCTTTCCGGCCACGCCGAGAAAGCCGCCCGCCAACCATCGGCCTGAACCTACACATTGCGAGGAATACGACATGGGCATTTTTGACTGGAAACACTGGATCGTCATCCTGATCGTCGTGGTACTGGTGTTCGGCACCAAGCGCCTGAAGAACCTCGGTTCCGACGTCGGCGAAGCGATCAAGGGCTTCCGCAAGGCGGTGAACACCGAGGAAGACGACAAGAAGGACCAGCCCGCCGCCCAGCCGGCCCAACCGCTGAACCAGCCGCACACCATCGACGCCCAGGCGCAGAAGGTCGAAGAGCCGGCGCGCAAGGACTGACGGGTAGCCATCGATGTTCGGAATCAGCTTCAGCGAACTGTTGCTGGTCGGGCTGGTCGCCCTGCTGGTGCTCGGCCCCGAGCGCCTGCCGGGCGCCGCACGTACCGCCGGCCTGTGGATCGGCCGCCTGAAGCGCAGTTTCAATACCATCAAGCAGGAAGTGGAACGGGAAATCGGCGCGGACGAGATTCGCCGGCAACTGCACAACGAGCACATCCTCTCGATGGAGCGCGAAGCGCAGAAGCTGCTGGCCCCGCTGACCGGCCAGAATCCCCCGCAGGAAACCCCGCCGCCGGCGGCCGAGAGCCCGGCGCCGAGCGTACCCACGCCGCCGCCGACCAGCACGCCTGCGGTTCCGCCCGCGGACGCCGCGGCACCGCCGGCAGTCGCTGCCTCCACTCCCCCTTCGCCACCGTCCGAGACGCCGCGTAATCCATGAGCGCCGATAAACCCGAGCAGCCCGAGCACGACCAGGAAATGCCCCTGGTCTCGCACCTGACCGAACTGCGTACGCGCCTGCTGCGCAGCGTGGCGGCGATCTTCCTGATCTTCGCCGGCCTGTTCTACTTCTCGCAGAAGATCTACACCCTGGTCTCCGAGCCGTTGCGCCGCTTCCTTCCGGAAGGCACCAGCATGATCGCCACCGACGTCGCCTCGCCGTTCCTCGCGCCGTTCAAGCTGACCATGGTGGTGGCGCTGTTCCTCGCCATGCCGGTGATCCTCGCGCAGGTCTGGGGCTTCATCGCGCCCGGCCTGTACAAGCACGAGAAGCGCGTGGCGCTGCCGCTGCTGGTGTCCAGCATCATCCTGTTCTACGCCGGGATGGCCTTCGCCTACTTCCTGGTGTTCCCGATGATCTTCCACTTCTTCGCCAGCGTGACGCCCGAGGGCGTGGCGATGATGACGGACATCAACAGCTACCTGGACTTCGTCCTGACTCTGTTCTTCGCCTTCGGCGTCGCCTTCGAGATCCCGGTGGCCACGGTGCTGCTGATCTGGATCGGAGTGGTCGACGTCGAGTACCTGAAGAAGATCCGCCCGTACGTGATCATCGGCTGTTTCGTGGTCGGCATGGTCCTGACCCCGCCGGACATCTTCTCCCAGACCATGCTCGCGGTGCCGATGTGGCTGCTGTTCGAGATCGGCCTGCTGTTCGGCCGCCTGGTACGCAAGCGCGGCGAGCATCCGGACGACCAACCGGCCAGCGACGGCGACCAGCCTCCGGCCACCCGCCAGTGAACCTGCTGCTCCTCGACGACGCCGACTTCGTGTCGGCGGATCGTGCGGTCCTGCACGATCGCCGCCTCAAGCACCTGCACGAAGTGCACCGCGCCGAGAACGGCGACACCCTGCGGGTCGGCCGCCTCGGCGGCTGGATGGGCGAAGGTCGCCTGCTGAAGCTCGACGCCAGCGAGGCGACCCTGGAAGTGCGCTTCGACCAGCCGCCGCCGGCCAAGCTGCCGATCACCCTGCTGCTGGCCTTGCCGCGACCGAAGATGCTCCGCCGGGTGTTGCAGACCATCGCCGCGATGGGCGTACCGAAGCTGGTGCTGCTGAACAGCTACCGCGTGGAAAAGAGCTTCTGGCAGACCCCGTTCCTCGACCCGGCGGCGATCCGCGAGAACCTGGTCCTCGGCCTGGAGCAGGCCCGCGATACGGTGCTGCCGGAAATCATCGTCGAGAAGCGCTTCAAACCCTTCGTCGAAGACCGCCTGCCGGCCCTGGCCGCCGGCAGCCTCGGCCTGGTCGGCCATCCCGGTCCCTGGCCGGCCTGTCCGCGCGCGGTGGAGAAGCCGGTGACCCTGGCGATCGGCCCGGAAGGCGGCTGGATTCCCTACGAGGTCGACAAGCTGCGCGAAGCCGGACTGCATCCGGTGCAGCTCGGCGAACGCATCCTGCGCGTGGAAACCGCGGTCAGCGCCCTGCTTGCGCGGTTGTTCTGAAAAAACTCCGGTAAAAGACTGAAGGTTTTCCCCGCCCGGCCGACATCCTCTGTCGCGCAGGGCTCCGCACGACAACCATAAGACCTCGCCCGCCGGCCACGTACCGGCCCTCCGCGCCCGCACGCCGGACGCGACGACGCTGAGCCATTACCTGTTCCGCCACGCCATGGGGCTGCCAACCCAGGGTGTCGCACTGCCTGGAGTAATGACGATGTACGATTGGTGGGTTCTCCAACTGGCCAAGCTGAGCGTCAGCCGCAAGCTGATGGTCGGTTTCGGTGTCCTCCTCGCGCTGCTTCTGCTGGTGGTGATCAGCAGCAACCGCACCCTCACGCACCAGACCGCCCTCAGCGAGCAGCTCGCCGAAGTCGCCAGCCTGATGGAACAGACCCAGCAAGCCGAACAAGGCCGCCTGGCATTCGAAGCCGGCAGCGACCCGCGCCAGGCCGAGCAGGTCCGCCAGACCCTGGCCGGGATGCTCCAGCGCCTGCAGGCGCTGCGCGACAGCGAGCTCGACCCGGCCGCCCTGGCCCACCAGACCGAAGCCATCGAAGCCTACCGCAAGGCTTTCGACGACCTCGCCGCAGCCGATCAGCAACGCAGCGCCGCCCGTGGTGTGCTGGTGGGCACTGCACAGCAGGCGCTGGACAGCTTCGCCCGCCTCGAGGAACTGATGGACGCCAGCCTCGCGCAGCAGGCCGGCGACCCGCAGGCGTTGCAACGTAGCCGTGCGGTGGCCGACCTGCACCAACAGTTGCTCATGGTGCGTTACCAGGTGCGCGGCTACGTCTTCGAACGCAGCGACAAGGCCGAGCAGGCCGCGTTCGCCGCGTTCGACGCCCTCCGCCAGGCCGCCACGACGCTGCGTGGCCAGTTGCCCGGCGAGGCCGATGCGGCGCTGGAACAGGCCATGGGTAGCCTCCAGGGCTATCGTGGCGGGATCGAGCAGTTCCGTGCCGGCGTCATCCGCACGCGCCAGGCGCAGCAAGCGATGCAAAGCAGCACCCAGGATATGGCCCGGGCCGGCCGGACCCTCACCGAAGCCGGTCGCCAATTGCGCGAGAGCACCGCCAGCCGCGACCGCGCCAGCCTCTGGCTGATCGCCGCGCTGGCCCTGGCCTTCGGCTGCGTCGCCGGCTGGGCGATCAACCGGCAGATCGTCCGGCCGCTGGACGAAGCCCTCGCGCAGGCCGAGGCCATCGCCGCCGGCGACCTCGGCAAGCGTCCGCAGAATCCCCTGACCCTCCAGCGCCGCGACGAACTGGGCCAGTTGCAGCGAGTCATGCAGCGCATGGGCGACAGCCTGCGCGAGCTGGTCGGGCGGATCGGCGACGGCGTCAGCCAGTTGGCCAGCTCCGCCGAGGAACTCTCGGCGGTCACCGAGCAGACCCGCGCCGGGGTCAACAGCCAGAAAGTGGAGACCGACCAGGTCGCCACCGCCATGCACGAGATGGCCGCCACCGTGCAGGACGTCGCGCGCAACGCCGAACTGGCTTCCCAGGCCGCTCGCCAGGCCGACGAAGAGGCGCGCCAGGGCGACGCGGTGGTCGACCAGGCGGTGACCCGCATCGAGCGCCTGGCTAGCGAAATGGACGTTTCCAGCGAAGCCATGGCGCGCCTGAAGAACGAGAGCGAGCAGATCGGCAGCGTCCTCGACGTGATCAAGTCGGTGGCCGAGCAAACCAACCTGCTGGCGCTCAACGCAGCCATCGAAGCGGCACGCGCCGGCGACGCCGGACGCGGCTTCGCGGTGGTCGCCGACGAGGTCCGCGGCCTGGCCCAGCGCACCCAGCAGTCCACCGCCGAGATCGAGGGCCTGATCCAGCGTCTCCAGCAGGGCGCCGGCGAAGCCGCCGAACGCCTGGAGAACAGCCGCTCGCTGACCGCCAGCACGGTGGAACTGGCGCGCCGCGCCGGCGCCGCGCTGGACAGCATCACCCGCACCGTCTCCGACATCCAGAACATGAACCTGCAGATCGCCACTGCCGCGGAGCAACAGAGCACGGTGGCCGAGGAGATCAACCGCAGCGTCCTCAGCGTACGCGACGTCGCCGAGCAGTCGGCCGCCGCCAGCGAGCAGACCGCCGCCTCCAGCGGCGAGCTGGCGCGCCTGGGCACGCAGTTGCAGGCACAGGTGGGACGCTTCCGCCTGTAACATCCCGAGAGGATCCTCCTTGCATCGGCAGCCCCTCCCGTCCATCGAAAGCGGACAGGAGGGGCACCTTTGCGTAGGATCAGGCTTTCGCCTTTTGGGAGATGACGCCATGCGCCCGATGACCATCGATATCGACGAACTGGCCTTCGCCCTGGATACCCCGGGAATCGACCACTACCTCGACCTGTACAGCGGCAAGGTGCTGCTGATCTCCGCCGAGGCGCCCGATCCCGAACTGGACGCATTGCTGGAAAACGAGCCGGAACGCCTGCTGCTGATCGACCCGCTGAGCACCACCCAGTCGCTGGGACTGATGCAGGATTTCCTCCGCGAGGTGGAAGAGCCGCACGCCTATGCGACGCTCGCCAACGCGCTGCAGAGCCGCAAGCCGTTCAAGGCCTTCAAGCACTCTCTGATGGAGTACCCGGAACTGTTGCAGGACTGGTACCGCTACCAGAACGAGCGCCTGCGCGAATGGGCGCTGGACTGGCTGGAGGACAACGATATCCAGCCGGCCGCGCGGCAGAGTCCGACGTCGCTCCTGCCGCCGCCGGGCAAGCCGTTCGCCTAGCGCGGTACTAGAGGACCTGACGGAGGAAGGCCTGGGCCCGCGGGTCCTGCGGATTGTCGAAGAACTGCGCCGGCGGCGCGTCCTCCAGCAGCTTGCCGTGGTCGAAGAACAGCACGCGGTCGGCCACTTCGCGGGCAAAGCCCATCTCGTGGGTCACGCAGACCATGGTCATGCCTTCCACGGCCAGGGTCTTCATGACGTCGAGGACTTCGCCGACCATCTCCGGATCGAGCGCCGAGGTCGGTTCGTCGAACA
>NZ_KV800262.1:0-13348 GCF_001810205.1 Pseudomonas sp. HMSC076A11 | reverse complement strand
AGCGCCGAGGTCGGTTCGTCGAACAGCATCACCTTGGGGTCCATGCACAACGCGCGAGCGATCGCCACGCGCTGCTGCTGGCCGCCGGACAGGCGCGAGGGATATTCGTCGGCCTTCTGCCCGATGCCGACCTTGGCCAGCAGCGCCCGCGCCTTGGCCTCGCGCTCGGCCTTGCCGCGCTTGCGCACCACGCGTTGGGCCAGGCAGAGGTTCTCGAGCACGGTCATGTGCGGGAACAGGTTGAAATGCTGGAACACCATGCCGACTTCGCGGCGGTAGGCATTGATGTCGGTCCTCGGGTCGGCCAGGTCGACGCCGTCGATGCTCACCGAGCCTTCGTCGAACTCCTCCAGGCCGTTCAGGCAGCGCAGGAAGGTCGACTTGCCGGAACCGGACGGACCGATCACCACCAGTACCTCGCCCCTGGCCACGCGGGTACTCACGTCGTCCACCGCGCGCACTACCTGGCCGCGGGTATCGAAGACCTTCAGCAGGTTGCGTACTTCAATCACTTTGTCCGAGCCTCCGCTCCAGTCGGGATGCCATGTGCGAAAGGGGCAGGTTCAACAGCAGGTACAACGCGGCGACGCAGAACCAGATCTCGAAGGTGGAGAACGAGGTGGTGATCGCCTCGCGGCCGCTCTTGGTCAGTTCGGTGATGGCGATCACCGAGACCAGCGAGGTGTCCTTGACCAGGCTGATGAACTGCCCGGCCAGCGGCGGCAGCACGCGCTTGAAGGCCTGCGGCAGGATCACGTAGCGCATCGACTGGCCGGCGTTCAGGCCCAGGGAGCGGGCGGCCTCGTTCTGTCCGCGGGCGATGGACTGCACGCCGGCCCGGATGATCTCGGCCACGTAGGCGCCGGTGAACAGCGCCAGCGCCGCAACCCCGGCGAACTCGCGGGACAGGTTGAGCACGGTGCCGATGAAGAAGTAGAAGATGAAGATCTGCACCAGCAACGGCGTGCCGCGCACCAGCTCGACGTAGATCGTCGACAGGTCGTGCAGGGTCGGGTTCTTCGACAGCCGGCAGAGGCCGGCGACCAGGCCGATAGCCAGACCGATGGCACCGGACACCAGCGATAGCCAGAGGGTGGTCCACAGGCCCCAGAGCAGTGGGCCGGCGGCCCAGTGGCGGGTCACCCCGACCGCGTCGCCCTCGGCCACGTCGTCGCCTTCGGAGAATTGCAGGCTGTCCTGGGCGACGGTCACGACCTGCTTCTCGCCGCTCTCGCCAAGCAGCGTGACGCGCGCGTCCCTGCCCTGTTCCTCGATAGCCTCGACCCGGCCGATCTCGTTGGCCCGTAACGGCTCCTCGGCCTGGTAGGCGAAGTACTGCGGAACGCGGTTCCAGCGCCATTCATAGGAAATCAGCGAGGTGGAGAACCACAGCGCCCAGGCCAAGACCAGCAGGATCAGCCCGGTCAGCAGGTGCCAGGGCCAGACGGAACGTTTCTTCTTGGTCACGGAAACTCTCTCGAACGATGGAATGCGCAGGTACGACGGCCCCCTTCGCGGGGGCCGTCAGCGGTTCATTCCATTTCCTTCAGCCACTCGGTGTTCTTGAACCACTTGTCGTGGATGCGCTGATAGGTGCCGTCTTCGCGGATCTGATGGAGGAAGTTGTTGATGAAATTGATGCTGTCGTAGTCGCCTTTCTTCAGGCCGAACGCCAGCGGCTCGTAGGTGAACGGCTGGTCGAGGTAGACCAGCTTGCCGGCGCCGAACTTGCTCACCGCCACCACGTTGTAGGGCGAGTCGTAGATGAAGGCGTCAGCCTTGCCGTTGACCACGTCCATCACCGCTTCCGGCTCGTTGTCGAAGCCGTGGTACTTGGCCTTGCTGATCAGCTTGCGGGCAACGATCTCACCGGTGGTGCCGATCTTCGAGGTGATGCTGTACTGCGGATCGTTCAGGTCCTTGTAGGACTTGATCTTGCCTTCCAGTTCCTTGCGCACCAGCAGGGTCTGGCCGACCACGATGAAGGGCTCGGAGAAGTTCAGGCGCAGGTTGCGCTCCTGGGTCAGGGTCATGCCCGAGCCGATCATGTCGAACTTGTCGGTCAGCAGCGCCGGGATGATGCCGTCGTAGCTGGTGGAGACCAGCTCCAGCTTGACGCCCATGGACTTGGCCATGGCCTTGAGCAGGTCGACTTCGAAGCCGATGATCTGGCCACGCTTGTTGGTCATCTCGAACGGCATGTAGGTCGGGTCCATGCCGACCCGCAGGGTGCCGCGCTTGACCGCGTCCTCCACCGCGCCGGCCGCCTGGACCGAAGCCACGCCCACCAGGGCGCAGACGCCCAGAACCAATGAAGCAAGATACTTTTTCATTCCCCAATCCCCAGCAGTCTTAGAAACACAGTCGTCGAACGGATGCTCTCGTCGTGTCGCCGTCCCGGGCGGGCAGCAGGCCATGACCGGCTGCGCAAAAGGCGGCCGATAGTACCTCAGCTGGCGAACGATACGAGACTTTCTGGATTGCCGGCGCAGGGTAACAGCAGCGCCGCACGGGGAAAACAGGCAAGAAACAGACCATGCCCCCGGCGGCGTTCCGCCGGGGGCATGGGATCAGGACTGGGCGGCGGGCAGCAGGCCGGCGTCGCCGGGCACTACCTGGGCCAGCGGTACGCTGGCGGCGTGGGGGTCGTCCGCCTCGGCCTTGCGCCAGCGGCCGAGCCAGTCGTCGCGGTCCTCTTCCCAGACCCGCGTATGCAGGCGCGAAAGTGCTACCGGGTCACTCAACAGAGCCAGGCGCGTGGCGCCGTCGAGCTGTTCCGGGCCCTTATCGATGGCCTTGCCGATACGCTCGCCGCGCACCGTCTCGATGGCCTGCGCACGGTTGTGGCGAGCCGTGCCCATGGCGCAGGCCAGGGCGTTGAGCAACGGATCGACGGCGGCCTTGAGGAAGCCATCCTTGAGCGCATGCCAGCGGTTCTCGTAGGTGTACTCGTCGGTGGCGCGCAGCTCGCGCGGCGTGTCGTACTCCTCCGGGATCAGGAACAGCTTTTCGTCGCGGGCGCGCAGGCCCAGCTTCACCCGGCTGGAGATCACCGATACCGGGATCGACAGGATCAGCGAACCGACGATCGGCGACAGCCACCACAGGAAGCGCGGGTTGAGCCAGGCCACCAGCAGGGTCCAGGCGATACCCAGCAGGGTCTGCATGCCGTGCCGGCGGATCGCCTCGCTCCAGGGCGTGGCGTCGTCGTCGCGCTGCGGCGAGTTCCACTGCACCGACCAGCCGAGGAAGGCGGCCAGCACGAAGCGGGTGTGGAAGAGCATGCGCACCGGCGCCAGCAGCACCGAGAAGAACATCTCCAGGAGCATGCTCAGGGTCACCCGGATCACCCCGCCGAAACCCTTGGCGCCCTTGGCCCAGATCAGCATTACGCTGAGCAGCTTGGGCAGGAACAACAGGGTCAGGGTGGTGGAGAACAACGCGATGGCCTTCTCCGGATGCCACTGCGGCCAGATCGGGAACAGCTGCCGCGGTTCCAGGAAGTACTGCGGCTCCATCAGTTGGTGCACCGCCAGCAGCGCGGTGGAAAGCACCAGGAAGAAAAACCACAACGGCGCCGACAGGTAGGACATGACCCCGGTGAGGAACACCGCGCGGTGCACCGGGTGCATGCCCTTGACCAGGAACAGGCGGAAGTTCATCAGGTTGCCGTGGCACCAGCGGCGGTCGCGCTTGAGTTCGTCGAGCAGGTTCGGCGGCAGTTCTTCGTAGCTGCCGTCGAGGTCATAGGCGATCCACACGCCCCAGCCGGCACGGCGCATCAGCGCAGCCTCGACGAAGTCGTGGGACAGGATCGCGCCGGCGAACGAGCCCTTGCCCGGCAACGGCGCCAGGGCACAGTGGTCGATGAAGGGCTGCATGCGGATGATCGCGTTGTGGCCCCAGTAGTGCGACTCGCCGAGTTGCCAGAAGTGCAGGCCGGCGGTGAACAGCGGGCCGTAGACGCGGGTGGCGAACTGCTGCATGCGCGCATACAGGGTGTCCATGCCGGACGCCTTCGGCGCAGTCTGGATGATCCCCGCCTCAGGATTGGCCTCCATCAGGCGCACCAGCTTGGCCAGGCAGTCGCCGCTCATCACGCTGTCGGCGTCCATCACCACCATGTAGCGGTAGTCGCCGCCCCAGCGCCGGCAGAAGTCGTCGATGTTGCCGCTCTTGCGCTTCACCCGGCGCCGGCGACGACGGTAGAAGATCTTGCCGAAGCCCTTGGTCTCGCGGCACAGCTCGAGCCAGGCCTGCTGCTCGGCGACGGCGATATCCGGGTCGTTGGTGTCGCTCAGGACGAAGAAGTCGAAGCGCTCCATCTCGCCGGTGGCGGCCATCGACTCGACGGTCGCCCGCAGGCCGGCGAATACCCGCGGCACGTCTTCGTTGCAGATCGGCATGACGATCGCCGTGCGGGCATCGGCGGCGATCGGCTCGCTGCCGGCGCTGCTGCCGGATATCCGGTAGCGGTCGCGCCCGGTGAGCAGCTCCCAGAAGCCCATCAGCGCGGTCCAGAAACCGGCCGAGACCCAGCAGAAGAGGATCGCGAAGAGCGCCAGGATGCCGAACTGGATGACATAGGGCAGCACCTGCTGGACGGTATCCAGCAGGCTCTGCTGGGCCAGTTCCTCCAGGTCGACGAAGGCCCAGCCCTGGTAGGGCAGGATGCCTTTCATGTAGTAGGTGGCGACCGAGGTCTGCGCCAGCATCAGCAACAGCAGGATGAACCGGCGCAGCGAGCCGACCCGCTGCCAGCGGGCCCGCGGCAGGGCGCGCTTGGGCTTGGGCGGGTTGCTGCGTCCGGTCAGCCGACGCCAGCCACGCACCAGGATGTTGGTGCGCCAGGGCTCGGGAATCACCTTGGTACGGCGGATCGGCGGGGAAATCTTGAGGAAGGTGCGACCCTGGGCGTCGACGCCGAACATCTCGGCGTCGTCCAGCTCAGGGGTGCCCAGCTGCAGGCGGGCGCGTACCGAGGCCAGGGCGGGATCGCCGCCGGCATCGGCAGCGGCGCCTTCCGCTCCCGCCAGGCGAGCGTGCAGCTCGGAGAAGGAAGCGGATTCGCCAAGCCGCTCCCGCTCCTCTTCCGCCAGGGGAAGATGAGCGAGGTAGTCGGCCAGCGGTGCTTTCGTAGTGGATGGGTTATTCATCGGCAGGCAGCTGATAGCTCCAGGTTTCGCTCAGTGGCTTCTGCGCCTCGTCGACCAGCGCCGCGCGCATTTCCACCGGCTTCTTCGGATCCTTGACCTTGATCCGCAGCGTCAGGCGCCAGCCTTTCAGGACCGGGTTGTAACGCAGGCTGTTCTCCACCACCTCGGCGTTGCTGTCGGTGCTGACCTGGGTGGTCACCGGCGCGTCCGGCGCCAGGTCCTTCAGGGCCGGCCCTTCGAAGTCGACGACCAGGGCGGTGCTGCCGTCCTGCTGGCGGATCAGGTTCTTCTGCTTCACGTCGCCGACCGAGCGCATGGTCTGCTTGACCCAGGAGGATTTCGGGTCGTGCAGCTCGTCTTCATCCATGGTCCAGTGCAGGCGGTAGGCGAAGTCCAGCGGCTTTCCGACCTCAGGCTGGGTCTCGGGGTTCCAGAACGCGACGATATTGTCGTTGGTTTCGTCCGGGGTCGGGATTTCCACCAGTTCCACGGTGCCCTTGCCCCAGTCGCCCTTCGGCTCGATCCAGGCACTCGGACGCAGGTCGTAGCGGTCATCCAGGTCTTCGTAGCGGGAGAACTCGCGGCCGCGCTGGAGCAGGCCGAAGCCTTTCGGGTTCTCCACGCTGAAGGTACTCACCGACAGGTGCTTCGGATTGTTCAGCGGACGCCACAGCCACTCGCCGTTGCCGGCATGGATCTGCAGGCCGCTGGAGTCATGCAGCTCGGGCCGGAAGTTGTGCTGCTCGGACGGCTGGTTGGAGCCGAACAGGTACATGCTGGTCAGCGGCGCCAGGCCCAGCTTGCTGACCTTGTCGCGGAGGAACACGCGGGCCTGGACATCCATCACCGCATCCTTGCCCGGACGCAGCACGAAGCGGTAGGCGCCGGTGGCCCGCGGCGAGTCGAGCAGGGCGTAGATCACCAGTTGCTTGTCCTGCGCCTTCGGCCGCTCGATCCAGAATTCGCGGAAGCGCGGGAACTCTTCGCCCGAAGGCAGCGCGGTATCGATGGCCAGGCCGCGCGCCGACAGACCGTAGACCTGGCCCTTGCCGACCACGCGGAAGTAGCTCGCGCCAAGGAAGGTGGCGATCTCGTCCTGCTTGTCGGCCTTGTTGATCGGATAGAGCACGCGGAAACCGGCATAGCCGAGATCCTTGGTGGCATTCTCGTCGAACTTCAGGGATCCGAAATCGAACTTGGTGCGATCGTACTTGATCGGCTTGACCGTGGTAGCGGTCACCTCGTTGATCTTCACCGGCGTGTCGAAGTGCATGCCCTGGTGATAGAAGCTCAGCTTGAACGGCGTCTTCAGCTTGCCCCAGTAGGCGCGCTCGTTGATGAAACGGATCTGCTGGTAATCGGCGAATTTCATTTCGCTGAATTCCGATGGCAGGTTGCTGGTCGGCGCGGAATACTTGTCGCCGGCCAGGTCCTTGGCCTTGCTCGCCACGTCGTCGATGCTGAACGCCCATACCGGGGCGGCGACGAATGCCAGCGCGGTCGAGCCGGCAAGCAGCAGGGTGCGCACGCGGGCGCGGAAATCGGTGTTTGAAACGGAACGGAAAATCACGAGGCCCCCTCGTCCGTGAACATGAATTACTGAAGACGCCCTGACCGTTCAGGGGTCTCCGACGGCACCGGAGTGCCGGTCGAACATGGTTTCGCCACATCCGCTGCCAAACCCGATAGATAGCCAGATTTGGCGCGATCTGACAAAAAGAATGCCTGTTTCCAGTCATTCGCGTTACGTGCACCGGGCCTGGAAGACCAGGGGGCATGCCGCTCGTCGGCTAGCGACCCCAGAGGTTCCGACCCTGCCCGGGCGGAATGATTCCCGTCCATTGGGTTGCAGGACGCCCCGGCCGGCATCGGGATGCCGGCCGGTCCTGTACAGCATGAAATCGGCGTGCGGATGATGCACCGAGGTTGTGACAAAAGGCCATGTATCTGTCACAAAAATTCACCGTTCCGGCCCCGCCATCCCTCCCTGAAGCACCTTGGGGAAAATCCCCTCGACGCCGATCAACTCTCCAGCAGGAAGGTCACCGGCCCGTCGTTGACCAGGTGCACCTGCATGTCGGCACCGAAACGCCCGGTCGCCACCTGCGGATAGGCCTCCCGCGCCAGTTTCACCAGGTGCTCGAACACCGCCTCTCCTTGCGCCGGCGGCGCCGCGCTGGAGAAGCTCGGACGCAGTCCGCTGCGGGTGTTCGCCGCCAGGGTGAATTGCGAGACCAGCAGCAAGCCGCCCTGCACGTCCAGCAAGGACCGGTTCATCTTGCCCTCGTCGTCGCCGAACACCCTGTAGTTGAGCAGCTTGTGCAGCATCTTCGCCGCGCAACGCTCGCCATCCTCGGGCTCGACCCCGACCAGCACCAGCAGGCCGCGATCGATGGAGCCGACGATTTCGCCGCCAACCTCCACCCGCGCCGCGCCGACGCGCTGCAGCAATGCCTTCATTCGGCCTCCGGCGGCAGGTCGAGCAGTCGCCGGCCGATCTCGTTGGTGGCGCGCACCAGCGCATCGACTATCCCCGGCTCGCTGGCGGTATGCCCGGCGTCGCGGATGATCTGCAGTTCGCTGTTCGGCCAGGCCTGGTGCAGGGCCCAGGCATTGTCCAGCGGACAGATGGCGTCGTAGCGGCCATGCACGATCACGCCAGGCAGATGGGCGATGCGGTGCATGTCCTCGAGCAACTGGTTGGGCCTGAGGAAGCCCTGGTTGACGAAGAAGTGGTTCTCGATGCGCGAGATCGACAGCGCCCTGCCCGGCTCGGTGAAGCGGTCCACCACCATGGGGTTGGGGCGCAGCGTGGCGGTGCGGCCCTCCCAGGTCGACCAGGCCTTGGCAGCGTGCATCTGGGCGATCTGGTCGCTACCGGTCAGGCGCTTGTGGAAGGCCGCCAGTAGGTCGCCGCGCTCTTCCGGCGGGATCGGCGCGACATAGTCTTCCCAATAGTCGGGGAACAGGCGGCTGGCGCCTTCCTGGTAGAACCAGTGGATGTCCTGCGGACGGCAGAGGAAGATGCCGCGCAGGATCAGCGCATGGACCCGCTCGGGATGGGTCTGCGCGTAGGCCAGCGACAGGGTCGAGCCCCAGGAACCGCCGAACAGCACCCACTTCTCGATACCCAGGTGCTCGCGCAGGCGCTCCATGTCCGCCACCAGCTCCCAGGTGCTGTTCTTCTCCAGGCTGGCGTGGGGCGTGGAACGGCCGCAACCGCGCTGGTCGAAGGTGACGATACGGTAGAGGTTGGGATCGAAGAAGCGGCGCGACAGGGCATCGCAACCGGAGCCGGGGCCGCCGTGGACGAAGACGACCGGCAGTCCGTCCGGCGAACCGCTTTCGTCGGCATACAGCACATGCGGTTCGTCGACGACCAGCTCGTGGCGAGCGTAGGGTTTAATTTCCGGATACAGAACTAGCATGATGCGCTCCCGAGGCGATGTGTTCGGCCCCCGGCGCAAACGTCGACAGCGGGGCCCGTCCTTTGCTCTGCCGCGCATGATACTTCGGCGCCGGGAAAAAAACCGAGCGGCTTTCATGTCCGCCCCGGTAGAGGGGAAACCATCAATCCAAGCAACGGCGCCTGGCGCCGGGAGAACGAGCATGGCCGAGGCCTTGCGACACCGTATCCGCGCCGCCGGCCTGCTGGTGGTGGAGCAACGCATCCTGCTGGTCCGCCACGAGGTCGGCGGCGACATCTACTGGATTCCGCCCGGCGGCGGCTTCGAGTCGGAATGCGACGAATCGACGAAGGATACCGTCCGGCGCGAGTTTTTCGAGGAGACCGGCCTGCGGGTGGACGTCGGCCCGCTGGTCTACGTGCGCGAATTCGCCGAACCCGCCGCCGGGCGCTTCCACATGGAGCTGTTCTACCGCATCGACGCCTGGCGTGGCGAGCCGACCCTGGCCAACCTGAAGGGCCTGGGCGGAGACGAGTTCGATATCCGCGAGGTCGGCTGGATCGCCCGCGACGAACTGCCTGGCCTGCCGTCGTTCTATCCGGCCGAACTGGCCGACGACGTCTGGTCGCGCCTGGACGCGCCGACGCCGTCGATCCGCCACCTCGGCCTGCAGCGCTAGACGCTCACTGCACCGGATCGCTGGTGGGGTTCTCGAGGATCGCCTTCAGCTCCGCGGTCATGGGAAACTCCAGGTTCAACCCCTTGGGCGGGATCGGCTGCTGGAACCAGCGCTGGTAGATGCCCTGTATCTCGCCCGAGCGATACAGCCCGGCCAGGGTCTCGTTGACCAGGGCAAGGAACTGCGGGTCGTCCTTGCGCACCATGCAGCTGTAGATCTCCCGCGATTGCGGCTCGCCGACCACCACCCAGTCGTGCGGCTGGCGCGCCTTGGCGCGTTCGCCGTAGAGCAGCGCATCGTCCATGTAGAAGGCCACCGCGCGACCCGATTGCAGCATCTGGAAGGCTTCGCCGTGGTCCTTGGCGCTGACCACGTTCATCCCCAGCTTGTGTTCGGCGTTGTAGTTCTTCAGGTAGCGCTCGTTGGTGGTGCCGGCGGTGGTCACCACGTTCTTGCCCTTGAGGTCGTCGAAGTGGGCGATGCCGCTGTCCTTGCGGGTCAGCAACTGGCCCTTGACGTAGATGAAGCCGTAGGAGAACGCCACCTGTTTCTGCCGCTCGGCGGTGCCCCCGGTGGAGCCGCACTCCAGGTCGACGGTGCCATTCTGCACCAGAGGGATACGGGTCTGCGAAGTGACCAGGTTGTACTTCACCTTGAGTTCCGGCTTGCCGAGGGTGCTTTTGAGCCGCTCCACCACCTTGTCGGCCAGTTCCACCGAATAGCCCATGGGCTGGCCGCTGTTATCGCCAAGGTAGGAGAAAGGCACCGAGGCATCGCGATAACCCAGGGTTATCGTGCCGTTGTCGGCAACCTTCTTCAGGGTGCCGCTGAGTTCCTCGGCCTGCGCGGCGCCGATGGCGAGCGACAGGGAGAGTGCGAGAGTGCTGGATACAAGGATTTTCATCGGAGGTTCTGCCTCTTTTTTCTTATGGCTATGGAAAGTAAGTCAGCCCCTGGCCGCCACCACGGTGATCTCCACCAGCACCGACGGACGCGCCAGCTCCGCCTGGACGGTGGTCCGGCTGGGCGCCTGGCCGGTCGGCAACCACTGGGTCCAGACCTCGTTCAGGGCGGCGAAATCGCGGGCGATGTCCTTCAGGTAGATGGTCGCGCTGAGGATACGCTCCTTGCGCGACCCGGCCTCGGCCAGCAGCGCGTCGATCTTCGCCAGCACCTCGCGGGTCTGGCCATGGATATCCTCGGCCTGGCCCGGCACCTGGCCGGAAAGAAATACCAGGGCGTCGAAGCAGACCGCGGCGGACAGGCGGTCGTTGGTGGCGATACGGGTCGGTTCCATGGGAGTGCTCCAGGTCGAGGGGAATTCAGCCAGCCAGCGCGCCGCGCGGAAGCAGGCCAGAGGTATCGATGCTCGGCGGGCGGCGGCCGATCTGCTCGGCCAGCAGGCGCCCGCTGCCGCAGGCCAGGGTGAAGCCGAGCGCGCCGTGGCCGAGGTTGAGCCAGAGGTTGCGGTAGCCGCCGTTGCCCACCAGCGGTACCCCGGTGGGCGTGGCCGGGCGCATGCCGGCCCATTCGACGGCGGCGTCGAAATCGCCGCCCTGCGGGAACGTGTCCCGCGCCTGCTGGCGCAGCAGTGCCAGGCGCGCGGGCTCGAGGCCGGGGTCGAAGCCGACGATGTCGACCATCGCGGCGATCCGCAGCCGCTCGCCGATTCGCGCGTAGACGATCTTGCGGTCGTAATCGGTGATGCTGGTATCCGGCGCGCGGTGCTGCGCGCCGACCGGCAGGGTCAGGCTATAGCCCTTGAGCGGGTATAGCGGCAGGCGCAGGCCCGGCAGCATCAATTCGGCGCTGCGGTAGCCGGCGGCCAGCACCACATGATCGGCCTCGATGAGATCGCCGCCGACCTCGACGCCACGCACCGCCGCGCCGCCCTCGACGATCTTCGTCACCCTGCGGCCATGCAGTTGCCGGCAATGTCCGGAAGCCTGCAAGCGCTCGGCAAGTTGCACGCAGAAGGCATGGCAGTCGGCGACCTCCTCGTCCGGCGTGTGGATGCCGCCGACGAAGGGCGCGTCGGACAGGGCCGGCTCCAACTCGCGGCACTCGGCGGCGGACAGGACGAATTGCGCCGAGGGATCGGCCAGGCCCTGGCGAGCCCGCGCAAAGCTGGCCGGTTGGCGGAACGCCACCAGCTTGCCGTTGCGCCGCCAGTCGAAGCCATCGAGGCCATCCTCCTCGCGCCAGGCCTGCAGGGTGCGCTGGCTGAGCAATGCCAGGCGCAGCAGGTGCGCGGCATTGCGGCGGTTCAGCGAGCCGCGGCAGGCCGCGAGGAAGCCCAGCAGCCAGCGCCACTGCGCCGGATCAAGACGCGGCCGCAGGCGCAACGGCGCATCGTTGCGCAGCAGCCAGCCGAGCGCCTGGGCCGGCACGCCGCTGTCGGCCAATGGCGCCACGTAGCGATAGGACAACTGCCCGCCATTGGCGTAGCTGGTTTCCAGCCCGCCCCGCTCGCGCGCTTCCACCAGGGTCACGTCGAACCCTTCGCGAACCAGGGCGTAGGCCGTGGCCAGGCCGACCACGCCGGCGCCGATGATGCAAACCCGCTGAGCCATGACAATCGTTATCCAGGTGTTTTCCAGGGCTTCGACGATAGGCGCGGATGACAGCGCTAGGACAATGAATAAAGATGGCCAGGGTATAAATCCAGGTTATGGGTTCGCGCCGATGAAGCTCCGCCATATCGAAGTGTTCCAGGCGATCCGCCAGGCTGGCTCGGTCAGCGGCGCCGCACAGTTACTGCATGTGTCCCAGCCGGCGGTGAGCAAAGTCCTGCAACACGCCGAGCAGCAACTGGGCTTCCCGCTGTTCCTGCGGGTACGCGGCAAGCTGCTGGCGACCCCGGAAGCGCTGGAACTGGAGCGCGAAGTGGCCAAGCTCAGCGATAGCCTCCAGGCCGTGCGGCGCCTGGCGCAGAACCTGCGGCGCCAGCCGGGCCACAGCCTGCGCATCGGCGCCACCCCGGCCCTGGCGCTGTCGCTGCTGCCGCGGGCGATCGGCGAATGGAGCGCGCGCTATCCGCAGAGCGGCTGCGAACTGGCCACCCTGCATTCGCGCGAGCTGGTGCAGGGCCTGCTGATGCGCGAACTGGACCTGGCCCTGAGCCTGAAGCAGCCGGAACACCCCGGCCTGCGCGGCGAAGCCATCGCCAGCGGCGTGCTGGTGGCCCTGGCGCCGCGCGAACACTGGCCCGAAGCGGAACGCCGGCAGCCGCTGAGCCTGGCCGGGCTGGCCGGCGAAGCGCTGATCGGGCTGTCCACCGCCGACCCGCTGTTCGCCCGCCTGGAGGATTACCTCAGCGCCGTGGAGCCACCGCCGCAGATGAAGATCGCCGTGCAGACCTACGCCCTCGCCCGCGCCCTGGTAGAGGCTGGGGCCGGCCTGGCGCTGGTCGATCCCTTCACCGCCCTCGGCGCCGACCCGCACAGCACCGCGATCCGCCCATTGAGCCCGGCCTTCCCGGTCACCCTCTACGCCATCACCCGCGCCGACGAAACCCCGCCGCACACCCTCGCTCCGCTGCTGCGGATGCTCGCCCGCCAGGCCGAGGAGCGTTTGCGGGCCGTGCAGATGTAGCATTTGCCGCCTGGCCTGCCGCTGGAAACCTTGGACGTCGTTCTGGCCTGGCCCACGCCTCGCGTCCTTACCGCTCCGGCTTCCAGTCTGGGCGGTCCGCGTCGTAGCCCTGGGTCGGGTGCGGTGGCAGAGGATGGTCCTTTATCAAGTCGGGAAAACGCAAATCAGGATCAGCGGCAAGTCGATCGTAAATACCATCATATAGTTTGTGCAGTTTTTCATCGGGGACGTACCACATTGCACTTGCAGGAGGAGTCTTGTTTCCAAAGACGCGCGAGAGGAAGAAAGCCGCGCTCTTGCCACCCTGAGAGACTGACACCTGATAGTAACCTAATGCTTTTGGGAAATTATGCTCTACTATCTTGTAATACGCCCCCAGCTCATAACTAGCCGGCGCATAGCCCTGGCTAGCAGCACAGTTAGTATACGCCAACCCCAAATCCTTTTTTTTTTGGCCACATATATATAAAGCTTACCTAGTTCGGTTAGCGCCGGCGGATTTCCTAGGCTAG
>NZ_KV800261.1:25045-58355 GCF_001810205.1 Pseudomonas sp. HMSC076A11 | reverse complement strand
ATAACGCCACCGGCGTTATCCGCCGATACACCGACGCCCGGCGGCGGATAACCGCAAGCGGTTATGCGTCCTACGCGATGGGGCAGTTTCACCCCGCATCCGCGTGACTGACCAACCCCTTCAGCAGCACCGCGGCGGTGGCCAGTGCAGCCGGCAGCACCAGGGCGGTCAGCACCTGTTCGAAGTTCCAGCCCAGGCCCAGCAGGGTGGCGCCGATCCAGGCGCCGAGGATGGCGCCGAAGCGGCCGATACCGAGCATCCAGGAGACCCCCGTGGCCCGCCCCTGGGTCGGATAGAAGCGCGCCGCCAGCGACGGCATCGCCGACTGCGCGCCGTTGATGCACATGCCGGCCAGCAGCACCAGGGTCGCCAGCAGGGTGACCTGGCCGAGGCTCTGGCCGACGCACCAGGCGAACACCCCCGCCAGCAGGTAGAACAGGCCGATCACCTTGTGCGGGTTGAAGCGATCCATCGCCCAGCCCACCGCTACGGCGCTGAGCACCCCGCCGAACTGGAACAGCGCGCCGATGAACGCCGCCTGCTCCAGGCTCGCGCCGCTATCGCGCATCAGGGTCGGCAGCCAGCTGGTGAGCAGGTAGACGATCACCAGGCCCATGAAGTAGGTCAGCCAGAGCAGCAGGGTGCCGGCGCTGTAGGTACCGGAAAAGATCACCGCGAACACGTTGCGGGCCTGCACCGTCTGCTGCTCGGGGACGTGGAAACTCCGTGCCAGCGCCACCTGCGCCGGGGCGATGGGGGCCAGCACCTGGCGTACCCACTCGCTGCCGCGGTTGCGCACCACCAGGTAGCGCGCCGATTCCGGCAGGCGGAACAGCAGGACTACCGCCAGGACCAGCGGTAGCAGGCCGCCGAGCAGCAACAGGCTGTGCCAGCCGAACAGCGGGATCAGCTTCGCCGAGACGAATCCGCCGCAGGCCATGCCCAGGTTGAAGCCACAGAACATGCTGGTCACCAGCAGCGACTTGAGGCGCTCGGGGGTGTATTCGGAAAGCAGGGTGGTGGCGTTGGGCATCGCCGCGCCGAGGCCGAGGCCGGTGAGGAAGCGCAGCGCCAGCAGTTGCTCGACGTTGGTGCTGTAGGCCGAGGCCAGGCTGAACAGGCCGAAGAGGAAGACCGCCGCGACCAATACCAGCTTGCGTCCGTAGCGGTCGGCCAGCGGTCCGGAGCCGAGGGCGCCGAAGACCATGCCGATCAGCGCGGCGCTCATCACCGGCCCGAGGCTGGCGCGGTCGATGCCCCAGTCCTGGGTCAGCGCCGGAGCGATGAAGCCCATCGCGGCGGTGTCGAGGCCATCGAGGAAGACGATCAGGAAGCACAGCAGGACGATCCGCCATTGGTACGGCGAAAGCGGCTGGGCATTGATGAAGGCTTGCACGTCGAGTCGTTCGACGGCGGGCAGGCTGGGGCTGTTCATGGGACGGGTTCCGCGGCGAGAGTGAGGGCGTGGGACGAGGGTCGGACGCGTGGCTCAGGTGCAGGCGGCGGAAGGCAAGGCGTGCTGCGGCATGTCGGGATTCCCCTGTTGTTTTTGTAGCGGAGGCGCTCGGCCTGCCGGGGTGCAGACACATTACGGAGGGCCATGGGGAGTGGCAATCCGATAATCGTTTATCGGTTCGCTGATCGAACGAAACCCTGTGAAATCTCGACCTTCGCCAGGCTGTGAAAATCCGGAACCAGATTCTAGAATCCTGCCTTTCCTCGACTCAGGAACGCCCCTCCATGGCCGGTAGCCTCATCGAACGCGCCCTCGGCTTGCTCGAACTCCTCGCCAGCGATGCCCGTGGCCTGCCCCTGCAACAACTGGCGGACCGCCTGGATATCCCCAAGAGCGCCGCGCACCGCATGCTCGCCGAGCTGATCCGGCTCGGCTACGTGCGCCAGGACGACGACACCAGCCGCTACCGCCTCAGCACCCGCCTGGCCGCGCTGGGCTTCCGCTTCCTCGCTTCCAGCGGGGTGGTCGACCTGGTCCAGCCGGTGCTCGACGGGCTCGCCCGGGAGACCGGCGAACTGGTGCGCCTGGGGGTGATCGAAGGCGATCGCCAGACCTGGATCGCCAAGTCCCAGGGCGCCACCTCCGGGCTACGCTACGACCCCGACATGGGGCGCGAGGCGCCGCTGTTCTACACCGCATCCGGGCACGCCTGGCTGGCCAGCCTGAGCGACAAGGCGGCGCTGGCGCTGGTGGAGCGCCAGGGCGTAGGGGCGGCGCGGGACTTCGGTCCCAACGCGCCGCGCTCCAGGAGCGAGCTGCTGCGCTACCTGAAGCGCGCCCGCGAGCACGGCTATGCCTGGCAGATCGAATGCTCGGCGCCGGGCATGGCGGCGATGGCCGCACTGGTGCGCCACCCCGAGGACGGACGGGCTCTCGGCGTGCTCAGCGTGGCCGGGCCGAGCGCACGCTTCGGCGAGGCGCGCATGCACGAACTGGCGCCCCTGCTCCTGGCCGCGGCGCAGGACCTGTCCCACGCCAGCCAGGCGTCCGAGCTGTTCCGCTGAGCCATCCGGCCCGGCCCCAGTCCTTTCCCGACATCAGCGTTCGAATAGCGAACGCTTTCTTGCCTGTCACGAGCCCGCATGCGGCGGGCCTTTCCGCACTTCCATGGATGCCCCGGCGGTAGTGCCGTCTCGAAGCGCTCTTGCGCGGGGCCAGCCATTCGTTCAAATAATCTCCCTCGCTAAATCTGGAACGACGTTCTGGAATCTTGAAGCGAACAAGAAAACAACGATTGGGGACCGCCTTGGACGCACCGCTTCGCATCGCCCTCATCGGCGCCGGCAATATGGGCCGCCAGCATTACCATCGCTTGCAGCGAATCGCCGGCGCGCGCCTGTGTGCGGTGGCCGATCCCCAGGGCCAGGCGTTCGCCGCGGACGCCGGCGTGCCCTGGTTCGGCGATCATCGGAGGTTGCTGGAAGAAGCCCGGCCGCAAGCGGCGATCGTCGCCAATCCGAACAACCTGCATGTCGCCACCGCCCTCGACTGCCTCGCCGCCGGGGTGCCGCTGCTGCTGGAAAAACCGGTCGGCGTGCAGCTCGACGAAGTGAGCGAGCTGGTCGCCGTCGCCCGGCGATCTGGCGTTCCGCTGCTGGTCGGTCACCATCGTCGGCACAATCCGCTGGTCGTGCGGGCGCGCCAATTGATCGCCGAGGGCGCGCTCGGTCGGTTGCTGTCGGTCACCGCGCTCTGGCAGTTGAAGAAGCCCGACAGTTATTTCGAGGTGGCCTGGCGTCGCGAGCCCGGCGCGGGAATGTTGCTGACCAACCTGATCCATGACCTCGACCTGCTCCGCCACCTGTGCGGGGAAGTGCGGGAGGTGCAGGCGCTGGCCGGCAACGCTATCCGTGGCCTGCCCAACGAAGACAACGTCGCGCTGCTCCTGCGCTTCGCCAATGGCGCCCTGGGCAGCCTGACCGGTTGCGACGCTGCGGCGGCGCCCTGGAGCTGGGAGCTGGCCGCCGGGGAGAACCCGGTCTATCCGCGCCAGGCCGAGCAACCCTGCTACCTGCTGGCCGGCACCGAGGGTGCCCTGAGCCTGCCCCAGCTCCGCCGCTGGCGCTACGCCGAGGCCCGGCAGGGCTGGCACGACCCGCTGGCGGCCAGCGTGGAGGCCGTGGCGGCAGGCGACCCCCTGCAACGCCAGCTAGAGCACTTCGTCCGGGTCGCGCGGGGCGAGGAAGCGCCATTGATGGATGCCACCGACGCCGCTCGCACCCTGGCGCTGGTCGAGGCGGTTCGCGAGGCCGCGCGCAGTGGCCGGGCCTGCGCGCCGGCCAGTTTCTGAACCGCTGACGATGAGGTAGTGCATGGAATCGAGGATTCTTTCCCTGGCGGCGCTCACCGTGCTCGAGCTGTCGCCCCCGGACATGGTCGAGGCTGCCGCCCGCGCCGGCTACAGTCATGTCGGCCTGCGCCTGGTGCCGGCCACCGTGGAAGAGCACCACTATCCGCTGCTGGCCGATGCCGGCCTGCGCCGGCGGACCCTGGCGCGGCTGCGCGACAGCGGAGTGCGCACGCTGGACGTGGAGATCCTGCGCCTGCGTCCGGACACCCGCGTCGGCGAGTTCGCCGCGGTGCTGGAGGTCGGCGCCGAGTTCGGCGCGCGCTATGTGCTGGTGGCCGGCAACGATGACGACGAGCGGCGCAGCGCGGACAATTTCGCCGCGTTGTGCGACCTGGCGCGGCCGCTCGGCCTCGACCCGCACCTGGAGTTCATGCCCTGGACCGGGATCCGCGACCTGCGGCAGGCCGCGCGGGTGGTCGAGGCGGCGGCGCGGGACAACGCCGGCCTGTTGCTGGACGCCTTCCATTTCGACCGCTCGGCCAGCAGCCTGGAAGACCTGCGGGCGATCCCGCCTGCGCGCCTGGGCTACGCGCAACTCTGCGATGTCGTCGGGCCGCGTCCGACGTCGATGGACGAAATCCTTCGCCAGGCCCGCGAGGAACGGCGTTTCCCTGGCGATGGCGGGCTCGATCTGCTGGCGCTGCTGCGCGCCCTGCCGGAGAACCTGCCGCTGAGCCTGGAGGTGCCCGCGCTGGATTTGCTCGCGCGTGGCGTGGATGGCACGGAGCGGGCGCGGCTGGCGATCGAGCGGACCCGGGCGCTGCTCGCCCGCCTGTAGCGCCACCGCGCAGGCAGGTTGCCCGTTTGCATAATGGAACGGGGTTCTATAGTTTCCAAACGTTGAAGCCGATCGTTTCTTTCCTCGATGGCGGGTACCGTCAGAATAAATAGCCTGCTATCGATTTGCCCTGGTGCCCGGACCCTCCGATGAACGCATCCACCTCCCCGCTGCCCGCCAGCGACCAGACCCTGCGCGGCATCCTGCTGATCTGTGCCGCGGTGTTCCTGTTCGCCAGCCACGACGGGTTGTCCAAGTTCCTTTCCGGTTTCTACCCGATCGTCATGGTGGTCTGGGCCCGCTACCTGGTGCACACCCTGTTGATGGTCGCCGTGTTCGTGCCGCGCAACGGCCTCGCGGTGATCCGCAGCCGCCGTCCGCTCATGCAGTTGGCGCGGGCGCTGTGCCTGATCGGCACCAGCCTGTTCTTCACCACCGGCCTGCGCTACCTGCCCTTGGCCGAGGCGACCGCGGTGAACTTCCTGGCGCCGCTGCTGGTGACCGCGTTATCCGTGCCGTTGCTGAAGGAGAAGGTCAGCCTCGGTCAATGGCTGGCGGTGCTCACCGGCTTCATCGGCGTGCTCTTCATCGTGCGTCCCGGTGGCGCGCTGTTCACCCCGGCGGCATTGTTCCCGCTCGGCTCGGCGCTGTGCTTCGGGCTCTACCAGCTGCTCACGCGGATGCTCGCCAACAGCGACAGCCCGACCACCAGCAACTTCCTCGCCGGCATCTTCAATACGCTCATCATGAGCCTGCTGGTGCCGTTCTTCTGGCAGACCCCAAGTCTTCTCCACGGCCTGATGATGATCGCCCTGGGCGGTTGCGGCATGGGCGGCCACCTGCTGCTGACCCAGGCCTTCCGCCATGCGCCGCCGGCGACCCTGGCGCCGTTCAGCTATGGCCAGATCATCTTCGCCGGCCTGCTCGGCCTGCTGGTGTTCGGCCACGTGCCGGACGCCTGGGCGCTGCTCGGCATCCTCGTCATCTGCGCCAGCGGCCTGGTGGTCGCCTGGCGCCGTGGCCGCTGAACGCAACGGGGTCGGCGCGTAGGCTTCACAACAGGCTCAGCGGATAGCTGACGATCAGCCGGTTCTCGTCGAAGCGGGTATTGCTGCCCCAGTCGCGGCGCTGGCTGGAGTTGCGCCAGCGGACGTTGAGACGCTTGAAGGCGCCGCTCTGCAGCGTGTAGCCCAGCTCGCTCTCGCGTCCCCATTCGCTGCCGTCGTCGGTGACTCCGGCCAGGCGCACATGGTCGCCATGCAGGTAGCGGGTCATGAAGGTCAGGCCGGGTAGGCCGAGGCCAACGAAGTCGAAGTCGTAGCGCAGTTGCCAGGAGCGCTCGCCGGGATTGTCGTAGCTGGCGTTGTAGCTGTCGTTGGCCAGGGTTCCGCCGCTGGTGCCGTTGACCCGCATCCAGCCGTCGTCGCCACTGACCTTCTGCAGGCCGAGATAGAGGGTATGCAGCCCGTAGCGCGCGGAGAACAGCGCGGAAACGGTGCGGTTATCGAGCTTGCCGGCGCGCGCGCTGCCAGCGTCGCGGCCACGGAATCCGCCGAGGTTGGCGCCCAGCAGCCAGTCGCCGAGCGGCTGGCTGTGTTGCAGTTGCAGGTACTGTTGGCGGTAGATGTCCTTCAGCTCGGCGTTCCACAGGCCGAGCAGGCTGCGTTCGCCATTGAAGCGATATTCGCCGCCGGCGAAATCGAAGCGGTCGGAGGTGGCGGCTGGCCGGCCGAACAGCGACATGTCCTGCATGCTTGCGTCGTTGCGCGGGCTGTTGCCGCGGAACTGGCCGGCGTAGAGGGTCAGGCCGGCGATCTCGTTGGCGCTGAGCTGGCCGCCGCGGAAGGTCTGCGGCAGCGAGCGGCCATCGTCGGAGCGGAGGATCGGCAGCACCGGCATCCATTCGCCGATCTTCAGTTCGCTGTTCGAGACGCGCAGCTTGCCGGCCACCGCCAGGCGTCCGAAGTCGTCGGCCGGGCGGCCGTCGTCGTGGATCGGCAGCAGTTGGGTGCCGGCCGTTCCCTTGCCGCCATCCAGCTTCAGGCTGTAGAGACCGAGGACATCGAGGCCGAAGCCGACGCTGCCCTGGGTGAAGCCGGAGCGGGCGTCGAGGATGAAGCTCTGCGTCCACTCCTCGGCCTTGCCCTGGCTGGCATCGCCGACGAAGTTGCGGTGCAGGTGGAAATTGCGCGCGGTGAGGCTGGCCTTGGCATCTTCGAGGAAACCTTGCCCGGCATGGACTGGCAGGCCGGCGCCCAGGCAGAGGGAAGCGCAGAGCGCGCGGACGTGGTTCGGGTGCGACATGGGTGTGTCCCTTCGTTCTTGTTCTTTAGGCAGGGAGGTGCCCGGCGAGCGCCGGGCGCTTGGACTCAGGCTTCGATCCGGCGCGGAGCCATGAAGTACAGCCAGGTCAGGGCGATGAAGTACATTGCCGGGATCATGGTGAAGAGCACCGCGTAGTTGTTGTTCGTCGCGGTCAGTACGCCGCCGACGATCTGGGTCATGAACATCCCGCCCAGCGCCGCGCACATGCCGCCGAAGCCGAACACCGTGCTCATCAGGTGCTTGGGCGTGTAGTCCATCACCAGGCTCCAGATGTTCGCCGTCCACGCCTGGTGCGCGCCGACCGCCAGGGCGATGGCCAGCACGGCGATCCACAGGCCGCTGGCGTTGGCGGCGAACACCACGCCGACGATGGTGCAGGCGAACAGCAGCATCGACAGCAGGCGCGCGCGGATCGCCGGCATGCCGCGGCCGATCAGCCAGGACGAAAGGATGCCGCCGCCGACGCTGCCGAAGTCGGCGGTCAACCAGATCAGGATCAGCGGGATGCCCATCTGCGTCACGCTGATGCCCAGGCCGTACTGCTGGTTGAGGAACGGCGGCAGCCAGTAGAGGTAGAACCAGAACACCGGCGCGGTGATCGAGTAGGCCAGGGCGAAGGCCCAGGTGCCGCGGCGGCGGAGAATCTGCGAGAAGGGCACGCGGGTGGCGGGCGGCTCCTGCTGCTGGATGTATTCCAGCTCGCTCTGCTTCACCCGCGGATGCTCCTCGGGGTTGTAGTAGTTGCGCCACCAGAACACCAGCCAGACCAGGCCCAGCGCCGACATGCAGAGGAACGCCGCCTGCCAGCCCCAGACGCCGAGGATCAGCGGCAACAGGGCCGGGGTGACCATCGCGCCGACATTGGTGCCGGCGTTGAAGATGCCGGTGGCCACCGCCCGTTCCCCGGCGGGGAACCACAGGCGGGTGGTCTTCACGCAGGCCGGGTAGTTGGCCGCCTCGGTCAGGCCGAGGATGAAGCGACAGACCATGAAGCCCGCCGCCGAGGTCGCCAGGCCGTGGGCGCCGGTGGCCAGGCTCCAGAGCAACACGGCGAGGAAGAACGCGCGCTTGACCCCGACCTTGTCGATGAAGCGGCCCTGGAGGATGAAGCCGATGGCGTAGCCGACCTGGAACCAGAAGTTGATGTTGGCGTAGTCCATCGCCGTCCAGCTCATCTTCTCGGCCAGGATCGGCTGCATCACGCCGAGGGCGGCGCGATCGATGTAGTTCAGGGTGGTGGCGAAGAACACCAGGGCGAGCATGCCCCAGCGCGTCCGGCCGACGGCGAAGGCGTTGCGGATCCTGCCGCCGCGGGATTCCCGCGGGGCGTCGGCGGCGAGCAGTCGAGAGCTGGAAGAGTGGATCATTGACGGGGCCATCCTTTCGGCGGCCGGTGCCTGGGCGCCCGGCCTGGATTTGTCGTTCTGGGTTGCACGCGGGCGGGCCAGGGGCCGCGCCGGTGTCAGCGGGCCAGGGGCGGTCGGGCCGGACGAGCGGCCAGCGGACGGGATGGAGGGCGGACGGAGAGGTCGGCGATGGACATGAGCGGGTACCCGATTCTTGAAATTGTTATGTCGCGTGGGTTGCGCAGGTGCCCGGAAAGAAGCGCGGAGCGCTTCCGGCAGATCGGGACGGCCTGCACGGGTGGCAGCGATGGTGCGCGATTGGTCGAAAAAGCGTCAATTCGATAATCGTGCTTCCGTTCGATATTCGAACGGAATACTAACCAGTTCGTACATTTTGCGTTGCCCGTCAGTTGGCGCAAACCAATAATCGGCTTGCCGGGCGAGCGGTCTCAGCGACCCGAAGTGGCTTCCCGGCGCATCCCGCGCGGGCTATCCGCGCCTCCGCCGTTCCGCCGCCGGCCCTCGCGCGGCGCCAGGCGCCGTAGGGCGCATTGAGGAGTCGAAGCATGCAGCGTTCGATCGCCACCGTATCCCTGAGCGGCACCCTGCCGGAAAAGCTCGAGGCCATCGCCGCCGCCGGTTTCGACGGGGTGGAAATCTTCGAGAACGACCTGCTTCATTACGACGGCAGCCCGCGCGACGTACGCCGGCTGTGTGCCGACCTGGACCTGGAGATCCTGCTATTCCAGCCGTTCCGCGACTTCGAGGGCTGCCGCCGGGAACGCCTGGAGCGAAACCTGGAGCGCGCCGAACGCAAGTTCGACCTGATGCAGGAACTCGGCACCGACCTGGTGCTGGTGTGCAGCAACGTCGCTGCCGATGCCCTCGGCGAACCGGCGCTGCTGGCCGATGACCTCCGGCAGCTGGCCGAGCGCGCCGCCGTCCGCGGCCTGCGCATCGGCTACGAGGCGCTGGCCTGGGGGCGCCAGGTGAACACCTGGGAGCAGGCCTGGGACCTGGTGCGGCGGGCCGACCAGGCGAACCTCGGGCTGATCCTCGACAGCTTCCACACCCTCTCGCTGGACGGCGATCCCCGCGGCATCGCCGATCTTCCGGGGGAAAAGATCTTCTTCGTGCAGATGGCCGACGCGCCCTTGCTGGCAATGGACGTGCTGGAATGGAGCCGGCACTTCCGCTGCTTCCCGGGTCAGGGCGGCTTCGACCTGGCAGGCTTCCTCGCGCCGGTCGTCGCGTCCGGCTATCGCGGTCCGCTGTCGCTGGAGGTCTTCAACGACGGCTTCCGCGCCGCGCCGACCCGCGCCAACGCCGTCGACGGCCTGCGCTCGCTGCTCTACCTCGAGGAGAAGACCCGCGAGCACCTGCAACGCCAGACGCCGCACGTGGCGGTGGACGAGCTGTTCGCGCCGCCGCCGGCGAGCCTCTGCGACGGCATCGAGTTCCTCGAGTTCGCCGTCGACGAGACGCTCAGCGCGCGCCTTGGCCAGTGGTTGCAGCGACTGGGCTTCGCCAGGGCCGGCGAGCACCGTTCGAAGAATGTCAGCCTGTTGCGCCAGGGCGACATCAACCTGGTACTGAACGCCGAGCCCTATTCCTTCGCCCACGGTTTCTTCGAGGCCCACGGACCGTCCTTGTGCGCCACCGCGCTGCGCGTGCGTGACGCCGGCCAGGCGCTGGAGCGCGCTCGTGCGTACGGAGGCCAGCCGTACCGCGGACTGCTCGGCCCCAACGAGCGGGAAATCCCGGCGGTGCGCGCCCTCGACGGCAGCCTGCTGTATCTGGTCGAGCGGCACACCGAGGGCCGCAGCATCTACGACAGCGACTTCGTGACGAACGACGCCGACACCTCCGGCCTCGGCCTGCGGCGCGTCGACCACGTGGCCCTGGCGCTGCCCGCCGAAGGCCTGGACAGCTGGGTGCTGTTCTACAAGAGCCTGTTCGACTTCGGCGCCGATGACGAGGTGGTGCTGCCCGACCCCTATGGCCTGGTCACCAGTCGCGCCGTGCGTAGCCCCTGCGGCAGCGTGCGCCTGCCGCTGAACATTTCCGAGGACCGCAACACCGCCATCGCCCGTTCGCTGTCCAGCTATCGCGGTTCCGGCGTGCACCACATCGCCTTCGATTGCGCCGACATCTTCGCCGCCGTGGCCCAGGCCAAGGAGGCCGGGGTCGCACTGCTGGAAATCCCGCTGAACTATTACGACGACCTCGCCGCGCGCTTCGACTTCGACGACGAGTTCCTCAGCGAACTGGCCTACTACAACGTCCTCTACGACCGCGACGCCCAGGGCGGCGAGCTGTTCCATGTGTTCACCGAGCCGTTCGAGGAGCGCTTCTTCTTCGAGATCCTCCAGCGCCGCCACGGCTACGCCGGCTACGGCGCGGCCAACGTGCCGGTGCGCCTGGCGGCGATGGCGCAAGCGCGGCGGGGTGTGCGCCGGGTCAAGCTGTGAGAATTGTCGGGGCTCCGGCAGGTGCTCTTCCTACAGCCGGGCGGGCCCCGCATAATCGGCCGCAATTCCCGCCGGCCACGAGTGAGTCACCGATGTCCAAGCCTGATCCCGCCGTCGTGGAGGAATCCGCTCCGCGCGGCAAGGGACGCAAGAACAATCCCGAGAAGACCCGCCAGGACATCCTCCGCGCCGCCATCGACGAGTTCGTCGCCCAGGGCCTCTCGGGTGCGCGGGTGGACGCCATCGCCGAGCGCACGCATACCTCGAAGCGGATGATCTATTACTACTTCGGCAGCAAGGAGCAGCTCTACCAGGCCGTGCTGGAGAAGCTCTACAGCGACATCCGCGGTATCGAGGGCACCCTGCGGCTGGGCGCGCTGCCGCCGGCCAAGGCGATGGAGAAGCTGGTGGAGTTCAGCTTCGACTACCACGACCGGCATGTGGATTTCGTGCGCATCATCAGCATCGAGAACATCCACAAGGGCGAGCACATCGCCAGCAGCGAACTGGTGCAGAGCGTCAACAGCTCGATCGTCCAGAGCATCGCCGAGATTCTCCGCCGCGGCGAAGCGGAAGGGGTGTTCCGCGCCGGGCTGGAGGCGCTCGACGTGCACATGCTGATCAGTTCGTTCTGCTTCTACCGGGTGTCCAATCGCTACACCGTGTCGCGGATCTTTCGCACCGACCTGCACGACGCCGAGGTTCGCCAGCGGCACCGGCGGATGATTGGCGAGGCGGTATTGCGCTACATCCGTGCCTGACTCCGGTCCCCTCTCCCCTTGGCGGGAGAGGGGCGCCATTCAGTCGCCCAGGCTGGCGAAGTGCGCCTGCATGCGCGCGGCGTCGGCCGCCACCCCGCTGAACAGTTCGAATGCCTTCACCGCCTGGAACACCGCCATGGTGCCGCCGTCCAGTGTGCGGCAGCCGAGGGCGCGGGCCTGGCGCAGCAGCTCGGTTTCCAGCGGAAAGTAGATCACCTCGGCGACCCACAGGTCGGCGCGCAACAGTTCCGCCGGCACCGGCATGCCGGGTAGCTTGGCCATGCCCACCGGGGTGGTGTTGACCAATCCCTGGGCGTCGCCCAGGGCGCCGGCCAGGTCGCTGCCGGCGAGCGCTCGTGGCGCGCCGAAGTGCTGGTTGAGGTTGTCCGCGAGGGCCTGGGCCCGCGCCGGGTCGACGTCGAACAGGACCAGCCGCTCGACGCCCTCGGCGAGCAGCGCATGGGCCACTGCCGCGCCGGCGCCGCCCGCGCCCATCTGCACCACGCGCTGGCGCGGCGCGCCGGCCAGGCCGCGCCGAAAGCCCTCGGCGAAGCCCAGGCAGTCGGTGTTGTGGCCGATGCGCCGGCCATCGCGCAGCACCACGGTGTTCACCGCGCCGATGCCGCGTGCCTCGGCGGAGAGGTCGTCGAGCAGGGGGATGATCGCCTGCTTGCAGGGGAAGGTGACGTTCAGCCCGGTGAAGCCGAGGTCGCTGGCGGCGGCGAGCAGGAACTCCAGGTCGTCCGCCGACTTGCCCAGCGGGTCGAGATCGATCAGCCGGTACAGATAGCGGATGCCCTGGGCGTCGCCCTCGCGCTCGTGCAGGGCAGGGGTCCGCGACGCCTGGATGCCGGCACCGATCAGGCCGGCGAGAACCGATCGCGGCGCGCTCATGCGGCCGCCTCGAAACGCTCGGCGAAATGTTCCAGGGCCAGGCGGTAGCCGAGGCTGCCGAATCCGCAGATCACTCCCAGCGCCACCGGCGAGACGTAGGAGTGGTGGCGGAACGCTTCGCGCTGGTGGACGTTGGACAGGTGCACTTCGACCACCGGCAGTTCCACCGCGGCCAGGGCGTCGCGCAGCGCCACCGAGGTGTGGGTCCAGGCGGCGGGGTTGATGACGATGCCGGCGACCCGGCCGCGGGCCTGGTGGATCCAGTCGAGCAGTTGGCCTTCCTGGTTGGTCTGGCGGAAGTCCACGGCGAAGCCGCGCGTCTCGGCGAAGGCCGCGCATTCGTCGGCGATTTCGCCCAGGGTCTGCCGGCCGTAGGTCTGTGGCTCGCGGGTGCCGAGCAGATTCAGGTTGGGGCCGTTCAGGACCAGTACCGTGCGCGTCATGGCGCAGCCTCCACAGCAATGATGTCATCGATGCCGGGAAAATGTACCGAACGGTTACTTTTGTAAACCGGACGCCGTCGCCGACGGGACGAAAGCGTTCGATTATCGGCGTCCGCTCACTCGCCTGCCGTCGGTTGCGTCGCGCCGCGGCCGCGCAGGGTCATGTCGGGCAGTGCCGAGGCCACCGCCAGGCCGAGCAGCGCCACCGCCGCGTTGACCAGGAAGAGCACCTTGAAGGCATCCGCGAGGACATGCTGGAGGATCACCCGGGCCGGCCCGCTGGCGGCGTCCAGGCTGCTCAGCAGGGCGCTCTCGGAAAAGCCCTGGTCGAGCCCGCCGCCGATCCGCAGGTGCTTGAGCAGGGCCAGCAGGATCGCCGACATCAGCGCCACCCCGACCGCCCCGCCGAGGGAGCGGAACAACGTCGCGTTGCTGGTGGCGACGCCGATGTGGCGTTGCTCCACGGCGTTCTGCGCGGCCACCAGGCTGGTCGGGAACTGGGTACCGATGGCGATCCCGGTGAGCAGCATGCACAGCCCGGACAGCCAGTGGTCGCCGACCGGGACCAGGGCCAGGCCGGCGATGCCGCAGGGCAACAGGACGGCGCCGAGCAGGATCAGCGGCTTGTAGCGTCCCAGGCTGGCGGTCAGCCGCCCGCAGCAGTACGCGCCCAGCGGCAGACCCATGACCAGCGGCAGCAGATGCAGCGCGGCGCTGTCGGCGCCGGCGCCGGTAACGCTCTGGTAGCGCAGCGGTACCAGCACGGTCAGCGAGATGGCCTGGAAGCTGGCGAAGAACGCAACCAGCCAACTGAGGGTGGCGGCGCGGACGGCGAACAGTTGCATCGGCACCAGCGGTTCGCGGAAGCGCCGCTCCTGGGCGACGAACAGCAGCAGGGCGAGCGCCGCCAGGGCGAACAGGCCGAGCAGCGCAGGGTCGCTCCAGGCTGCGCCCTGGCCGATCTGGGTGATGGCCAGGAGCAGCGCGGTGAGGCCCACCACCATCAGCACGATGCCCAGGTAGTCGATCACCGGTTGCCGGCGCGGCACCGGCAGGCCGACCAGGGTTCGCCGCGAGATGGCCAGCGCGAGAAGGCCGATCGGCAGGTTGATCCAGAATACCCAGCGCCACGACAGGTACTCGGTGAGCAGGCCCCCGAGCACCGGGCCGGCGACGCTGGCGATGGCGTACATGCTGCTGAAGTAACCCTGGTAGCGGCCGCGCTCGCGCGGCGGGACGATGTCGCCGATGATCGCCTGGCTCACCGCCATCAGCCCGCCCGCGCCGACCCCTTGCAGCACTCGCGCCAGCACCAGTTGGCCCATGCTCTGCGCGAGCCCGCAAAGCAGCGAGGCGGCGGTGAACACGACGATGGCGAAGAGCATCAGACGGCGGCGGCCGTAGAGGTCGCCGAGCTTGCCGTAGATCGGCATCGATACGGTCATCGCCACCATGTAGGCCGAGATCACCCAGGCCAGCAGGTCGAGGTCGGCGAAGTCGGCCGAGATCGCCGGCAGGGAGACGGCGACGATGGTCTGGTCGAGGGCGCTGAGGAAGATCGACAGCATCAGGCCGGCGAGGACGGTACGGACGGCGGGCGGGTTCTGGGCGAGATCGGACAAGACGGCACCTGGGGCGGACGGAACGCGAAGGCAGCGGGCATCATACTGCGCCTGGGGTAGGACAGGTGCCGGGGAATATCGATCCGAGGGTCGTCTTTCGTCGATATTCGCCTGCGCCAACGTTGCGTGCCGCCTTGGGAATGGTGCCCCGGCGTTGCGCCGGGGTGGCGCGGCCTACTCGATTTCCTCGTAGGGCAGGCCGACATAGTTCTCGGCGATGGTCGCCAGGCCCGCCTCGGAGCCCAGGTAGTACTCCAGTTCGGTCTGCTGGATGCGCTGGCTGAACGCGTCGGTGTCGGGGAAGCGATGCAGCACCGAAGTCATCCACCAGGAGAAGCGTTCGGCCTTCCAGATCCGCCGCAGGCAGATTGCCGAGTAGCGTTCCAGCAGTTCGCCCCGCCCTTCGCGGTAGGCCTTCAGCAGCAGCCGGTAGAGCGTGCTGACGTCGCTGGCCGCCAGGTTCAGTCCCTTGGCGCCGGTGGGCGGCACGATGTGCGCGGCGTCGCCGGCGAGGAACAGCCGGCCATGCTGCATCGGCTCGACCACGAAGCTGCGCAGCGGCGCGATGCTCTTCTCCAGCGAAGGACCGGTCACCAGTTTCTCCGCCACCTCGGCCGGGAGGCGCGCCTTCAGTTCCGTCCAGAAGCGCTCGTCGGACCAGTCCTCGACCTTCTCTGTCAATGGCACCTGTACGTAGTAGCGGCTGCGGGTCGCCGAACGCTGGCTGCACAGGGCGAAGCCGCGCGGATGGTTGGCGTAGATCAGTTCGTGGCTGACCGGCGGGGTGTCGGCGAGCAGGCCGAGCCAGCCGAACGGATAGACCCGCTCGAAGACCTTCAGCCGCTCCGCCGGGATCGATTGCCGCGAGATGCCGTGGAAGCCATCGCAGCCGGCGATGTAGTCGCAATCCAGGCGCAGCCGTTCGCCGTCGCGTTCGAAGGTCACGTAGGGGCGCTCACCTTGCAGGTCGTGCAGGCGCACCTCGGCGGCCTGGTAGACGGTAGTGGCGCCGCAGGCTTCGCGGGCCTCCATGAGGTCGCGGGTGACCTCGGTCTGGCCGTAGACCGTCACCGTCTTGCCGCCGCTCAGGCGCTTCAGGTCGATGCGCCGGCGCTGCCCGGCGAAGGCGATCTCCACGCCTTCGTGGACCAGCCCGTCGCGCGCCATGCGCCGGTCGACGCCGGCCTCGCGCAGCAGGTCGACCATACCCTGTTCCAGCACGCCGGCGCGGATGCGGCCGAGCACGTAGTCCGGGGTCTGGCGTTCGAGGATCACGTTGTCGATGCCGGCCTTGTGCAGCAACTGGCCGAGCAGGAGGCCGGACGGACCGGCGCCGATGATGGCGACTTGAGTCTTCATTGCGGATAGCCCTCTCGCTGTTATGGCTGGCCGGCGGCGCATGCGCCGGCGCTGATCTTGTCTGGAGGTGGCTGTATTTTTGTTTGCCGTGGGGTGCTATAGAAGGCAAATTGCCGATCTATTTCTGGACTTTTATAAACTCTGTTCGGCAATCGGCCATTTCGCTCGGAGGGCTCGATGACGGATTCCATCCGCGACGTCCCGGTGTTCAAGCTCTACGGCGCGCCCCTCGAATGGCCGACCCCGGACCTGCTGCACTGCGAGTCGATCCCCGCCCGCAGTCGCCTGCACGACTGGGAGATCAAGCCGCACCGGCACGCCGATCTCGCTCAGTTGCTCTACGTGCGCAAGGGCTGGGCGCAGCTCCAGGTCGAGGGCGAGCCGACTCGCGTCGAGCAGCCTTCCATCCAGTTCGTACCGCCGTTGTGCATCCATGGCTTCCAGTTCTCCGAGCGCATCGACGGCTACGTACTGACACTCGCCGCACCGTTGCTGGCCCGCTTGCAGGCGCACCTCGGCGCGCAGCGCCAGGCGCTGGAAGCGCCGGGGCTGTACCCGGTGGGCGCGGACCGGCGCTATATCGACACGCTGTTCGACGCCATAGATGGCGAGTACGCCGGCGCTGCGCCGGCGCGCGAGCTGTTGTTGCAGTCGCTGATCGGCGTGCTGGCGGTGTGGCTGGGGCGGCAGGTGATGGTCCGGCGGGCGGAGGCACGGCCGGGTCGCGGTCAGGAATACCTATCGGCCTTTTCGCAACTGGTCGAGCGGCATTTCCGCGAGCACCTGGGAATCGACGAGTACGCGCGTCGCCTGGGCATCTCCCCGGCACACCTGAACGGCGTGGCGCGCCGCCTCAGCGGGCAGACCGCACTGGGCATCGTGCACCAGCGCCTGCTGCTGGAGGCCAAGCGCGACCTGGTCTACACGGCGATGACGGTGAACGAGATCGCCGACCGCCTCGGCTTCAGCGAGCCGGCCTACTTCACCCGTTTCTTCAAGCGCCTGAGCGGCGTCTCGCCGAGCGTTTTCCGCAAGGGCGACTAGTGTTCGCGGCGCAACTGGACGATCTCCAGCGCGCGCCCCTCGTCGTCGCGCGGGCGTCGGCCGCTCTCGACGAAGCCGCAGCGCGCGTAGAACCCCAGCGCCTCGCGGTTGGCGGCGTAGACCTCGACCTCCAGCGCGCCCTTCAGGGTTGCCGCGTGCTCCACCAGTTGCCGGCCGATCCCGCGCCCGTGGGCCGTCGGGGCGACGAACAGGCCGCCGATGAAGGCATCGAGCAGGCCGATGAAGCCCAGCGGCGTATCGCCGTCCAGCGCCAGCCAGGTTTCCGAGGCATCCAGATAATGATCGCGAACCAGTGCCTTCTGCTTCTGCAACTCGGCTTCGCCGAGGAAACCGTGGCCGACGCGCGAGGCCTCCAGCCAGATGGCGAGGGTGGCATCGCGGTCGGCGGGAATGTAGCGGCGGATCTTCGGCGGAGAGGACATGGCGGCGGCTCGCAACGGGAACAGCCGCGGATTATCGCGTGAGCCGGCGGGAAAAGGGCAGGGCCGGCATGTACGCTTCAGTCGCCGCGGATGTACTGTTCCAGTTGCTGGATCAGCTCGGCCTGCTCGGCGATCGCCGCCTTGACCAGGTCGCCGATGGACAGCAGGCCGAGCAACTGGCCGTCTTCCACGACCGGCAGGTGGCGCAGGTGGCGATCGGTCATCAGGTTCATGCAGGTGTCGACGCTCTGCTTCGAGTCCACGCTGACCACCGGCGCGCTCATGATCGCGCTGATCGGCGTACCGATGGACGAACGGCCCTTGAGGACCATCTTGCGCGCATAGTCGCGCTCGCTGACCACCCCTACCACCTCGCCATGGTTCACCACCAGCAGCGCGCCGATGTTCTTTTCCGCCATCAGGCGCAGGGCGTCGAGCACCATCTCGTCCGCCCCGATGGTGTACACCTGCTGGTTCTGCTTGGCGTTCAACAGTTGTGCCACGGTTTTCATACGCGCCCCTCCGGAGCCGTTCTCACGTCCAGCAAGAATCGTAGACGGCGAGCGGATCGGCAAGCGGGGAAAACGGCATCGAACCGATTGAAAAACGTCATCATCGCTTTCCCGACGAAGGTAGGGCCCGCGCTATTAGTCTTTCCCTGCGGGGCTAGTGCAGCACCCGTGCGAGCCCTTCCGGCGACTGGCCGGTGACGTAGCAATGGCGGTGCCGGTCGAGGCTGAGCGGGTGGCCGGCGTCGGTCAGCAGCCTGGCGATGCCCTCGAGGTGTTCCTTGACGTTCACCTGGTATTCCTGCTCGGTCAACGGCACGACCCACAGCAGGTCGACCGGATGCGCCGACAGGGCGAAGCCGTCGAACAGGGAGGCATCCTCCTCCAGCGGCGCCGGGAGGAGAAGGAAGTGCCGCAGCAGGCTCTGCTCGTAGAGCGGGAAGCCGAACGCCACCGCATGTCCATGTCCCAGGGCGAGGCGCTCGTGGAATGGCAGGCCGGCGAGCCATTGCAGGTGGCGCAGGTCATCGCCGCCCAGTTCGTCGAGATAGCAGATCAGCTCGGCGGACCAGCGCGCCTTGCCCATGTAGGGCGCGAAATGCATCGGTGCCTGGCTCATCCCGGCAGTGATCACCACATGGTGCGGCCGCCGGGTGCTTTCCAGGCGATAAGCGAAGACCGCCATTTCCGGCACCGCTACGCAGTGTCTCCAGAAGTCCCGGCAATCCAGGGTCATGGCGGGCGCACAACCGAAATGGGCGTCGTATTTCTCGCGCAGCCGGGCGATGTAGTCGTTCATCTTCGGTCCTCTGGACTTAGCGGGTGGGGCCGGACATGGGGCGCCGGGGGCGCGGCCGTTTCCATGCGAGGGCAGACCAGTGATGGCTGATCCTGGTTGCCGTTGGGTGACCAATGGAATGCGAACGGCGACTGCCGAGAAATCGGCTCGTTCCGAGAGAGGCGAGAGGCTTTCCTTCTTGGTGCGTAGGAAAGCGCTGAGGGCAGCTGAGGGTATCTGTCGGGAACGGAAAAAAGCCCGTCGGGAACGGGCGAAGAGGGAAGCTTACCAGGGCAGCGGGAAGTGGCCTTCCGCGCGCAGGTAGTCAGGATCGGGGGTGAACGGGTCGATCTTCTGCCGCTCGCTGCAACCCTGGCGTTCGCAGTCCCGCAGGCGCTGCAACGGCGAGCGGTCGTCGCGCTGGATGCGGATGCCTGTGACAGGCGCGCCTTCGGAAAGGCTGTAGCTGCGGCCGCTCTCGCAACCGGGCAGGGTCAGGCAAAGGCAGAGGAGCAGGGTGGTGTGCGGGTGTCGTGGCATTGCGGGTCGAATGGGCTTGCGAAGGCCGCCCATGCTATCAATCGGCCAGCAAATAGGGGCCGGATGGACAGTCCATGACCGGGATGAGAGTTGCTTCGCAAACCCGGAGATGCCCTCGAAAGGCTATTGCCTCACGCGGGAAAGCCCGTCGAAGGCCCGCAGCAACTTGCCCAGGACGAGGGTCAGCGCCTCTTCTTCCGGGCCGGCGCCGAGACCCGCCAGCAGCCTTTCGTCGAGCCCTGCGACCTGTGCCAGGGCCTGCTCGAACACCGCCTGTGCCGCGGGCTGCGGCGCACCAGCACGGCGCGCCCGTCGTCCGGATCCGGCAGGCGGCTGACCCAGCCGCGCCGCACCAGCCGTTCGATGGTCCGGCCCAGCGCAGTGCGGTCGGTCTGTGAGTGCTCGATGAGCACGCTCATCGGCACGTCACCGTCGAAGGCGTGGATGATCCGCAACGCACGCCATTCATGCAGCCCCAGTTCGAGAGGGGCAAGCAGGGCGGTGAGTTGCCGTTCGCGCTGGCGGACGATCTCCGTCATCAGGTACAGCGGGCCTTGGGGCAGCCCCAGTGCGTTCGTCTCGGTCATTGGCCCGGTCACCTTCCTCGATCCTCTTTCGCCAGGGCGGGGATTGTAGCGCTCAGGCGTCGCCGAATCCGTAGTCGCTCCAGCGTTCTTCGACTCGCCTGCGCAGCGCCGTCGGATAGGCGTGGCGGAACGACGCCGTAGCGGCACGCATTTGCCCGGCGAACTGTTCCGGGTACAGGCAGTTGATCACCAGCCGACCGCCGCTGCCTCGTGCCTTGTCCTCGGCATCGAGGTAGGGAACCATCGGGAAGTCACGGATCTGCGGGAAGGCGAAATGGTCGTGCAGCGGATGCGCGCGGGTCGCCAGCGCCCATACCACCTGGTCGATCTCGGTGACGTCGATGTCGTTGCCGACCAGGATCAGCTTCGGCACCAGGTGTCCGGCATGCGAGCCGAAGACGGTCTCGGCGACCCGTGCGGCGAAGGCCGCGGCGTCGGTGCCCAGGGCCGCCAGGCGCTGTACGTCGATCGACAGCACGGCCCAGCAGGTCGCCGCCTCGTAGGAGCACCAGACCATGTCCACCGGCAGTCCGGCGTTCTGCGCCACGTCCAGCAGTTGCGCGGAAATCATGGTGCCCCAGATGGTGTGGTTTTCCTCCGGTGGCGTGCCGGCGACGCAGATCGGCAGGATCGGCTGGTCGCGGAAGCTCAGCGCATGGACGTGGAACAGCGGCTGCGGCTTGCCGGTGGGGAAGGAATAGCCGTGGTATTCGCCCATCGGGCCTTCCAGCGCGGTTTCGTCGAGGCTGATCTCGCCCTCCAGGACGATCTCGGCATTGGCCGGAACCCACAGGCCGTTGGTCTGCGTGCGCACCACCTCCACCGGCTCGCCGACCAGGGCGCCTACGTAGCCGGCTTCGCTGACCCCCTCCGGCAACGGCATGCCGGCCGCCGCGAGTGCCGCCGGCGGTGCGCCGAGGGCCATCGCCCAGGGCGTTGGCTTGCCCTGGCGGCGCCACTGCTCGCGGATGATGCCGATGTGCTGGGTGGGAATGGTCGGACCCGCCAGGGTGTTGCGATCCACCAGCATCAGCCGGCCCACCGACCAGCTGTCCCAACTGCCGTCCGGCGTCTGTACCACGTGGAAACCGTAGGTGCCGAAATAGCGGCCGCCGTCCTGCTCATGGAGCAAGGGGACCGGGAAGCGGGTCAGGTCCACCTGCTCGCCGAGCCAGACGTTTTCCTGCACCGGCCCGCGCTCCAGCCGGCGCGGCGCGATCGGTTCCGCGCGCATCGCGGCGCGCAGCATGGCCACGATGTCCCGCGGCCCGCTGTGTTCCGGCAGGCCGAAATGCAGCGCCAGGCGCGAATGGGCGCGGGCCCTGTCGGCGCGCAGGCCGGCCGGCGCGCCCAGTACCCGCGCGCCGGGCAGGCTGTCGCGGATGTTGTGGAACAGCGGGGCGGGTGCGCGGCGTTCGTAGACCCGGCGGGTGATGGCGCCGATCTCCAGGTTGGCGTCGACCTCGGTGTGCACGTCCACCAGGTCACCCTGGCGACGCAGGTGGTCGACGAAGTGGCGGAAATCCAGGGCGCTGCGGTTCATCGGCTCGCCATTCCATATAAGTGCGTGTGCACGCATCCTATTGAATGGTTCCAGGCGAGGTCAAGAAGTGCTGCGCTCCGTTCCGGGATTCGTCGGGCCGTCGTGGCACGCGGCAAACCCCGCAGTGGCCGCTCAACGCACCATATAGTCCATCTGCCATGGCCGCGGAATCACCAGTGCCAGCAACGCGAGAAGAGCCGCCAGCGCTGCGCTCGCCGCCATCGCCGCGAGGCCCAGTTGCTGTTCCAGTAGGGCGCCGAGCACCGCGCCGACGCACATGCCGCTCCAGGGCACCAGTTGCACCCGCCAGCCGTTGCGCCGCTCGCCCAGCAGCCAGCGGCCGAGGCCGCGGCCGAAGCGGGAGAGGGCGCCGGTGACGTAGGTCAGGCCGATGGGCAGGCCGTTGACCTGCTCGACCACGGCGTTGAGCATGCCCATGGCGAGGATCGCGGCGACCAGCGCCGGCACGTTCCAGTCGAATGGCCAGACCGCCGACAACGCCAGCAGCATCGCGCAGCAGACCAGGATCGGCGCCGCCCGGCGCCCGCTGAAGCGCGCCAGTATCACTCCCAGCGCGTTGCCGACGACGAAACTGGCCAGGGCGACGCTCAGCCGCACCAGCCCGCCGAAGTCGCCCTCGCCCAGCGATACCGCCAGGCGCGTGGTGTTGCCGCTCATGAAGGAAACGAAGTCGCCGGTGGCGAGGAAACCGATGGCGTCGGTCATGCCTGCCAGTACCGACAGCCCGGCCACCAGGCCGAGCCCGACACGCCCGCGCGTCCGCCGCAAACGAAGGCGCCGCGCGCTGCTACCCACCATGCTGTCTGGAAGCATCCGGAGAAACCACCCGCAGGAAGAGAAGGTCCGCCCCAGTGCGGACTCCCGATCTTAAGGCTCTCCCCAGGGAAAAGGCCAGGGGCGAGGCGGAGCGTCTGGGGCCGAAGATCCTGGTCAATCGGCAATGACAGTGCGGGGCGGGGCCTCAGATATCGAATACCGGTACCTGGTTTCCACCCAGTACCTCGATCTTGTCGGTCCGGTAGACCACCATCGCCTTGCTGCAGGTCACCGTGGAACGACCCTCTTTGCTGGCATTGAGATACACCGTGCCCTTGCCGGCGTAGACCGCTCTCGCGTTGGCGGCGATGCGCAGCTCGAGGGCCGCCGCTTCTCCGTCCTCGTCCCCGGCGAAGTCGCACCCGTAGAGGGCGATGGCCAGTTCCTTGCCGAACAGTTCGAGAAGGGTCGCACCAAAGGCCTGGGGCTCGACGAACTGCTTGCCCTGGACACGCCGGGCCATGACGTCCGCGGTGCTCTCGCCGTGGGGGTTGCCCAGCCAGAGTTGGCCAGCCGTGCCGTGGGTGGCGATGAGGATCGTATCGATGAAGTACTGTTCGCCGCTCTCCGCGGCAACCTTGCCTAGATCCCGAACCAACTGGGCGTAGTTGGTATCTGCCTTGATCGCGAAGGCCGGCTTGTAGAGCTTGTTCCGCGCATAGGCGACGACCGCCTCCGCGAAGGCGCTGCCGGAGTCGCCTCTCCGGATCTCCTGCTGGAAGTCGTGGTAGATGACCAGGACCGCCCCTTTCCTGACCGGGCCGCTGAGCCCTCCCTTGACGATGTCGAGGGCGAAACGGAAATTGGCGCTGAGCACCTGGGACGCATGGGTAGGAAAGGTATCCGTATCGGTCAGCAGTTCTACTTCGGTACCGACCAGCACCTCCTTTCGTTCGTCGCCCTCCGCCCAGGGCGTGTCGTCCACATCCGTTCCGTAGATCCTTGCGTCCAGGTCGACCTCGACGAGCGTACTCACTGTGAAGGGCACCAGAAGCTCTTCCGGGCCGAGTCGATTCTTGACCACGGCGCCCTTGCCTTGCTTGGCGATTTTCGTGACTACGCCATGCCATGAGCGCATCCTGTTGCTCCTGTGGGAGTCCTGGTAGGAACGGCATCCGAGCATGCAGAACTATAGACGTGAAACGGCCAGCCCCGAGGAACTATCCGCCGATCGACCCTCCATCTGGCCCCGGCATTGAGTGCCATTCCCGGCCGGACAGGATCGGTTGCTCTGGTCTCGCGGCGAGGGACAGGCGCTGCTCGGCGGAGCGGGTGGCGGTGAGGCAGGTCTGAAAGCAAAAAGCCCGCACAAGGCGGGCTTCTGGAAGATGGCGCATCCGGCGGGATTCGAACCCACGACCCCTGCCTTCGGAGGGCAGTACTCTATCCAGCTGAGCTACGGATGCAGCGCCGCGGCTCGCGCGGCAGGCCGCAATCATACGCATCTCGTCGGCGGGAGTCCATTCCATGTGCGTACGTTCGTGATTTCGAACGAAAACGACCGTCCGTCGAGGATGTGCTCAGCAAAGCAGCAGAATTTTCCGACTTTCGTTGATTTTATCGAACGGGGTATTGCCCTTTGTCAGTGGTGGCCCTAGGATTCGTTTGAGATTTCAAACGCCCCCAAAGCCACAACAACAGGAGACCGGGGAATTGGCATCAGTTCAGCCGGCCGCGTGCCCCTGGAATGACCTCTTTCTGACCTGCCCGTCGCTCGTCCGGCCTTTCGCGCTGCCGGGCCGCCGTGGTGCCGGCGTGGCGTTTCGTCCGCAATCCCTTTCCCGCACGAGTCTTTCGTATCCTCCCCGACGCCTGTCGGCGGTCGCGTTCGTCCGCGTCCGCCCGTTGCGCACGGTGGCCGGCCGGTAACGGCGACGCCGCTGGCACAGGGCGCAGGAAATGGAACACCGGGGCGCTGGCCCTTTCGAATAACCAGCAGGCAACACTTTCCGGTTACAACCGAACCAGACAACCAGGCACGCGGGGTAGTCGAGGTAGACCCGCTGCTCACGGCATTCCTCGAAGGAGACAGGTCATGCAACTCAAAGATGCCAAGCTGTTCCGTCAACAAGCCTACGTCGATGGCGCCTGGGTGGATGCCGACAACGGCCAGACCATCAAGGTGAACAACCCGGCCACCGGCGAGATCATCGGCAGCGTGCCGAAGATGGGCGCCGCCGAGACCCGCCGCGCCATCGAGGCTGCCGACAAGGCCCTGCCGGCCTGGCGCGCGCTGACCGCCAAGGAGCGCGCCAACAAGCTGCGCCGCTGGTTCGACCTGATGATCGAGAACCAGGACGACCTGGCCCGCCTGATGACCATCGAGCAGGGCAAGCCGCTGGCCGAGGCCAAGGGCGAGATCGCCTACGCCGCCTCCTTCCTCGAATGGTTCGGCGAAGAAGCCAAGCGCATCTATGGCGACACCATTCCCGGCCACCAGCCGGACAAGCGCATCATCGTGATCAAGCAGCCGATCGGCGTGACCGCGGCCATCACGCCGTGGAACTTCCCCTCGGCGATGATCACCCGCAAGGCGGGCCCGGCCCTGGCCGCCGGCTGCACCATGGTGCTCAAGCCTGCTTCGCAGACCCCGTATTCCGCCCTGGCCCTGGCCGAACTGGCAGAGCGCGCCGGCATTCCGAAGGGCGTGTTCAGCGTGGTCACCGGTAGCGCCGGCGAAGTCGGCGGCGAGCTGACCAGCAACCCGATCGTGCGCAAGCTGACCTTCACCGGTTCCACCGAAATCGGCCGCCAACTGATGGCCGAGTGCGCCCAGGACATCAAGAAGGTGTCCCTGGAGCTGGGCGGCAACGCGCCGTTCATCGTGTTCGACGACGCCGACCTGGACGCCGCCGTCGAGGGCGCGCTGATTTCCAAGTACCGCAATAACGGCCAGACCTGCGTCTGCGCCAACCGCCTGTACGTGCAGGACGGCGTGTACGACGCCTTCGTCGACAAGCTGAAGGCCGCCGTGGCCAAGCTGAACATCGGCAACGGCCTGGAAGCCGGCGTGACCACCGGTCCGCTGATCGACGCCAAGGCCGTGGCCAAGGTCGAGGAACACATCGCCGACGCGGTCTCCAAGGGCGCCAAGGTGGTTTCCGGCGGCAAGCCGCACGCCCTCGGCGGCACCTTCTTCGAGCCGACCATCCTGGTCGACGTGCCGAAGAACGCCCTGGTGTCCAAGGACGAGACCTTCGGCCCGCTGGCGCCGGTGTTCCGCTTCAAGGACGAGGCCGAGGTCATCGCCATGTCCAACGACACCGAGTTCGGCCTGGCGTCCTACTTCTACGCCCGCGACCTGGCCCGCGTGTTCCGCGTCGCCGAGCAACTGGAGTACGGCATGGTCGGCATCAACACCGGCCTGATCTCCAACGAAGTGGCGCCGTTCGGCGGCATCAAGGCCTCGGGCCTGGGCCGCGAAGGTTCCAAGTACGGGATCGAGGACTACCTCGAGATCAAGTACCTCTGCCTGGGCGGTATCTGAGCCCGGCGAGGAACGCATCCGGAGGGGCCGGACGGCAGGCAAGAGCTGCGCCGTCCGGTGTCGACGTTGCCGGTGGTGGCACCGGACGAACCGGGAGACGCGGTCGCCGATCGCGAAGCGGCTCCGAGCCCTGGCGGGCCTGCAAGTCCCGAGGCAGTCGATCATCGCATGCTGCCTTGGGGAGCTTCCTTCCCGCCTTCATCCTTTGACCCGGCCGACCCGATGAGCGGCCACTGAGGAAGCCATGAGCAAGACCAACGAATCCCTGCTGAAGCGTCGCCAGGCCGCGGTACCCCGCGGCGTGGGCCAGATCCACCCGGTCGTCGCCGAGCGCGCCGAGAACTCCACCGTCTGGGACGTGGAAGGCCGCGAGTACATCGACTTCGCCGGCGGCATCGCCGTGCTGAACACCGGCCACCTGCATCCGAAGGTGATCGCCGCGGTCCAAGAGCAACTGGGCAAGCTGTCCCACACCTGCTTCCAGGTGCTGGCCTACGAACCCTACATCGAGCTGGCCGAGGAAATCGCCAAGCGCGTGCCGGGCGACTTCCCGAAGAAGACCCTGCTGGTCACCTCCGGCTCCGAAGCCGTGGAGAACGCCGTCAAGATCGCCCGCGCCGCCACCGGCCGCGCTGGCGTGATCGCCTTCACCGGCGCGTACCACGGCCGCACCATGATGACCCTGGGCCTGACCGGCAAGGTGGTCCCGTACTCCGCCGGCATGGGCCTGATGCCGGGCGGCATCTTCCGCGCCCTGGCGCCCTGCGAGCTGCACGGCGTGAGCGAGGACGACTCCATCGCCAGCATCGAGCGCATCTTCAAGAACGATGCCCAGCCCCAGGACATCGCCGCGATCATCATCGAGCCGGTGCAGGGCGAGGGTGGCTTCTACGTCAACTCCAAGTCCTTCATGCAGCGCCTGCGCACCCTGTGCGACCAGCACGGCATCCTGCTGATCGCCGACGAAGTGCAGACCGGCGCCGGCCGTACCGGCACCTTCTTCGCTACCGAGCAACTGGGCATCGTTCCTGACCTGACCACCTTCGCCAAGTCGGTCGGCGGCGGCTTCCCGATCTCCGGCGTGGCCGGCAAGGCCGAGATCATGGACGCCATCGCGCCCGGCGGCCTGGGCGGCACCTATGCCGGCAGCCCGATCGCCTGCGCCGCGGCACTGGCCGTGCTGAAGGTGTTCGAGGAAGAGAAGCTGCTGGAACGTTCGCAAGCCGTCGGCGAGCGCCTCAAGGCCGGCCTGCGCGAGATCCAGGCCAAGCACAAGGTGATCGGCGACGTTCGTGGCCTGGGTTCGATGGTGGCCATCGAGCTGTTCGAGGGCGGCGATACCCACAAGCCGGCCGCCGAGCTGGTCAGCAAGATCGTCGTCCGTGCGCGCGAGAAGGGCCTGATCCTGCTCTCCTGCGGCACCTACTACAACGTCATCCGCTTCCTCATGCCCGTCACCATCCCCGACGCGCAACTGGAGAAGGGCCTGGCCATCCTGGCCGAGTGCTTCGACGAACTCGCTTAAGCTTCACCGGCAAAGCGATACCCCCGAGGCCCGCGCGTCCGCGCGGGCCTTTCTTTCAGAGGCTTCACGGAAACGGAAGCCTCTTTTTTCTGCCAGGGTTTTCCGCGAAACGCCCGACGAACGGTTTTCGCCTGTTACCCTTGGGCGCCTGGCGCATACGAATCCTCCCGCATTCCTCCGGTCGTTCCGTTCGTGGCGATTAGGACAGGTCCTAGAGGCGCACCGTGTTCGTCCGTCATACCCTTGTGTGCCCGCGGGCCGTGTCGTGCCCGCCTGTCATGCCTGGTGCGTCCCGCTCGGTTCGCCAGGTTCGAAGAGGAACGCCATGAGTGCCGCGAAAAAGGCCCCCGTCATCCTGATTGCCGACCCGGACCCCTGGAGTCGCGACTTGCTTGGCCAACTGGTCCTCGGCGTGCGTTGCGATGCCCGGCTGGTCCTCTGCGGCGATGGCGGAGAAGCGCTGGCGCATTGCCGGCGCCGGCGCTTCGCGTTGATCCTGGCCGAGCTGAACCTGCCGCAGGTGGATGGCTTCGAGCTGCTGCGCGAAGCGCGCCTGCGCCGCTCGGTCGCCGAGCAGCCGTTCATCCTGATCAGCGACCGCGCCGACCAGGCCAGCGTGCGCGCCGCCGTGGCACTGGCGCCGACCGCCTACCTGGTGAAGCCGTTCCAGGCCGAGAACCTGATGCAACGCCTGCGAGGGTTGTTGCTGAAGGGCGACGAGGTGGTCGCCTGTCCGCTGCCGGAGCGGGACGCGGGCGAGAACCTGGAGGCTTTCCTCGAACGTGCGCGCGACTCCGCGGAGGGGGCGCCGTTGCTGGCCGACGTGCGTGCCGCCAGCGATCGTTGCCTGAGCGCCGAGGAGCATCCGCTGCGCGTGCTGGAGGATGAGTTCGGTCGCGACCCGCAGATCACCGCTGGCCTGATCGCCGCCGCCAACAGCGCCGCCCGGCACGTCGGTCCGGCCTGCCAGACCCTGGGCCAGGCCCTGCGGCGGCTGGGACTCGGGCACAGCCTGAACCTGGTGCTCGGTTTCAGCCTGCAGCGGGCCATCCAGCTCGGCGAGCCGCTACTGGCCGAGCGCGCCATGCACTTCTGGGATCTTTCGCAACGTTGCGCGGACATCGCTTGGGAACTGGCCGACGCCCTCGGCGCGGACGTCGAGCGCTGCTATACCGCAGGGCTGCTGCATCGCCTGGGCGACCTGGCGCTGCTGCGGACATTGCAGGATTGGTGCGATGGCGGCGGCGCGCTGGACGAGGCGCGCCTCGACGAGCTGCTGGGGCGTTTCGGCGCCAGCTTCGGCTCGGCCCTGCGGGCGCGTTGGCGGCTGCCGCTGGAGCTGCGCCGGCTGATCGCTGCGGCGTACCAGTTCGGTGGCGTGCTTTCCCGCGAAGAGCTGATCCTCAGCCTGGCGACCCAGGCCGCCAGCCTGCCCGAGGACGACGCGGAGCAACTGGCCGAGAGCAAGGCTGCCCGCATGCTCGGGCTGGACGGCGAACGACTGGCGAAACTGCTGCAGTCCTGAGCCGTCCTCGCCGGGCCTTTGTCCCATAGGGCGGATAACGCGGCGCGTCATGCGCCGCTGGGCATGGGCGCGGTTGCAATCGAGCCTCTTGCCGGGGAGATCGGCTCCTACGCACGCCGCCGAGTTGCCGGCCGTGGATGGGCGGGAGCGAGCCTAGCGCCGCAGCTCGGCGCGCAACAGGTCCAGCGCCGGGTCGATGTCGTCCCGTTCGATGCAGCCGAAGCCGAAGAGGAAGCCGGCCTGTGCCGGGGTTTCCGCGTAGAAGGGCGGCAGGGTGCCGACCTCCAGGCCTTGCTGGCGCAAATGACGGGCGATGCGCAGCACATCCAGCGGTTCGCGACAGCGCGCCGCGAGGTGGATCCCGGCCACCGCCGGCAGCGCTTCGAGCCAGGGGCTCAGGTCGCCGTGCAGGCGTTCCAGCAGGCGTCCGCGACGCTGGGCGTATTCGCGTTGCAGGCGGCGCGTATGGCGGGCGAAGTCGCCGCGCTGGATGAACAGCGCGAGGGCGCGTTGCTGCAAGGTCTCGCTGTGCCGGTCGACCAGCTTGCGCGCCGCCAGCACCGCTTCGCGCAGGCTTGCCGGCGGCAGCAGGTAGCCGAGGCGCAGCTCGGGGAAGAGGGTCTTGGAAAAGGTCCCGAGGTAGGCCACCTGGCCGTTCCGGTCGAGGCTGCGCAGCGACTCCAGCGAACGCCCGTCGAAGCGGTACTCGCTGTCGTAGTCGTCCTCGATGATCAGCGCCCGGTGGCGCTGCGCCCAGTCCAGCAACTGCAGGCGCCGCTCCAGGCTCATCGGCATGCCCAGCGGGAACTGGTGCGACGGGGTGACGTAGACCAGCTTGGCGTTGTCCGGCAGCAGGTCGACGCGCAGCCCCTCGGCGTCCACCGGCACTCCGCGCACCTCGGCGCCGGTGGCCAGCAGGCTGGCGCGGGCCGGCGGATAACCGGGTTCCTCGACCACCGCCAGGTCGCCGGGGTCGAGCATCACCCGGGCCAGCAGGTCGAGTCCCTGCTGGGCGCCCTGGGTGACCATCAGGGCGTTCCAGTCGCACTGCACGGCGCGGTTGATCGCCAGGTAGCGGGAGATCGCCAGGCGCAGCTCGGGGTCGCCTTCGGTTTCCTTGTAGAACGCCGGCGAGCGCTGTTGCAGGCGTAGCGCCTGGAGCACGCAGGTACGCCAGGTATCGAAGGGAAAGCGGCGCTTGTCGGTCGTGCCGCCGGCGAAGCTGTAGCGGAGCGGTGCTCGCTGGTCCATCAGACCGGACTGCGGTTCGATGCGTGCCCAGCGCGCGGCCGGCCGCAACGGACCGTCGGCGCGCTGCGGCGGCGCTTCCCCGGCGGGCCCGCGGGCGACGAAGGTGCCGCTGCCGACCCGGCCTTCGAGGAAGCCCTCGCTGGCGAGGCGCTCGTAGGCTTCGCTGACGGTCTTGCGCGACACTTCCAGGCGTTCGGCGAGGTAGCGCGTGGCTGGCAGGCGATCGCCGGTGGCCAGGCGACCATGGAGGATCGCGTCGCGCAGCTGGCGATAGAGCTGGCCGACCAGGTCGTGGCGGCCGTCGAGGATCAGTTGCAGTTCCATGGCGAAATTGGCTACCTGGTATTTCTGGTAATTGGCTCTTCGTGGAAGCCAAAGGCAGGCTTAGTGTTACCCCATGCCGCGCCGCTTTCCACTCTCGCGGCTGCCAATCAGCCAAGGAGATTCGCCATGACCACCCGCCTCGAATGGGCCAAAGCCTCCCCCGACGCCTATGCCGCCATGCTCGGCCTGGAAAAGGCCCTGGCCAAGGCCGGCCTGGAGCGCCCGTTGATCGAACTGGTCTACCTGCGCACTTCGCAGATCAACGGTTGCGCCTACTGCGTGAACATGCATGCCAACGACGCGCGCAAGGCCGGCGAGACCGAGCAGCGTCTGCAAGCGCTCTGCGTCTGGCAGGAAACCCCCTACTTCACCCCACGCGAGCGCGCTGCCCTGGCCTGGACCGAGCAACTCGCCCGCCTCAGCCAGGGGGCGTTGCCGCACGGCCTGCTCGACGAACTGCGCGAGCACTTCGACGACAAGGAGATCGCCGAACTGACCCTGGCGGTCTCGGCCATCAACGCCTGGAACCGCTTCGGCGTCGGCATGGGCATGCAACCGGAATGAGGTGGACGGCGATGAAGGCCAATCGATCGATCGCCTGCCTGCTGCTCGCCGCGCTGCCGACGCTGGCCAGCGCCCATGTTGCGGAGAAGGTGGAAACCCTGCACGACCAGGCCCTGGCCGAGATTCCCGGCCATCGTGGGTTGATGCTGACGGTGTCGTTCAAGCCCGGCCAGGTCTCCGCGCCCCATGTGCATCCCGGCTCGGTGTTCGTCTACGTGCTCGAAGGCACCGTGCAGACGCAACTGGAAGGCGGCCCGGTGGAGACCTACACGGTGGGCCAGAGCTGGTACGAGCCGGCGAACGTGCCGCACCTGCTGGCACGCAATCCCGATCCGATGAAGCCGGCCAAGTTGCTGGTCTGGGAGTTGCTCAAGGAGGGCGACCCGATCCTCAAGCCACTGGAACGCGGCGCCCACTGAGGTGTCGCTCGTTCGCCCGGAGGAGCGTCCGTCATGAGCGCCAGCCAGGTAATCCGTATTCGCGCGCGCAATGGTCAGTCGGAACGGCTTGGCCTGCGCCTGCAACAACTGGTCGAACCGGGGCTGGAGGCGCCGGGTTGCCTGGAGTACCAGGTGCGCAGGGACGCCCTCGAGCCGGATCTCTGGCTGGTGTGCAGCCAGTGGCGGGAAGCGCAGCAGATGTTCGACTACCTGGCCGGCGGCATCCAGCAGGTATTCGCCGAAGTGCTCTGGCGCTCCCTGGCGGCGAGCCTCGAAGTGCAGGATGACGCAGGCTAGAGCAAACCCAGCTCGGCGCAGACGATCAGTACCTGCTCGCGCAGCCAGAGGTTCGCCGGGTCCTGCTCGGCGGCGCGGCTCCATGACAGGTGCAGGGCGAACGGCGGCAGCCCGGGCGGTGCGAGGCAGGCGTGATGGCGGCCATCGTCGAGCAGTGCATGGATACGCCGTGGCAGCATCAGCACGAAGTCGCTGCCCGACAGCAGTTGCAGGGCGGCGACGTAGCTGTTGGCGCGCGCGGCGACCTCGCGGCTGCGGCCCTGGCGTCGCAGCCACGTGTCCACCAGGTTGGCGTTGCTGGCGTCGAGCGGGGTCGGGAAGACGAAGCGGCGCCTGCAGAACTCGTCCAGTTCCAGGCGCTCGTGGCGCGGCTGGGCACGATCCTGTACGCAGAGCAGCTCGTCGCTGAACAGGGCGAGCGCCTGTAGCTCCGGTGCCGGTCGGTGGTACTCGGGACCGAAGTCGAAGACCAGGTCGACCTGGCCGTCGAGCAATGCTTCGGTGGGCAGTTCGGGACCCAGGCGGCGGATGTCCAGGCCGATCCTCGGGCCGTTGGCGGCGAGCCGTCGCAGGAGTGCCGGAAGGATCAGCAGCTCGACGTATTCCGGCGCGCAGAGGGTAAAGGTCCGCGGCTCGCCACGCGGGTCGAAGCTGCCCTGGGCGGCGTGACAGGCGTTGATGCGGGCGAGCATTTCCTCCACGTGGGGCAGCATGGCGCGACTCTTGTGGGTCGGCTGCATGCCGCCGCGGGTGGCGATGAACAGCTCGTCGTCGAAGGCCTGGCGCAGCTTCTTCAGGCAGTAGCTGACCGTCGACGGACTGAGGTTCAGGTGTTCGGCGACCTCGACGAGGTTCTGTCGTTGGTGGACCTGGAGGAAGACCAGCAGGTCCTGCATGTCGACCTTGCGCAGGCCGTTGGCGATCAGCATCGGGGCGTCCTGACGGCGTCGGGAGCGCCATCAGAACCCGTCCCTTTCCTCAGCGCAAGCTTTCGGCGCCGACACCTCGCGCCTGCCGCTCGGCGAACAGTGCCGCATAGCGCCGCGGGTCGAAGCGCAGGCCCAGTCCCAGCAGCAGCGCCGCCACCGTGGCCAGCCCGAGCCAGGCGCCGGTGAAGCTGCCGAGGCTGTCGCGCAGCAGCCCGGCGATCCATGGCGAGACCCCGGCGATCAGGTAGCCGGCGCCTTGTACCAGGGCAGCCAGTTGACCGGCGCGTTGCGGCGCGTCGAAGTGGTCGAGGCAGACGATCAAGCCCATGGGGAACAGCCCGCCGATGCCCAGTCCCAGACACAGCGCCCAGAGCAGCGGCAGGCTGGCCGGCGCCCAGGCGAGGCCGAGGAAGCCGGCCAGCATCAGCGCCGTTAGCCCGACCAGCACCGGGCGGCGATCCCGCGAGCGGCTGGCCAGGGCCGGCGCGAGCAACCCGGAGAGCACCTCCATGGCCGTCAGGAAACCGAGCAGCAGCCCGGATTCCTGGGCGCTCCAGCCCTGCTCCAGGTAATAGGGCGCGAGCCAGGCCAGCACGCAGGTGTAGCAGGCCGTGCCGAGGCCGAAGAACAGGACCAGCAGCCAGGTCCGCGGATAGCGCAGGAGGCTCCTGCCCGGCTGCGCGTCGGGCAGGCGCAGGCGGGTGCCGGGTTGCAGCCACCAGGCCAGCAGCGCGAGCGCGGCGAGCGCCGCCCAGGCACCGAGGCCGAGCCGCCAGCCGGCGTGCTCCGCCAGGGTCGGCGCGGCGCTGGCGGACAGCGCCG